>NZ_JBOTRC010000010.1:0-111789 GCF_050936095.1 Rheinheimera sp. WS51
GCTGGTTAGCGTAAAAGTCATTATCACACCTGACTTATTTTCCCGTTTCGAGCCGTTTAAACCAGCTTCGAAGCGAGGGCGCCATTTTAGAGATTTAAGCCGGTGTGTCAAGCGTCTTTTTAAAAGAATTTTGATTCACTTTCTAAACCCTTCCGAGCTACCTTACTGCGTATCCCCGTTGGCATGGCGCGCATTATAGAGCCTTTTAATTGATGCGCAAGCGGTTATTTAAAAAAATAATGTTTTTGCAGCTTGTTTGCTTATTAAAACGACTTTTTGTCCATTTATGCGGCAAATTCATTGTTATTCTAGTTAAGTTAATAGTTGCGGTTTGCTGCTTAATCGCTAAGATAAAGCTGCTTTAACTAATTAAAGCATTCCAATAACTAGAATAGCGTATTTAGGATTATTATTATGTTGCCCATTTTTCGTGCTTCTTTGCCATTTACATTGGCTTTAGCTGTTATATCATTCGCCACGTTTTACTTTTTACCTTCATTAGGATTACCTCAAGCCGTTTATGTAGTAATAGGTGTATTGCTTGCTGGTATTTGTGTTCCAATACTTGTAGATGTTAAATCTGCGCCTAAGCAAGCTAAGAATATAGCAGCTGCTCAAGCTTATACTGGTGAAACTACGACATTATATGTTGGTAATTTACCTTATCGTGCTAATGAAGATGCTGTACGTGATCTATTTCAAGGTTATGGTATCGTTATTAATGTTCGTTTAATGAAAGATCGTCAAACAGGTCGTCGTCGTGGTTTCGGGTTTGTTGAAGTTGCGCAAAAAGATGGTGCTAAGATGATTGCAAAATTAAATGACTTCAACTTCCTTGAGCGGACTTTAAAAGTACGAGAAGCCAAAGAGCGTCAAGAAAACGAAGACAACCAAGAATAAAGTATATCTTTAATTTTCCTGCACTATATAAAGAGGTATTTTACTGTTCTTTATATAGTGCTTTATCTGTTACCTCTGTGGCTAAATGCTAATCCGATTGGATCTTCACTTCTGTCTGTCTTAAAATGGTCTTTTTCGCAGTAGAGTTGCCAGATGAGCGTAGGTCAGGTTTTTCCCGAACAGTATTCCACCCAACTAAAAGCAAAGGTTGCTGAAGTAAGTCAACTTCTTGCCGAGTTTTCGCCACCCGCCCCACAGGTCTTTACCTCTGAACCTGAACATTACCGATTACGGGCTGAGTTTCGAATTTGGCATGATGGTGATGACATTTATCATGTGATGTTTGATCCAGCAACTAAAGCCAAAATTCGCATTGATTATTTCCCTGTTGCTTGTCGTACTATCGCTGACTTTATGCCAGTTTTACTGAAACAATTACAGTTTAACCATGAGTTACGCTATAAATTATACCAAATAGATTATTTAGCGACTTTATCCGGTGAGCTATTAGTCTCGTTAATTTATAAAAAACCACTTGATGACACTTGGTTAGAGCAGGCGCAACAATTAACAGAGCAACTGGCCCCACATTATAATGTTAAGTTTATCGGCCGTGCCCGTAAACAGAAACTTATGGTCTCAAATGACTTTGTTATCGAGCAATTCGATTTAATGGGTAAATCTTTACGTTACCAACAAATTGAAAGTAGCTTTACTCAACCTAATGGCTTGGTTAACGTGCAAATGCTTACTTGGGCCAAGCAAGTGGCCGATCAGTTATCAGACGACTTGTTAGAGCTATACTGCGGCAATGGTAATTTTTCAATTGCTTTAGCACCAAGTTTTAATCAAGTTATTGCGACAGAGATCTCTCGTACCTCTATTAAGTCTGCAGAATATAATATTGAGCTTAATAATGTTAAGAATTTAAAAGTAATCCAAATGTCGGCAGAGGATGTTTCTGCTGCGTTGCAACAGGGCAATATGCTTAAAAAGCTCGATTTATCCACTTTACAGCTAAATACGGTTTTAGTGGATCCGCCTCGTGCTGGTTTAGATGCCGCAACAGAACACTTAGTCGCTGGCTTTAATGATATTATTTATATTTCCTGCAACCCTAATACATTAGCGCACAATTTAACCACATTATGCCAAAGCCATGACATAGTGCGCTACGCTGTATTTGATCAGTTTCCTTATACTGCACATATTGAAACAGGTGTTTGGTTACGCAAACGCTAGGCTTTGTGTTTTCTACCATATCCCGCTGCACCATGCGCCAACCAGCGTAATTGCGTAATGGTGCGGCTTGTTAATACGGGATACTGATCAGCAGGAGCATCTAAAGCATCTGCGCCAGCATGAAACACTAGCGTCACCATAGCTTCAGCTTGTGCCCTGGCTAATTCATCAGGGCAAACCGTTTCTTTACGTAGATACTCTGCTAATTCAGCGACAAAGTGCTGGATTTCCCTAGCAACGGCACTTCTAAATGCAGCAGAAGTTCCTGAACGTTCACGAAGTAATAGCCGGAAAACATTACTATTACCGGTGACAAATTCCATAAAGGTCTCAATAGAAGTACTAATAACGCTACCGTTTTTTTCAATACGCTGTCGTGCTTGACGCATTAACTGCCGTAACATTAAGCCTGCCTCATCGACTAAAGTAAGCCCTAGCTCATCCATATCGGCAAAATGCCGATAAAAAGACGTAGGCGCTATACCCGCTTCGCGTGCAACTTCACGCAAACTTAAACTAGCAAAGCTTTTATCTGCGCTTAATTGAGAAAAAGCGGCATCAATAATTGCTCGCCTTGTACGCTCTTTTTGCTGTGCTCTAGTCACCTTAGCTCCTATATATTTTACATAATGTCATTATATACCTTGACCATTACATTGTGACTAGTAGAATGAGCGTACACATGTAAGCTGAATGAAGGCCTAATGAAAAAACCAGCACTAATTTGGACTAATATTATCCTATTTACCTTGTCTTCTTTGGTAGCAGCAATCGCTGTACCTTGGTATGCCCTAACCTATGGCTTTACTGGCACAGAAATTTTTATAGCCATACTGTGTCTTGGCTACTGCGGTATGTCAATTACTGCCGGTTATCACCGACTATGGGCACACAAAACTTACGAAGCTCATTCTATTTTACAAGTACTTTATGCAATCGGCGGTGCTTTTGCACTACAAAATAGCGCGTTACATTGGTCATCTGATCACCGCGTTCACCATCGTCATGTCGATAATAATGATAAAGATCCTTATTCTGCAGGCCGAGGCTTTTGGTATAGCCACATCGGATGGATGCTAAGAGATTATCAAGGTGACAGTTATTACGATTACAGTAATGTTAAAGATTTACAAAAAAATCGCATCGTTATGTGGCAACACAAGTATTACGTTAGTCTAGCGATTATTACTAATGTCGGTATTCCTGCATTGCTAGGTGTATTCACTGGCAATGTGCTAGGTATGTTATTACTTGCTGGCGTTTTACGCTTAGTCTTAAGCCATCACTTTACATTTTTTATTAATTCATTGGCTCATATATGGGGCAAACAACCCTATACGGATAAAAACTCAGCTCGGGATAATCCTGTTTTAGCTTTTTTAACTTATGGTGAGGGTTACCATAATTTTCACCATATTTTTGAATATGATTACCGTAATGGCATTAAATGGTACCACTTTGACCCCACTAAGTGGTTTATTAAAGCCGCTTCGTGGCTTGGATTAACCAGTAAATTACGTGTCTGCCCTCCTGAGCGGATTGAACAGGCTAAACTGCAAATGCAATTAATTCGTTTACAACAAAAAGTTAAGCATTTACCCGATGCAGAACGGGTACTGCAAACCTTAGAGCACGAATATAATTTGCTAATTAGTCGACTTCAAGATTATTACCAGATTAAAAAAGAACTACTTCAACGTAAAAAGAAACAGTTAGTTGAGCACTACTGTCAATATGAGTTTAAACAACGTTATAGCGAATTTAAGCAGCATCTGTACATGCAAAGACAGCAATGGGCGCAACTGGCTGCTCACTATAGCTAAACAAAAACGGTAATAAGGCGTTAATTCTCTTTATTACCGTTTCTATTACACTTTAAAGCTACGCTTAGTTTTAAAGTGTAATAGAAACCATTAATTTTTATTTACTTTAGTCTAAGATTGCAGCATTAAGCCCTGCTCCCTCTTTTTTTGTCTCTAATTGCTGTTATTATCAAAGACATCTATTTGAAAAGGATGCTGATGTATGGCAACGAAGAAAAGTCCCCCTTCATTTGATTTTGATAGCATTATTATAGGCACTGGCCCTGGTGGTGAAGGTACAGCAATGAACTTGGCTAAAAGCGGTCAACGGGTAGCTGTCATTGAACGGTATGACTCTGTAGGCGGTGGTTGCACGCATTGGGGCACAATTCCTTCAAAAGCATTACGGCATTCTGTAAGCCGTTATATTGAATATAAAGAAAACCCTTTATTTCAATTAGAAGATCAAGCCAGCCGTATGACTTTCTCCCATATTTTAAAACATGCAGCGGGTGTTATAAGTAAACAAGTCCGGCTTCGTAGTAGTTTTTATGAAAGAAACGATGTTAAATTATTTCAAGGTGATGCCAGCTTTATTGATGCCAACACACTAAAAATTGTCCCTAACAAAGGCAGTTCATTTCAAATAACCGCTGCTAATATAATCATTGCTACCGGCTCTAGACCTTATCGCCCACCACAAATTGATTTTAGTCATCCGCGCATTTATGACAGCGATACCATTTTATCATTAGAGCATGAGCCTAAGCATGTCATCATTTTTGGTGCCGGTGTTATTGGTTGTGAGTATGCCTCTATTTTTAGAGGTTTAGGCGTAAGAGTTGACTTAGTGAATACGCGAGATCGGCTACTTTCTTTTATGGATGCCGAGATCTCTGATGCGCTTAGTTATCACTTTTGGAATTCAGGTATTACTATTCGTCACGGTGAAGAGTTTTCTCATATTGAAGGCCGAGAAGATGGCATAGTGCTTCATTTACAATCGGGTAAAAAAATGAAAGCTGATTGTATATTGTTCGCAAATGGTCGAACCGGTAATACTGATAGCTTAAACCTAGCAGCAATTGGGTTAGCCGTTGATAGCCGAGGCCAAGTTAAAGTTAATAATCGTTATCAAACCAGTATTGAAAATGTCTATGCTGTCGGGGATATTATTGGCCATCCGAGCTTAGCCAGTGCAGCTTATGATCAAGGCCGAATCGCTGGAGCAGCCATTATTAATAATGGCCAATGTGACGAGCACTTAATAGATGATTTACCGGTTGGTATCTATACCATTCCAGAAATGAGCTCTGTTGGTAAAACCGAGCAAGAGTTAACTTCTGCTCGCGTTCCTTATGAAGTCGGCCGAGCCCAATTTAAACATTTAGCACGAGCCCAAATTGCCAATACCAATGTTGGTAGTTTAAAAATATTATTTCATCGCGAAACCCTTGAAATACTTGGCGTTCATTGTTTTGGCGAAAGAGCGGCAGAAATTGTTCACATAGGGCAAGCTATCATGATGCAAAAGAATGGTGGTAATACCTTAGAATACTTTATTCAAACGACATTTAATTACCCAACCATGGCGGAAGCATATCGGGTTGCAGCTTTAAATGGTTTCAATCGTTTATTTTAATATTAAACTGCTGTTTATTAATTATAATTTTAGCTATTGTTAGAATAAATATTTAATTTTGTTTTGACTGATAAATCGTTGTAAACTCAAATTCATAATAATTATATAAAAGTAACTTGGGGCTAAATATGATGAAACTTCGGTATAGTCTGGCATTCTTATGGCTAACCTATTCACTACCAGGGCTAGCCGATTTTCCAACTGCCAAGGCATTATTTGATCAAGCTGAATACGCTTTAGCTAAACCTCAAATGGAAACTTTAGCCGAGCTTGGCCATGTAGAAGCGCAGTATTTATTATCACGTATGTATGCGGAAGGCTTAGGTGTTGATCCTGATCTTAAGCTTGCTTATGCATGGACACTAATAGCTAAAGACAGAGATCATCCAGAAGCTGATAAGGCTTATCGCAAATTACGCACTCAGTTGGAATCACGACTAGAAGGCAAAAATGTTTATAACGAGTTAAATGATAAATACGGTGAACAAGCCTTATTTGATAATCTCTACCCTGTACCCAACCGCTTTGTTCCTGCAGAGCATAGATTACGCTCAATAACTAAGCCTGAGCCAGACTATCCATCTTACTTTAACCGGATTGGTGTTAATGCTTGGGCTGTTGTGCATTATGATATCGCTGAAGATGGTAAGGTAGAAAATATTAAGGTCGCAGCTGCTTTTCCAATAGACAGTATTAATCAATATGTTATTGATGCTATGAAACAATGGCGCTTTGAATCACCTAAAGACATCTTTGGCGACCCAATTCGCTTAGAGATGCAATCTCAAGTATTTAAACTTGAAAACTCAAGCGGAGCTAAAGCTCGTAAATATCAACGTGAAAGCAATGAATATATTGATGCGATTTTAGCAGCAGCTAATGCGGAATCTGCTCGATATCAGTATCTATACGGTATTTTAGCTGAGAATAATATTGTTACAGACCCTGAACCATTAAGTTGGTACATTAAAGCCGCGGTCAATGGCTCTAAGTCTGCACAATATCGTTTAGCGCAATGTTTAATTTCAGGAAACGGTTGTAAGCTAGATCGTAATAAAGCGATAAACTGGCTGCATATATCAGCTGACGGTGGTGATGAACGATCTGCCTACCTCTTGGCACAAGAGCTACTCGATCGGAATAATGCTAATTTTAACCCTCGCAAAGCGGCCTCTTATTTAGAGATTGCAGCGTTAAAAGAGTACATGCCAGCCATTACTGATTATGCAGAGCTGTTAGCCATGTCGAGTGATCCGGTTATACGCGATCCGCAAAAAGCTATCCGTTTAGCTGAACAAGGTAGAGCTATAGATTCAAATAACCCTAAGTTATTAGCAGCTATTGGCGTGGCTTTTATTGAGCTGGGACAAAAAGGTCGTGGTTTATCAATGTTAAAGCAAGCATTAGCCGAAGCTAAGCAGCGCAATTGGGCTTATGATAGTTTTGAAACTTTATTATTAGATTATTCTGAATAAGTAAAACAGAACAAGATAAAAAAGCCGCTGTATAAAAGCGGCTTTTTTGCTGGCTTTATTTAGTATCTGTCTGCATTGCTGCGCTAAACTCATGCACGGCATCTATAAATACTGTTACATTATCAGGATTAACATCAGGTGTTATACCATGACCAAGGTTAAATACGTGGCCTGGTCCGGTACCAAAACTTTCTAGAATAGTTTTCACTTCAGCACGAATACGCTCTGGTGAACCTAATAATATTGAAGGGTCCATATTACCTTGTAAGGCAACTTTATCACCAATACGCTGGCGAGCATCCCCAATGTTTATGGTCCAATCTAAACCTACACCATCACAACCTGTATTAGCGATTGTCTCTAGCCACAAGCCGCCATTTTTAGTAAATAACGTTACAGACACCTTTCTGCCATCGGCTTCGCGAGTCAAACCATCAAGAATTTTTTGCATATAATGTAATGAAAACTCTTGATAATCTCTTGGCGTTAGCACTCCGCCCCAAGTATCAAAAATCATCAATGACTGAGCGCCAGCACTGATTTGTGCATTTAAGTAAATGATAACACTATCTGCTAGCTTATCTAACAACAAATGTAAGGCTTGGGGATCTGTAAACATCATTTTTTTGATGGTAGGGAAAGTTTTACTACTGCCCCCTTCAACCATATAAGTTGCCAAAGTCCAAGGGCTACCAGAGAAACCAATTAAAGGCACACTGCCCTTTAACTCACGGCGAATTGTGCGAACCGCATTCATAACATACTGCAGCTCTTGCTCTGGATCAGGAATAGGTAACTTCGCTATATCTGCTGCTGTACGAAGGGGCCGTTCAAATTTAGGACCTTCACCCTCACTAAAGTAAAGTCCTAAGCCCATAGCATCAGGGATAGTTAAAATATCACTAAATAAAATAGCCGCATCTAATGCATAACGACGCAACGGCTGCAATGTAACCTCACAAGCTAGCTCGGCATTACGGCATAATGACATAAAATCACCAGCCTGAGCTCGAGTAGCACGATACTCAGGTAAGTAACGACCAGCTTGACGCATCATCCATACAGGTGTTTTATCAACCGGCTGTTTTAATAAGGCTTTAAGGTAACGATCATTTTTTAATTGCATCTTGGCTCCGCCATTAACAAATAGTTGTGGCTATTTTACCACTCCAAAGCCAAAGCAGCCATGCCTAGGTGGTAATTGCTATGATGTTAACTTTTAAATTTACATGGCCCCGTAAAAGACTTGTCTTAAAAAGTTAAATCTGGTATAACTTTGTTGCGCTAGTAAAGAAAAACAACTAAGAAGCTCGTTTAAACGAGTCCTAGCAATAAATTTCGTTAAGCCACTTTTGTGGCTTTTTTATTGTCTATTATTTACTGTACTTTGCTTGCTGAATTTGTCTAATGATTAAACCAGACAAGGTTTCTATCGGCGGTACTTGTGGTAGTTTATCAATGTCATACCAATGCGCTTCTTCTATCTCTTCAGGCTGACAAACAATCTCACCGCTAACATAATCGGCAATAAATCCCGCCATCAGCGAATGGGGAAAAGGCCAAGGTTGGCTGCCTACATAGCGTAAATTAGTTATTTCAATACCCACCTCTTCTTTTACTTCACGCTTGGCAGCATTTTCTAAGGTTTCTGCCGATTCAACAAAACCTGCTAAAATTGAAAAAAAGCCAGGTTTATGCCGACTTGAGCGAGCAAGCAGTATTTGTCCTTCGCGCTGTATAGCAACTAACACACAAGGAGCAATGCGAGGGTAGCAACGATGGCCACATTTATGACACAAAGCCGCAAGCTCCCAGTTGACTAAATGCATTGCACTTCCGCATTGGCCACAAAAACGATGCGTTTGTATAAAAAGTGCAACTTGTGTTGCTCTTGCTGCTAATGCAAATATTTCTTCGCCTTGGACTAATAGCTCGCGCGGTGTCACTAAGTTCAGCTCATCCGTAACCTGATCATGATCTATGATTAAATAGCATTCTTCACCGGCTAAATTTCCCAGTAAACAGACTTGCTCTGGTTCATTGACTAAATCAAGCTGATTAAAAGCACCATAAGGTAGCTCTCCTTCTGCCGTTAGTTTAATCTTACCTTTATTGACAATTAGCCAATAAGCGGTTTTATTTGCCGCTAACACCATACTATGTTTGATCATTGTTTAACCTCTAGGGTACTCTGTCTTGGTATCATCATAATCCGGTTAACAGAGCAGACCAATGAAATATATGTTGATTTTTAGTAAAAAATTACGTTAAGTAGATTCTACTACAGCCCATCGCTGTAATTAAGGAGAAGGCAATGTACACCCGTGTGCAAAAAGCGCAACAAAAATGGGGCGGCTCTCTATCAGCTATTGATAACTGGCTAGAAGAACGCCAACAAGTTATTGTTAGTTATTGTAAATTAGCCTCTTTACCGCCATTTGAAAATGACCGTAGTACCTTACCAACACAACAGCGGGTTCAAGAGTTTTGCCAGCTATTGTTAGATTATCTATCCGCCGGTCACTTTGAAGTATACGAGCGTATCATTACTGAGTCTGACACTAAAGATAACAATTGCAGACAATTAGCTGAAAAGCTGTACCCGAAAATATCTGTCTCAACAGACTTAGCGTTACAATTTAATGATAAGTATGCTGATCACCTTAGCACTCGTCAGAGTGGGCCTTTCGACATAGAATTATCCAAGCTTGGTCAGGCTTTAGAAGAACGGTTTGGTTATGAGGATGAACTAATTAATACCTTGTACCTAACTCAAACAGATAACTCGGTTTCGGTTTAACGAATAAAAAAAAGCGGCTATGCCGCTTTTTTTTATTCTATTACTTTTTTACTTTTCGCTTGGCTTAACAACTTCTAATAATTCAACCTCGAAAACTAAAACACTGTTTGGCTTAATAATACCTTTATCTTGAGCACCATAAGCTAATTCAGATGGAATGGTAAACTTGTATTTAGAGCCTACACTCATTAACTGTACCCCTTCAGTCCAACCTGAAATCACTTGATTTAACGGGAACTGAGCTGGCTGGCCACGATCGTATGAACTATCAAACTTAGTGCCGTCAGTTAAGGTACCTAAATAATGCACTTTTACCATATCAGTTGCAGTAGGTTTCTCACCGTCGCCTTGCTCTAAGACTTCGTATTGTAAGCCTGACTCTGTCACCATAACGCCTTCTTTAGCTGCGTTTTCAGCTAAATAAGCCTTGCCCGCTTCAATATTTTTAGCCGCTTCGGCTTCTACTAAAGCTATTTGTTTTTGTTGATACTGCTGGTCTAAACCTTCCATTACACTTTTCAATTGCTCATCAGTTAATTCAACCTTACCGGCAATCGCATCTTGTACGCCGCGTAGAACTAACTCTTGATCTAAAGTAATATCAATTTTAGCGTACTCTTCTTGAGCCACGCCTAAATAACGGCCGGCAGACACACCTAAGCTGTATGATTGTTTGGCTTGTTCAGTATCTAATTGTACTGTTTTTTGTTCTGCTTCTTTTTGGCAAGCCGCAAGGGTCATTATAGTAACGGCGACCAACGACAATTTGGTAACTAAGCGCATTTGGTTCTCCAGATTTACGCAGCAAAGCTGCAAAAGTATGTTTTAATAGTGTCCAATGAACTGCTCTATACTAACTGTTTGTATTGATGAGGTTAACACCCCAAATGAAATATCCGCTACTTTTTCTTCTACTTATACTAAGTGGCTGTGAAAAATTGCTGCAGCCAGCACCTTCGCAACAGTTTTTGCATGTTGCCAATGGTAGTTATGCGGCTGCAATATCTGACGATGCGCAATATGCCGTCGTTTCCTCAATTACAGATGGTATTGCATTTTGGGATCTAAATAATAATGCCCTACTATACCAATGGCAGCATAAAGCGGATACCGATAACTACGTTTTTAGCATGGCCATTAGTCATGATAATAGTGTTGTTTTAACGGCTGACCAACATACCTTTGCTCTGTGGCAAGTTAACGACGGTAAAAATAGAGGTTTTTGGCAGCTTGATGCGGCTACAGTGCGTGATGTTGCTGTATCAAATAATGGCGATCATTTACTTATAGGTAAAAGTAATGGCGGTGTGCAACATATTACACTTGCTACAGGCCGGCGTTTAGAGTTTCTTGGCCATACGGAGCGTATAAATAGTATTGCCATGTCACCTAATGGCCGCTACGCCTTAACGGGGGGGAATGACTATAAAGCCTATTTATGGGATACCAAGAGCGCGCAAATTATTCATACTTTTAGCCATCCTAGCCGAGTGACTAAAGTCGCGCTTGACCCAACTGGTCGTTATGCCTTCACCGCAGACAGTAAAGATTTAGCTCAAATTTGGGATATCCAAACAGGCGAACAAATCAGCCGCTTGCAGTTCTCGGCTCGCCAACAAATTTTTAGTGCCGTACGTTTTAGCCCTGACGGCCGCTTTATTGCTACCGGTGCACCAAGCAGAAAGTTAGCGCTATGGGATGTGCAAACAGGACAAGAACTGCAACAATGGCAAGTATCAGTAAAGCCTAATAGTCGCCCAGCCAGTGCAGTGGTGCATGCGGTGGCGTTTATCAGTCATAATCAACTTATTAGCGAAAGCTCTAGTGGCATAGCAGAAGTGTGGGAAATAAAAAATGAGTCAAACTAATGAAGAGTTACATCTGCATATTATCGAGCTTGAAAGTAAGTTAGCCTTTCAAGAAGATACAGTGCAAAGCTTAAACAATGAGATACTAGAGCATCATAAACGTATAGAAAAACTACAGCTGCAAATAAAGTTGTTAGCTGAAAAAATGCAACAAATCCCCGATGATATGGGCATATTGCGACCAGAAGAAGAGCCGCTTCCACCGCATTACTAATAGCTTAAAGAGCGATAAGCCACTGAGTGACGCTTGCTTACATTGTTACTCTGGCTTAAATACACCAATCAGCTGCTCTGACTTTCGGCTAGCTTTAGTCACTTGCTCTTGCGGTTGTACCATTTGGTAACCGCAATCAACACACTCTACTTTTTCAACATTATTTTCTAAAAACAACATCATGGTGTCTTGCTTATGGCACTCAGGGCAGGTCGCCCCCGCAATAAAACGTTTCTTTTTACGTGTAGTCATAATAATTCTCAATTTATTACTCGTAACTAGGCTAGCTATTTTACACCTTTACACTTGGTTTGTTACTGTTATAGGGGTAAATTAGCAGCCAAATTCAGTTGCTCAGGAAAAAACATGATCCAGCTACAACAGGTCGAGCTACGTCGCGGTATTCAATGCTTATTTCAACATGCCGATCTTACCGTATTTCCCGGACAAAAGGTGGGTATTGTCGGCGCTAATGGCTGCGGCAAGTCCAGTTTATTTGCATTACTACAAAGTAAAATTAGCGCCGATGCCGGTGAAGTTAGTTTACCTGTAAGTTGGGATATTGCCACTGTAGCCCAAGAAACTCCGGCGGCAGAATGCAGTGCCATGGATTATGTTTTACAAGGTGATGAGCAATTATATCCATTATTAATGAAAGTGCGTACCGACTGTGATGAAAGCGACTTAGCTGCAGTTCATTTGCAGATAGAAGCCTTAGATGGTTACCGAGCCGAAGCTAAGGCGGGAGTATTACTTGATGGCTTAGGCTTTAACGGGGAAATGCAGCAAAAGGCGGTAAAATCATTCTCTGGTGGCTGGCGTATGCGTTTAAACTTAGCGCGTGCCTTAATGCAACGGGCTGATTTAATGCTGCTCGATGAGCCAACCAACCACTTAGATTTAGACGCGGTACTTTGGCTAGAAAAATATTTAACTAATTATCAAGGTACCTTATTGCTGATTAGTCATGACCGCGATTTTCTCGATGCGGTTACCGATAACATTGTTCATATAGAGCGACAAACATTAACCTTATACAAAGGTAACTATAGCCAGTTTGAGCGCCAACGCGCTGAGCAACTTGCCCAACAACAAGCGAACTATGAAAAGCAACAACTGCAAGTTGCACACTTACAGAAGTTTATTGACCGCTTTAAAGCTCAAGCAACCAAGGCTCGCCAAGCACAAAGCAGAATTAAAGCCTTAGAGCGCATGACCTTATTTGCTCCTGCTCATGTTGATTCGCCATTTAGCTTTAGCTTTCGCGAACCAAAATCATTGCCTAACCCGTTATTAAAAATGGAAAATGTCCAAGCTGGCTATGCAGATAAGGTTATTTTAAGTCAAATTAAGTTTCAATTATTACCCGGTAGCCGAATTGGTTTATTGGGCAGAAACGGTGCGGGTAAGTCGACCCTCATTAAGTTGTTATCTGGCAATATGCAGCCGCAAAGCGGTGATGTGTGGTTTGCTAATGGGGTTAGCCTAGGCTATTTCGCTCAGCACCAACTTGAAACCTTAAGACCTCAAGACTCTCCTCTACAGCACTTAGTGCGTTTAGATCCTTTAGTACCTGAACAAAAATTACGTGACTACCTAGGCGGCTTCGGCTTTTATGGTGATAAAGCCTTAGAAGCCTGTGCGCCTTTCTCTGGTGGTGAAAAAGCCCGTTTAGTACTGGCACTTATTGTGTATCAAAGACCTAATTTATTATTACTCGATGAGCCAACAAACCACTTAGACTTAGATATGCGTGAAGCTATTGTTATGGCATTACAAGAATTCACTGGCGCTACAGTGATTGTCTCGCATGACAGACACTTATTAAGCAGCTGCACCGATGAGTTTTACTTAGTCGCTAATGGCAAAGTTGCTCCTTTTGATGGTGATCTTAATGATTATTATCAATGGTTGCAGCAAGACGCCAAACAAAGCCAAGCGAATGTTGCTGTTACCACTCCAGCTAATAGCAACCAAGTACGTAAAGATCAAAAACGTTTAGAAGCCGAGTTACGCAACTTACTACGACCGTTAAAGCAGAAAATTGATAAGCTAGAAAAGCAGCAGCAAAAATTGGCAACAGAACTTGCTGAGATTGAGCAGTTACTAGGACAAAGTGATATCTATAACGCTGAGCGTAAAGCAGATCTCACCGCCTTATTAAACAAGCAAGCCAATGCAAGTAGCCAATTAGCTAACATAGAAACAGAGTGGTTTGAAGCTCAAGAGCAGCTTGAACAACAAAGCGATGATTTCTGGCAGCAACATGACTAAGCTAAAAGCGGCTGATTTCTGGCACTTTAGTTTAGATTATTATAGCCAAGTAAAGCCTATCTGCTTAGCTTGGCAAGACCAACTCAATGCCAATGTTAATTTGCTTCTGCTGCTGTGCTACTTAGAGCAGCAGCAATTAGCCATCAGCAAGCAAACCCTTGCCAGTCTTGATAAAACCCTTAGCAGCTTTAATAAAGCGATTACCCAGCGTCTGCGTTCCTTACGTCGGCGCGCCTCGGTAATAGCCTGCCTTACCAAACAGCAACAGCAACACTTTAAGCAACAACTCCTTAAGGCAGAGTTAGTTGCCGAGCAACAAGAGCAGCAGTTATTAATACAAGCACTTGTTGGGTCACCTAATTCTATAGTCGAAAACGCCTCGTCAGCTCCCTTGCTTGAATTATATCTAGCGCAACTGCAACAACCTGTAACGGTTAGTTATCAGCAACAAATAGCACAATTACGCCAAGCTTTAACGCAATAACCCGCTACATAATGCTCTTACTTGATCTACATCAAATGTAGTGACTGATTAATCCGTTATGGTGTTGATATTAACATGCTATATAAGGGGGAGTTGCTATGGACCTATGGCATTTATACTTTAATGATCCAATTATTTTTGCATCTTTTACTGGCTTAGGGATATTACTTGGTATATGTACATTTTTTGCAGTCTATTTCATTTATAAAATCAATACGGCTAAAGAAAGCTAGGCTAACTATTTCGCCACAGTAAACGCATCCCAACCCGTTTGCTGTGGCAATTTTTCTGTAATGCAATATTCTAAACTGCAAATTATTCTAATGTTAACTCAGTAGTTAAATGCTGACAGTGCTTCCATACCAAGGCATAAATTGTTAATTGCGGGTTTGCACCCAGACTAGTTGGCAAAATAGAGCCATCTAATACCGACAGATTAGTTAACTGATGATGCCTGCCATGTTCATTAACAACGCCTTTTTCAGCCGACTTACTCATATTACATCCCCCCATAACATGGGCCGAAACCACTGTCTGACGTAAAGCGGTCATTGGCAACTGCTCAATACCGGCTTTAGCTTCAGGCCAACTATTATAGAGTTTAGCATCGTGATGCAGTGGTAAAACCTGTTTAGCACCCGCTGCAAATTGCAACTCGGCCATAGAAAGTAAGGCTTGTCGCATGCCATGCCATAGATAGTCTGTTAGCGGGTAATCTAAAACCGGCTGTGCAAATTTATCTAATAACACTTGGCCACCTTGGCTTTGTGGGTGAAAGCCATCGCGCATCAATGCAATAGTCACCTGCAACCGGTTAAAGTGCTGCATTAATTTAGCATGTTGCTCACCAACACCAATTAGTTTAGTTGCCATAAGCACTGGGTGTATTGGCGGCACTTCCAATTTGTAACCAAGCTGCTGCGGATCCTCGGGCCAAACAAACTGATCCGAATAGATGCTTTGCGGTGCGCCACTATGGCCGTTAATGTCCTCAGCAAATACAGCACCACTGACGACTGTCGGGTGCAAATAAGTATGCTTACCTAAACGCCCTGAGGGGTTAGGCACGTTAGATCGCAATAATAAAGCCGGAGAGCCAATTGCCCCAGCTGCGACGATATAATGCTTAGCTTGGATCCGTACCTTTATAGTGTCAGTCGGCTGAAAATGTTCATCTACCGGTACCGCCTCTAACGCCTGTACTTTATCGTCCTGCCAAACAAGCTGTCTAACACTAAGCCGAGATATTAACCTAGCCCCCTTTTGTAGCGCAGAAGGAATAGTACTCACTAACATAGATTGCTTTGCATCTATTGGGCAGCCCATTCCACAATAACCTAAATTTGCGCAATGGCTTACATTACGGTTTATCACCGTATACTGCCAGCCTAGCTGCTGACAGCCATATTGTAGTTTTGCATTATTAGCATTAGGCGCTAAAGCCCATTGTTTAATATTTAAGCGTTGTTCAGCTAGATGAAAGTAAGGCGTTAAATCATCTTCTTTTGTGAAATTAAGACCAAACTCTGTCTGCCAAAAATCTAAAGTGGCTTGTGGCGTGCGAATAGAGGTTGTCCAATTAACCGTTGTAGAGCCACCGACCGTTCTACCTTGTAAAATACCAATAGCTTGATCTTTGGTTTTACGCGCTGCACCTTCTTGGTACAAATTAGGATAAGCCCAGCGCTCTTGCATAACAAAATGCTCACGCCGGTAATACGCTCCTTCCTCTAGCAATAAAACACTAAAGCCCGCTGCACTGAGTTGCTCTGCAGCAATACCACCACCGGCTCCAGAGCCAATAATGACTACATCAGCCGTGAAATGTTGATCGCTAATAAACTGACTGGCATCCAGTGACTGCATCTTATTCCCTTTTAATTGCAAGCATTTGTATTAACGATATTTAGGCACGGTATAGTTTAATGGTTGCCAGTGTTCCGGCTGGCCATAATAAGCAGCGAATAGCAGCTCACGTAAGCCATGATACGCTTGTTGTAATAAAGTTAGGTAGCTATCGCGCCAATCGGCTAACAGCTTCCAGCGTTGCTGCAGGCTTAATTCTGTCAGTGCTGTCATATGTCCCGTTACCGCCAGTTGACCTACTCTATTGGCTAATAAACTAAACAATTGCTGTAATTCTTGCTGCTGGCGTTGCGGTAAAAAAGGCATAAATTCGTTGACTGCCCTTTTTGTCCGGATAACTTGCTGTGCCATAGTCGTATCTTGCGGTAAAGCAGCGTACAATAAGGCAGGTAAAAGTGCGCTTAACACCAGATCTTGACTATCATTACTATCATTACTCTCATTAATGCTGCTATGCCAGCCATAGATACCTAAGCTAGTTGCAGCACCTAACGCAATACCACTAAGTATAAATTGTCGGCGATCCATAAGTGCTACTCATCGTATTTTTTTTCATTGTTTATCAGGAAGCGCTGTTTTGCAAGCTAAGATCAGACCAGTTATCCATTCTTCATTTACACCTGCTTGGTGGCTTAAACATGCCCACTTACAAACTATTTTTGCCAAATATTTAAGTCCTAAGCTGAAACAGTCAACCGTAGCAGAGATATTTCCGCTCTCAGACGGTGACGAATTGCAGCTCAATTGGATGCAGCCACCGCGAGTTGCGAGTGATGCACCTTTAATCGTGCTTCTTCACGGCTTAGCTGGCGATATAAACAGCCACTATATTCAAGCCATGTTAGCTCAATGTCGGCAACTGCGTTGGCCTGCTGTACTTATGCATTTTCGCGGCTGTAACGGCCAACCTAATAAGCTGCCAAGGGCTTATCACAGTGGCGATACAGCAGATTTTTCAGACGTTATAGCCGAAATACAGCAACGTTTTCCAGAGCAAAATTTAGTTGCCATAGGCTATTCGTTAGGCGCTAATGTGCTGCTTAAATATTGCGGAGAACAAACCAGTGCTAATCCACTTTCTGCAGCTGTTGCTGTTTGCCCGCCTTTAGATTTATCCGCCTGTGCTAACCGTATTAATCAAGGCAGCAGCAGAATATATCAACGTTATTTATTAGGCCGATTAAAACGTAGTACAGCATTAAAGTTAAAACAATTCCCTGACTTTCCTATCCCTCTTACGCTTAAAAAATTACGTAACGTGCGAGATTTAGAGCAATTTGATGATAACTTTACCGCGCCTATCCATGGTTTTACTAACGCCCAAGATTATTATCAAAAAGCCAGCGCCAAAGCCTTTTTGCAGCATATTAGTATTCCAACCTTAATCATTCACGCTAAAGATGATCCTTTCCTTAGCGATGCTGTTATCCCATCAGCCGATGAGCTTAACCAACATATTCATTATGAGCTTAGCCAAGGTGGCGGTCATGTTGGTTTTGTTTCTGGCACTATTTTTAAACCGATATATTGGCTTAACCAACGTATTCCCAGTTTTATTCAAGAGCAATTACAACCATGATCATTCCACATCAACAACTTGATACTGACACGTTAAATAACCTGATTGAATATTATGTGTTACGTGAAGGAACAGACTACGGCGATAAAGAAGTTTCATTAACCGATAAAGTACAACATGTTATGCAGCAATTAGAAGACGGTGATATTGTTATTGTTTTTTCCGAGTTACATCAAAGTATAAACTTAATGCCTAAGCAACAGTTTGCTCAACTGCCACCTGAAATGCAAAATAATTAATATTCCTAAATTTTAATTATTTCATTACGTAATGGAGCCATGTTGGATATTATTTTATTTTGTACAGGGTGAGGGATATTTTGTTCTTCCATGGCATTAATCAGTAAGTCAACGACATGATTGAAATCTTTTTCAGTAATATTCATACCTGTATGTATAGCAACCATAGTATCACCATTATAATTACAAGGGCCTTGGATAAGAGCACATAGGTGACTAATAAAGCCTTGCCTAAAATGGCTTATGTTACTGTGCTCAAAGTAATGAAATACTTGCTCATCGTTACCAATTTGCTCAATAAAGCTATCTACCAGTCGCTCAATACCTGCTTGGCCATTTATTTGCTGATAAAGACTCATTTTTGGGTAATTACTGCAACTTACCAATACTGTTATGAGAAATAATAGCAGCATAAATATTTTCATCACCAATATCCTGTTACTGATAAATACCAACCCGTTTGGTTTTCTACTCCAGCTATACTACCTAAATCTAGGTAAGCTGCTGCTAAGCTTATATGCTTATTTGGCATCCAAGCTATAAATATATCTTTCCAGTCTTGTTCACCTAGTCCTAAATTGTTTCCTTTTTGCCGATATTCCATGCCAACTGCTACCTGCCGACTTAAAAATAGCGCGGTACTTGCTTCAAATAATATTTTATTATCGTCATTAGGACCACCGTAACCCAATAAACCTAATTGGTTAGCTTTGCTGTAGCGACTTGTTAAATTCCAGAACCAGTTATATCCAGCTATCGCACCTAGGTGTAATTTGCTTGCCGCCAAATAAACATCTGTGCCACTAATATTCTTAGCGCCTACTAGTCTAGCAACTGCGCCATCACTTAATGTTTTATGTTGGACGCCTAAGCTCAATTGAGGCCAACGGCTGTAAACAACATCACCATACAGGCGTATTTTTGTTCCTACTATTGACTGCTTTATTTGTGTAGTAAGAGCGTGTATATCAAAACTTTGTTGTGCATAACTAAATTCTACACGATTAAATATATTAAGTTGTGCACCACATACATCTAATCTGTAGTCGGTAACATCTGCTCTGCTACAAAAACTGTTAAGTGACACCTCATCTTCGCTTGCATATCCAGCAAGTTGCGCCCAAGGTACTAAGCCGCCACCAGCTGCGCCCTCGATCTGAGACACTCCTGGTGTTGCTAATAGTTTACCGCTACTGGCAGTCGTTAAAAAACTGAGCGTTAGTAAGATTATCGTCAGTAAAAATTTAATGTATAGCATCGTATTCCTCTAACCATCGCTCCAATAGATCAGCTTTTAAAGGTTTACTTAAATAATAACCTTGTGCATGATCACACTGCATCTGTTTTAATAGCTTTAGAGTAGCAGCGGTCTCTACTCCCTCGGCAACAACAGAAAATCCCAATTGATGACCTAAAGTAATACTCGATTGCACAATAAATTGATCTTTTTGTGATTCATCAAGCTTTAAAATGAAGCATTTATCTAATTTAAGTTCATCTATTGGTAGCATTTTTAACCGGCCAAGCGATGTTTGACCTACGCCATAGTCATCTAAAGATATCTTTACACCTATCGCTTTTAATTGTTCTAATGCAATTATACCTTTTTCTTCATTTTCAATCATATCGCGCTCGGTTAGCTCGATAGTAATTAAACTAGGAGTAACATTATACTGACTTAAAGTATTAATTAATGTCGAATGAAAGCCAGCGAAAGCAATATCTTGTGCTGATACATTAATAGCGGCCTGTAAATATATTTCCTTTTGCTGCCAATAAGCAACTTGACTGATAACAGTTTTAATCACCCAAGTTGTTAATTCTAAAATTAAACCAGACTGCTCAGCTAAATCAATAAACACATCAGGTGATACCCAACTACCATCCTTTCGTTGCCAGCGGATCAATGATTCAACTTTATCAATTTGGTTCAATTTCATATTAAGCTTTGGTTGATAGGTCATAAATAACTGACCATCATCTTCGTTTATAGCTTGCTTAAGCTCATCCAGCATTGCTAACCGCTCTAAATATGCTTCATCTTCACCTTGCTGGTAATAGTGACTGTTTTTATTGTGATGTGTTGCGTTATCAACAGCTATAAGTACGCGACGAATTAAATCCTCTGGCATTTCACCATGCAAAGGATACTGCACCACACCTACGCTAAAATGTAAGTTAATTTTTAAATTTTGGATGGTATAACGCGTCTCTAATTGCGCGATTAAACTTATTATTTCTTGCTGAATATTTGTTTCCCCTGCAGTCGGAAAAACCGTCAAAAATTCATCTCCGCCAATACGAGCATGAAACCCACCTAATTCAGCTGAAAATCCGCTAATACGCTGTGCTACCGCGATCAAACAATCATCGCCTACACGCGGTCCGAGTTTATCATTTATATGACGTAAGCCTTTAATATCAATAGCAACAAATATTTGAGGAATGTTTTTGATCAGCTTCTGACTTAACACATCCAACATAGCAGAGCGGTTATAAAAACCAGTTAATGCATCATGACGTGCTTGATAACTAATTTGTTGTTCACGTTTATTAATGTCGTTACCCATGTTATTAAAAGCATACATAAGCGTGGTTATTTCAGTGCTTTGTTTTTGGCTTTTAAATTCAAAATTATAATTCCCTTTAGCAAACTGTTTAGCTACAACAACTAACTCTGACAAAGGCGTGGTTAAGTTATTAGCTAATAAACTACTGGTTACAACGCCAATAAATATAGTGAATATCGCCAGCATGATGCTCAAATAAATTAACTGCTCAAAATCTTGATAACTTTGAGTTAAATCAGCGCTAAGTAAAATTATGACGGACTGATTTTGTAAAGAAGACAATTTTATTTCACGATTTTTATAAACTACATATTCACCAAAAAAAAGCCTTGTTGTTTTACTGTTAAAATAATTAATAAGCCTAAAGTTTATGGGTTGGACAACTAAAGAGCTTATTGCGAGGTTATCTTGGTTTGCAATAAAGCTTACTTCCATTCCTGTTAAACTTTTAAGTTCAGTGGCTACGTCTTTAGTAATTTTGAAACCTACTAAGCTATAAGCTATGGTTCGAGGTGTTTTAACAGGGAGCAGGATAACTTGGTATAATTGACCGTTTAATACAACAAAGTTTGATTGCTGAGTATTATTTAATAACTCACTCAATAAAGCCTGTAGATCATCAGTAAAACTATCTTCGTTATTGTTAGTTGTTATTAATTGACCTGATAGATCTAACAATAACATTAAGTCTGCATTTATTCGTTGACTATGATTTGCTAAAACGCTACTTATGGTAGCCGCATCACGAGTGGCAACCGCCTGTTTGAAACCAAAATCAGAGGTTAATACTTCTGCTGCAGTTAATAATAGATTTTCTTTTGAGTTTAAATATTGCTTATAAACATTTTGTGCGACGCTGATATCTTGATTGACTTTTTGTGTCTGTATTTTACTAGTTGACCACCAAAAACTTAGTAAACTAACAACAGTGGTTAGCAGAACTAAACCGACACATAAAATAACTATTCGATTGCGTAAACTATTGCTCATCAACACCCTTAAATTGATCGCCAAATGTATTCCGTGGTGCAGGCGATGCGATATTTATAATGATTGGTAAAACGGCTTGAGCATCAATATCTATCAATTTTTTATGTTCTAATGGCGCTGTTTGTAATGCATGCCAAACACTGATCTGTACCCGCTGGGTATTAATTGGCAAACTTACAACGCCATTACTACCACTTTTATACACCTGAGCACTATTTGCTATGTAAATATAGCCAACCATAGCATCATGAATATTACACCCCAGAACCACAACACCAGGCGTATCAAAATTTATTGGATCTTTTGGTTGGCCGGAATAAAGTTTTAATTGAAAAGATTTAGCTTGTGAAAATGAATATACATGATGACGAATATTATCGCTATTAGGAAAATTAACAGACTGTCCTTGCTGGACAATGAGCAATTCAGGGGAAAATTGTTTGTTTACCTGATCCATAACCGCTATAGGTAATTTTTTCACTATTTGACCATTAACTTGGCGATCTGATTTTATTTGATTTATTTCGACAATAGCGTTAGGTAATACCACGCCATGTTGATCTTGAATAATTAAATTAATATTACTACTTAAAGCTGGGTGGCTAAAAAATATACTTATAATTAGTAAATAACCTTTTCGAACAAAAATCTGTAATGATCGTTTAAACAAAATAATACTCCATCATAGTTCTATACCTATTTACCGATGTGGACTAGCTGAAAAAACCTGAACTCATTTATTTAAATAATTTATCTTTATACTATGTAATGGAAAGATTTAATAAAAAGGTTAAGTCTGTTGCTTACTGGTAACACTTTCTCAGTAGGTAAACCACAGCAGGATATTGATATAAATCAGCAAGCTAGCTTGAGTTAGTATAGACTATAGAGCAGTAAATTATATTTATTATTTTAAATAGATTGCTTATGCGTAATGCTGCTTACTAAAAGTGAGCGGCATTTTTATTATCCAGCGTGCGCCATAATCCACTACAATATCCAGCTTATTGATTAACTGACGTACGGATTCGTTGCGAGAGAGTGACATTCCTATCACGATCCAAATCATAACATTCATGGTGATTTTTTGTTCATGTAAGGTGCTACGTCGTTGGAAGCCAACCAAGACTGAATAATATCAGACTCTAAAACATCGGCCAACGACGAGAGCTCAGTCAGACAGTTGATTGAAGTGCGAGCTTAAGTTTCTAACAGTTTTATAAAAAAATCCGATGAATGATAGACTCATCGGATTCTTACACAGCTATTCGAACGGTCAATTGATCGCTAATAATATCTTAACTGATCGGCATCACGCTTCTGTGGCATTTTCTAAGATTATCACCTTAAAGTTGCGGACCAGCTGCAACTAAAGCTTTACCTTCAGCGTTATCTGTAAATTTAACAAAATTATCAACAAATAGTTTTGCTAAATCTTGCGCTTTACTATCCCAATCACTTACTTGGCCATAAGTATTACGCGGATCTAAAATAGACGCATCATCTACACCTGGTAATGCCGTTGGCATCGCTAAGTTAAAGTAAGGTAAAGATACAAATTCTGCATTTTCAATACTGCCATCTAAAATAGCATCAATAATTGCGCGCGTTGCTTTAATCGAAATACGCTTACCAGTACCATTCCAGCCTGTATTAACTAAATAGGCTTCAGCACCTGAGGCTTGCATACGCTTACCTAATACTTCTGCATACTGAGTTGGGTGTAAGCTTAAGAAAGCAGCACCAAAACAACTTGAGAAAGTCGGAGTTGGCTCAGTAATTCCGCGCTCAGTACCCGCTAACTTAGCAGTAAAACCAGATAAGAAGTGATACTTAGCTTGTTCTTCAGTTAACTTAGATACCGGTGGTAATACACCAAAAGCATCAGCCGTTAAGAAAATAACTTTTTTCGCATGGCCAGCTTTTGATACTGGTGTCACGATATTTTCAATATGATATATCGGGTATGACACACGGGTATTTTCAGTTTTTGAGCCGTCGTTATAATCAACTTCGCCATTAGCTTTCACAGTCACGTTTTCTAATAGCGCATCGCGACGAATGGCATTGAAGATATCCGGTTCATTTTCTTTCGATAAGTTAATTGTTTTAGCATAACAACCACCTTCGAAGTTAAATACACCATCATCATCCCAACCGTGTTCATCATCACCAATAAGCTGACGCTTAGGATCGGTTGATAAGGTTGTTTTACCTGTACCCGATAAACCAAAGAACACAGCAACATCACCGTCTTTACCAACGTTAGCTGAACAGTGCATTGATGCGATGCCTTGTAATGGTAAAAAGTAGTTCATCATTGAGAACATACCTTTTTTCATTTCACCACCGTACCAAGTGCCACCAATTAATTGAATACGCTCAGTTAAGTTAAAGGCAACGAAGTTTTCAGAGTTTAAACCTTGTTGCTGCCAATTTGGATTAGTGCATTTAGCACCATTCATCACAATAAAGTCTGGCTTATACGTTTTTAACTCTTCGTCTGTTGGACGAATAAACATATTTTTTACGAAATGTGCCTGCCATGCCACTTCAGTAATAAAGCGAACCGCAAGGCGAGTATCGGTATTAGCACCACAATAGGTATCAACAACGAATAAACGCTTACCAGATAATTGCGTTGTAACTAATGATTTTAACTCTGACCATACTTCCGGCGTGATCGGCTTATTATCGTTTTTACCTTGATCTGACCACCACACGGTATCGCGTGTTGTGTCGTCGCGCACAATATACTTATCTTTTGGCGAACGACCGGTAAAAATACCTGTGTCGACTGAAACAGCGCCTGATGTAGTCAGTTTGCCTTGCTCAAAACCTTGCAAGTCAGTACGGGTTTCTTCTGCAAATAATAGATCATACGAAGGGTTATAAATAACTTCCGCGACATCTGTGATGCCATATTGGCCCAGATCCAGCTCGGACATGATGTAACTCCTAGGGTACTGTAGGTAAGGGTGCAGTCTCTAGCGGACTTATTAATTCAGTGTTTCTGCCAAAAGCATAAATTTAGTGAGCAAAAACTCGGCGCTATAATAGCGTTTTTTTGTGTTAAAAGATAGCAAGAAAAGCCCCCTTAAACTCAACTAGTTAGCCCAAGCAACGCAGGTAATGCTAAAACTTATACCCGCAAATCGCGAAAAGTTGCTTTAGCTTTAATTAATTTTTGCCAAGAGATACTGGCCTTTCCTAATACCATAAAGTTTGGATTAGCCAAAGTTTCACGTTGGTTATAACTTAAAGGTGCAAATTCACTATCAAGAATTTGCCCGCCAGCTTCTTCTACAATCACTTGTACTGCACCGGTATCCCATTCACCAGTTGGGCCAATTCGTAAATAACAATCGGCTTTACCCTCAGCGATAAAACAACTTTTTAATGAGCAACTACCTAGTGCTATATAGTCAACATTTTGTTCAGTTTGTAATAAGTTAGTGATTGGCTGCAAAGGCTGACGCCGGCTAACGGCTATTTTTAAACAATCACCTGCCTGATACTGATTTACATTAATTTGTTGGGTCAGTGTTGCATCTTGCTTATATGCGCCATTACCACGTGTAGCGTAATAAAAGACTTGATGTTTCGGCCAGTAAATCACCCCTAAAGCTGGCCAACCATGTTCTACTAACGCGATACTTACCGCAAAGTCACCACTGCGAGCGACAAATTCTTGGGTGCCATCCATTGGATCAATTAGCCAATAACGCGGCCATTGATTACGCTGCGATAACGGCGCTAATACCGACTCTTCAGAAACAATGGGTATTTGCGGAGTCAGCTTAGATAAATGTTCAATAATAATCGCATTCGCAGCCAGATCAGCGGTTGTAACTGGGCTTTGATCAGGTTTTTGTTGCTGAACAAAGTTACCGCTTTGGTATAACTGCCATAATTCTGTTCCAGCTGCTAAGGCTGCGGTTTTAACGGGCTCAAGCAGTTCAGTTAAAAACATCCGGATTCGCTTCCAAATATTGCTGCGCTAATAGTAAGCCGGCAACGCTTCTAGCCTCGGTGAAGTCAGGTTGCAGCAATAACTGCTGGCTATCACGGCGTGACCAGCTTACTAGCTCTAGCGGTTCAGGTTCGTCTCCTGGCAAGGATTCAGGGTATAAGTCAAATGCCAGCACTATATGCATTGTAGCATTAAAGTGACTAGGGGCTAAAGCCAAGGATTTTAAGCTAACAAAACGTTTAGCACCAAAGCCAATCTCTTCTTTTAGCTCTCGATTTGCCGCTTCAAGTATGGTTTCACCGGCATCAATTCCCCCTTTAGGAAACCCCAGCTGGTAATCGTGACTGCCGGCGCAGTATTCTCTGACCAAGTAGAACTGATCTGGATCCGGGCAAGGTATAATCATAACGGCACCATTACCGCCGCCACGAAGTCGCTCATACACTCGCTGCTCACCATTACTAAACTCTAAATCTAATTGTTCTATTTTAAATAATTGGCTTTGTGCCACTAGCTGCTGCTGAAGTATCTGCGGCTTTTGATTTTTAGTTGTCATAATAATCCTATCGCTGCGTCTATAGTCTAGCTCTGTTACAATGCATTAGGTGTACTATAAAACGAATACTAGGAAAAACCTATGCTGCATTGGTCAGAAATTGATACCGTCTTATTAGATATGGACGGTACCTTGTTAGATTTACATTTTGATAATTATTTCTGGCAGTATTATTTACCCAAGCGTTGGGCCCAAACTAGTGGCATTAGTGAGGAGTCAGCACAGCAACAGTTAGCCCAAGAATATACCCGGCTTGCCGGTAAAATAGAATGGTATTGTTTAGATTATTGGTGCCAGCGTTTGCAACTGCCTATAACTGATCTTAAGCGTGAAATCATGGACAAAATTGCCATGCGCTCAGATGCGGCTGTGTTTTTGCAAGCTTTAAAGCAAAGTGGTCGTAAAGTTGTCCTACTTACTAATGCGCACCCTGATAGCCTCGCGCTAAAAGTGGAGCAAACCCCTTTAGCCAGCTACATTGATACTCGGATATCTACCCATCAGTTTGGGGTAACTAAAGAAAGTGTAGTCTTATGGCAAAAAGTTCAGCATCACCTTGGCTTTAATCCAAGCAGAACTTTATTTGTAGATGACAGCTTGCCTATTTTGCAGACAGCTAGAGACTTTGGTATCAAGCATTTGTTAGCCATAGCTAACCCTGATAGCCAGAAAGCCAGTTCTGTTATCACTGATTTTCCGGCAATTACTGACTACAACACTATTATCGCCGATATTTTAAAACCACAGTCTAGCTAAAAATCGCTTATAATTTTAATGTATAGCGGCCATTGCCATCTGGTCGGCCTAAAACAGCCATGGCCTGATGCACTTCTTCAGGTAATGATGACGCAGGTTGTACTGTACCGTCTAACTGCACTCGCTCGCTATTAAAACGAAATGCAGCATCTAGGCCTAATATATTATCTGGCGCGGTTTGCATAACTAAGCTACCGTCGTCACAGCCTAGTGTGGCAAATAAAGACTGCAAATCTAGCCAATTACCACTTAAGGTAAGTAACTTAGCATCTAACCAACTAACATTGCCTTTTAAACTATCGCACACTGGCTCTCCTTGCTTATAATCAGCAATATCCAGTACTACTTCACCTGTTACTTCTATAGGCACTGGCATATCTAACAGTGGCATAACATCAACCGCCTGTAGCCGGAACAAGCTATCTTGTAATGAAAGCCCGAATAGGCTGTAATTTAATGTTGATTTAACATAAGGAAACTGCACTTGCTGACCGTTGCCGCTTGTTATAGCAAACTGAGCTTTACCGGTTATAAGCTGCCAAGGATTAAGCTGCCAGCTAAGGTCAGATAAATACAGCTTTTGAATTTGAATTCCGCTGACTTTACCAGAGGACAAGGTGCCGCTAACATTTCCTAACTGCACGCCTGCTGGAAGAGAGACTAACTTTAACCACCATGCTGCAGGGGCTAATATCAGCATAAACACCACATAACAAACTAAGGTAATGCTGATTAATTTCCACGATTTATTCATTTTATTCAACTACCATCCTGCGTACTTTTACTATACCGGGTTTATCCGCTTCGGTTAGGTCGATACTGATTAACCGTACGCCATGTTGATATTGCAAATCATAAAGCCAAGGCAGCAGTTGCTCAAAGCTAAGCTCTTCCAGCACTAAAGCCAGCTGTTCATTTTGCGGTTGCATCCGGCTAACAGCAATATTTTTACTGCGAGCACTGTTACTAATAATTTGAGCTAAACTGCCACCGCTGCGAATATCATTAGTGCCAGCCGCAAGTAAACCTGGAATGGCTTGCTGTAGCTTCTGTAGTTGTAACTGCGCTGCCGCAACGGCTTGTTGTTTATTCTGCTTTGCTTGATGCAGTGGCTGCCATAATAACCAGTAAAATAAGCCAATTGTTATCACAACACCGGCTAAAGCAACTATGCGCTGCTCACGGACTTGTAAACCTGACCACCAGCTAATCACTTGCTGTTTCATGCTTTACCCCGCATAGCAACACTGCCTTTTACTTTGTCACCGTCATTACTTAATGTGCCTTGATTGACACTAAACCCTGCCTGTTCAAGCTTGCTTTTTAATTGCTCGAAGCTTTGAAAACCACCAGCTTCTGCTTGGAACCTCAATTCAGATAACTTGCTATCAAACCGCATATTCTCAAGCTTAATATCTGGCACCACCGCTAATTGCTGCTGTAATGCAGAGAGCAAACTTAGGAAGCTATGCTCTGCACCCCCGTCGACTTGCGCTAACTTACGCTTTAATTGTAGCGATAAATTAACCACTGACTCTTTAGGGAATGCCTGCTTATATACAGCCATACTTTGCTGCTGAAGCTGTTCTAGCTGACGATTTAATTGATAGTTTTCCATACCCAACTGCAGTAGATATACGCCTAAGCAAGCAACGGCTAATACGGCACTATTGCGCCACACATTTAATGAGCTAGTGCTTTTTCTTTTCGGCTTGTACTCTGCTTGTAACAAGTTAAAATCATTCGTTGTCAGCTGTGTTGCTAATAGGGCTAAAGGCAATTCTGGCTCAGCTAACTGATGCGGATGCATATTATTTACAGGCCAAGGGCTATAACTGGTGATAGCCGGAAGCGTGGCTAAAGCTAAATAGTCTTGCCACCAACTTTGCTCTACCGCTGCAATTTGCCATGGAGCTTGTTTAACCAACCACTGATCATTAAGTTGAATACAAGCTGGTAAGCTTTGCTCTGGTAACAAAAAAGCGTCAGGTATTAATCGGCTGACATTAAAGCCGGCTTGTTGCAGCCATTGTAACCATTGCTCTAGGCGTTTGCGCTGGCAAATAGCCACTTGCTGACTGTACTTACCTTCGTTAACTCTCACTTCACCTAACGCTAGAAACAGCTGTTCAATATCTTCAGCTTGTTCTTCTTCTAACATATAAGGTAAAGCTTGTAGCACTTGGCGATTAGGTTTTGTTGGTAAGATAACCTCTTTTAGCATGACATCTGAGGCAGGCACTAACCCTATTACCTCTCGTTGACCTACTCGCGAGGCTAAATCAGCCAGTTCATCAGCATTAGCAAGCTCGCCACTAGCGATGACCTCATGGTTATGGCTTGCCCAAACCAGCCAGGTCACCTGCTGCTCTGCTTGGCTGCCAAGCCTAATTATTAGTTGTTCACTCACCCATGGTCTCCAAATCGTCGAGCTAGCACTTTAATTTTATTATTATCGTTTTTTCTCAGCACTGACGTTAGCACAAAGCCGGATTCTAAATAAGCTGTTGTTGCAGTTAACATAAAATATTCAGAAGTAAATACCAACATATTTTTGACATCTTCTGGCACCTCAGCGTCTGCTAACTGTGGACTTGCTGTTATTTCTTCAATAGTTGTAAAACCGTCTTCTGGCCGATCTTTAAGTATTTCAATTGCCGCTTCTTCCGTTAATGCGGGAATTAACGCGGCCAATAAAATGGCTGATTCTTCATTTAGCGTATTCACATTCACTAATAAACGGCTATCTTCAGGTATGACACAAATATAGGGGGCTAAAGCTTGGTAGTCTGCCGGTGTTATATCCAAAATCACCCTAAGTTCAGACGGGCTAACCATTAACGTATTCGCTGTATAGTAGGGATATACTAAACTGGCATAGTCATCTTCTTCAGCACTGCCACTGGTCATAAGCAAGCTATCTTCATCTAACCAGTCTGCTATGCGGGCGGTTAAATATTCAGCAGGCATTGTTAAGTCGGGTAGTTTTAATTCTAATAATCGTTGAAACGCTTTTTGAGCCGTATTGAATTCAACGGTCGCCCTATTAGCCTCACCCGAGTTATTTTGTAGCGCATTTAGGTTAAAGCAACTGCGTAAATCTTTAATTTCACCCGAGATAGTACCATTATCAACCGGAAAGGCTGCACCTTGTAAGGCCCAATCCTGATTTAAGTTAACTGTTTTTTCGCCAGCTAAACTGCGCGCTAAAAGCACACGACTAAACTGCTCTGCTGCCATGGCGTACCAAAACGCTTGTGTCTGCTGTTGAATATTCTGTTGCCGCTGTATTTGTAACTGAAGTCTGCTTGTCATAGAGGCCGCTATCACAACAACGATGGCAATGATCATCAGTACCGAAATTAAGGCGACTCCTGTTTGTTTTCTATTCGCCTTAAGCTTATTCACTTCGCGCCGCCTCTGCCGTTAAGCCATCAGGCAACATAAAGATGCGCTCAATTTGGCCTAAATAAGTATGAACTAATATCACCTTTATTGCGCTTGGCATCATACTATCCTGCCATCGCTTTAACCATTTATCGCCATTAAAGTATTCAATTTCAAAACCGGTTAAATCCGTTTGTAATACTTGCACTCGTGGCTCTGTTCCAGTAACAGCATCTGGGTACAAGGTAAATAAGCGCTGTAAACTGCCCTCTTGTAACCGATAAGCTACCGCTTGTAACTCACTACGCGGCAGTATCATGCCAGGATTACGCCAGCCTTGGCGGCTAAAGCTAATGCCATGATCTTCGCTGTTCAACAAATATTGCTCGCCAACTAAGCGATTTTTCTCAGCCGCTTCGCCATTTATCCTGACATGCCTAGCACTAATTTGCATAAAGTCGCGCTCTAGCATTAGCATGGTACGCTGTATTTCAATAAGACGCTGCCCAGACTCGCGCGATAACTCATCACTTTTGCTCACGCTGGTTAATACCGAAATAGACGCTAGGCCAACTAGTGCAAATATGGCAATAGCTAACAACATTTCAATAAAGGTAAAACCACGCCGATATTTAAGCATTAGGCTTACCTTTATAGCTTTGTAAACTATACAAAATATCTTCTGGTTTATCTGCTAAGCTAACCTGAACTTTAAGCAGTCTCAGATCATTATCATCTAGTTTTATATTCTCTAATTGCCAAATCCATTTACGATTACCTTGCTCAACTTCACCTTGCTGTTTTTCTTTACCTGGCCAAGTTGTATCAAGCATGGCAAGCTGCATTTGGTTGCTGGCAATAAAGCCTGCTAAGGTTGAATCTTCTAGAAATGTAATACTGCGAATATGTGCGGATGTCGCCTGCATAATCGCAATACCGGCAGTGGCAAAGATAGCCATAGCAATTAATAGCTCAAGTAGCGTAAACCCTTTGTTTGTTCTGCTGGCTGTCATGGCTGTTCGTTACTGGCGATTGTGCGGGTTAACGGAATAGAAAAATCTGTACTTACAGTGGCATAAATGGGTGATAAGTCACTTTTGTCTATAAAAATCAATTTAAAAGGACTAATTTCACCTGAAGATAGAATAAATACTTGTGGTAATGCGGGCGGTTTTGGTTGTTCTGCGTTGTTATCTTGCTCGTCTTGCCAATCATCCTCATCAATTTGCCAGTCTAAATCACGTAATAAGTTATCTTCAACTGCAGCAAAGCCGTCTAGATCAAGCTCTACTTTCATGTCTTTAGGTAGCTTATATTGGCTTAAACTCTGGGGCTCATCGGCAGGAAACCATTTTTGCTCATTGCTGTTATAGTACAAAAAGCCGTAATAGTCGCCGCTGGTGTAAAAGCCCCATTCTTGTTGTTTTAGCTGGGCTGTTTCAGCTACAAACTGAAATAACTGTTGAAAGCGTAAAGCTTGCTTATCTAATTTTTCTTCTCGGCTTTCACCGTCGTAATTCATCACCACCGCTGTTGCTAACAAGCCAATAAGCAGCATAACCAGCATCACTTCTAATAAAGTGAAGCCGGTATTTTTTGCTTGGCGAACAGCGAGATTACTCATTAGTTATTATTGTTATCTGACTCAAGATCCCAGTTACCAATATCATCGTCTGTACCGGCAGTTCTATCAGGCCCTTTACTTAAAATATCGATGCGGCCAATTTGACCTGGGCTAATTAAAATATAATCTTCACCCCAAGGATCTCTTGGCAAACGTTTAATAAAACCGCCTTCTGGAAAAGCACGTGGAACTGGCTCTGAAGTTGCCTGCTGAACTAACGCATTTAAGCCTTGCTCTGTTGTTGGATAAAAGCCATTACGCAACCGATACATATCTAATACGTTTTCAAGTTGTTGAATATCCACTTGTGTTTTTTGCACATCAGCAGCTTCTTTATTGCCTAATAAGTTAGGCACAACCATACTGGCAATAATACCCAGTATTACAATAACAACCATTACCTCTAACAGGGTAAAACCCTTTTGTTTTAACATGTTACTTTCCTATCATATTGTTGAGTTCTAGTATGGGCAGCAAAATAGACATAACGATTAAAAATACAATTATCGCTAAAATAATTACTACCACTGGTTTGAATATTTCTAGCGATACCGTCATTGTCATTTCAAATTCACGATCTAAATTATTGGCCGCGCGCTCTAACATTGTATCTAATTGGCCACTTTTCTCACCACTGGCTATCATATGCAGCATCATAGGCGGAAATAGCTTAGTCTGGTCTAACGCATTACGTAGTGATGTCCCTTCTCTTACTCTAGCCGTCGCTTCTGATACAGCGTGCTTCATATAAGTGTTGTCGAGTACATCGGCACTAATTCGCATCGCTTCTAGCAAGGGTACAGAACTGGCATTTAATATACTTAAGGTACGTGCAAAACGAGCGGTATTCACGCCTCGAGTTAAACGACCTATAAATTTAATATTAAGGAGCTTTTTATCATAAGCCATTCTTAAAGCTGGCTTTTTAAGTAAACGCTGTGTCGCTATAACAAGTAAAGCAACGGCTAACACTAAAAATAAGCCATAACTTTGGACAAACTCACTCGCGCCTATCATAAACCGAGTTAACGCCGGTAACTGCTGGCCCATATACTCAAATTGCTCGGTGATTTTTGGTACCACAATCGATAATAAAACACCGATAATCAAGATGGATACAACTACCATGACTATCGGGTATATTGATGCCATTAAAATCTGGTTACGCATATGTTGACGTTGTTCAGTGTAATCCGCCAAACGATTTAGCACCTGATCTAAATGGCCCGATTTTTCACCGGCGGCTACCATAGAACGAAATAGGTGATCAAATACATGCGGAAATTCTGCTAAGGCTTCGGCTAAGCTATAGCCTTCAACAACCTTAGAGCGTACTGTCATCATCATATTTTTTAAACGTGGCTTATCGCATTGTTCAGCGACAGCTAATAAGGCGCTTTCAATAGGTAAGGCTGCTTCAACTAAGGTAGCAATTTGCCGCGTAATTAATGCTAATTCTGTTGTTGAAATCTTTCGTTTAAACCATTGTTTACCAGAGGCGAGTAGCTTTTCTTGCTGCGAGGCTAAACTAACACTGATAGGCGTTAGTTTTTGTTCACGCAATAGACTACGTGCATGCCTGGCATTATCAGCTTCTAGCACACCTTTAGTCGTCCGTCCTTTTTCGGTTAACGCTTGATATTCAAAAGCTGCCACTAAACATCCTCTCGCGTTACACGCAATACTTCTTCAAGTGTAGTGATCCCCTTTAGCACTTTACTAAAGCCATCAGAGCGAATGCTTGGGCTATGCTTACGTACGTATTTTTCTATGGCTTGCTCGCCTTTGCCATTGTGGATTAACTCACGAATATGCTCATCAACTTGTAGTAGTTCGTGAATACCCGTACGGCCGCGATACCCAGTAAGGTTGCAATGTTCACAGCCTTTAGCCCGATAAATAATACTATTACTGGCGTCGCTAATATCAAGAAGTCGGCTTTCTTCCGCATCCGGCTGGTGCGGTTGCTTACAGTGATCACACAAGGTGCGCACTAAGCGCTGAGCTAAAACACCTAACAGGCTAGACGAAAGTAAGAAGGCTTCTACCCCCATATCTTCTAGCCGGGTAATAGCTCCAGCCGCTGTATTAGTATGTAAGGTTGATAAAACTAAGTGCCCAGTTAAACTGGCCTGTACAGCAATTTGTGCGGTTTCTAAATCACGAATCTCACCAACCATGACGACGTCTGGATCCTGACGTAAAATTGCCCGCAAACCACGAGCAAAGGTCATATTAACTTTACTGTTAACCTGTGTTTGGCCTATACCTTCTAGCTCATACTCAATAGGATCTTCAACCGTTAAGATATTTCTATCTTTAGTATTAATATCCGTTAATCCGGCATAGAGGGTGGTACTTTTACCCGAACCGGTTGGCCCTGTTACCAAAATAATACCGTGAGGTTTTAAAATTAAATCAGCGAAAGCCACCTGAACTGACTGTGTCATGCCAAGATCAGCTAGGTTTAAGTGCGAGTTATTTTTGTCTAATAAACGCATTACCACCCGTTCACCATGACTAGAAGGCATAGTTGAAACCCGAACATCAACCGCTCGTCCAGCTATGCGCAAGCTTATACGGCCATCCTGTGGTAAACGTTTTTCAGCAATATCTAACTTGGCCATAACCTTGATACGAGACACTAATAAGCTTGATAAGCGCCGGTTGGGCCGTAAAACTTCGCGTAAAATACCATCAACCCTAAAGCGAATAATTAATGATTTTTCAAAGGTTTCTACATGGATATCTGAGGCACCTAGTTTAATCGCCTCGCCTAACATGGCGTTAATTAACTTAATAATAGGTGCATCATCTTCGTTTTCTAATAAGTCTTCCGTTTCTTGAATATCATCCGCTAGCGAGGCTAAATCAACTTCCTTACCAATATCTTCCATTAACTGCTGCGCTTCTGACGAGTCGCGCTGATAACTGGCTTCTAATAAAGCTTCAAATTCTTCAGCCGATAAACGGTTAATAGAAAAAGACTCAGCCAACATCCGCCGCACTTCTAACACGGCTTGAGCCGACGTTTCAGGGTGTACTGACAACAACCAACCCTCTTTTTGTTGCTGTAATAACACCCCATGACGCTTAGCAAAACCAAAAGGCAACCGGATCCGGCTACTTACTGGCTTAATTTCCTCAGCCTCGAGCAGCTGATCTAGCTCTTCCATATGCTCCATTAGTCTTGCTTTCCTTCAACATTCTGAGCTGGCAAGCCTTCTTTTTGTTCAGACTGCATATATTCATCAAAGGTCGGTGGCAACTCTAATGAGTCGTTCCACTCTGGCAATACAACTTGTTTAGATCGTGGCATTAAGCGAATACCTTCTTCTTCACGCTTTAACTGCTCGGCGCGAATATAGTTGTATTTTGTTTTAGATATGCCAGAAATAGCTGAGCCTTCACGAACTATGGTTGCCTTAATAAACACCATTAAGTTACGTTTTTGCTTCGTTACGCTAGTAGATTTAAATAAATGACCTAAAATTGGAATATCTCCCAATAATGGCACTTTAGATTCGCTTTCTTGCACGTCTTCATCAATTAAACCGCCTAGCACAACAGTGGCGCCATCATCGGCCATAACCGTTGTTTTAATTTCACGCTTGTTAATTGTAATATCAACTGCAGTAGCGCCACCAATGCTTGAAACTTCCTGCTCTATGGTTAACTGAACTGCATTACCTTCATTAATTTGTGGCGTAACTTTTAACTTAATTCCCACTTCTTGACGTTGCACTTGTTGAAATGGGTTAGTGTTATTCGCACCGGTAGTTGAGCCGGTAATAACCGGCACTTCTTGGCCAACTAAGAAAAAGGCTTCTTGGTTGTCCATCGTAGTAATATGTGGCGTGGCAAGTACATTCGAATTGGTACTAGTGCGTACGGCTTGTATTATCGCGGCCCAGTCGCCTTTATAGAAACCCATCATGGCGCCATTCAACCCTTGTAGCGCAGCAGCTAGAACACTATAGTCACGATTACTATCTGCTGTTGTGGTTGTAATTAATTCACCTGTAGTGGGATCACGCGAAGTGGTAGTCGTACCGCGAGTGACTTGCGACGCAACTGCTGCGCCAGCTGCGACATCAATAATAGAAACCGTGTTACCATTATTAAAGTTTGTACCGCCGCCATTTGCATTAAGCCATTGCACGCCTAAATCGGTACCATCACCTTCAAATACTTCTACGATAATAGCTTCTACTAGTACTTGAGCACGACGAATATCTAGTTGGCGTAACACTTCTTCTAAAGAGCGCATCATATCGGGTTGCGCAGTGATAACTAGGCTATTGCTATCGTTATGGGCTTCAATACTAATAGAGCGTGTGCCACTATTAGCCGAGCGCCTGGCACCAGCAGGACCACCTGCGGCAGATTGCCCACCTTCTACTTCGGCGACAATAGACTCACTTACCCCTTTTAATACTGGTACTAATTCTTCTGCTTTAGCGTATTTGAGATAGAAAACGCGCGTATTGCCACTCGTTTTAAGCTCTGAGTCTAGCCGTTTAGCTAATTCAATTACCCGTTGTCTTGCTTGCAATTCACCACTGACAATCACGCTATTCGTGCGTTCATCAGCAACAATCCTTGGCACTAAGAAGTCAGGCTGGTCACCCCTGCCTTGGCTTTTATAGATGCTCTCTAAAATACGGACAATTTCTGGGGCAGAGGCATATTCAAGTTTTACAATTTCTAACTCTTGATCACCGGCTTTATCTACCCGCTGAATAATATCGACTAAGCGATTCACTACAGCCGCGGGCCCTGTCATCATAATTACGTTAGATGGGTCGTAATGCACGACATGACCACCACCGGCTTGGTTGCTGAATTGACGTAATAATGGCGCAAGATCTCGCACAGATACGTTGCGTACAGGCACCACTCTGGTGACCATTTCATCACCTTGGCCTGGGTACTCATCGCTTACTACAGGAATATTGCTGGTCTTTGCATCTTTGTTCCTTACTACTTTTAAGATGCCATTTTCCATTTCTACTACGGCAAAACTATACACTTCCAGCACATTTAGAAAGAACTGATAGTATTGCTGCTCGTTAAGCATCTCGTAACTACGAACATTGATGCGGCCACGGACTTGTGGATCAACAATAATGGTTTTCTTTAAGTTCATACCAACGATATTAATAAACTCGTTGATATCAGTACCTTTAAAGTTTGGTGAGTACATCACAGGCTCGTCTGCAATTACGCTAGCGCTAGGAGCCACGATTGCAAGAGAGGCCGCAACTAAAATGCTGGCCATTGTGCGGCGTGAAAGTAAAGAAAGCTGCAATGATTTCATTAAATTATAACCAATTAGTTGTTATTATTATTGCGAAAGATTTACTAGAATATCTCTAGTTTCCCCATCTCGTTCTATTTTTATTGAGGCTTCTTGGGCATTACGAAGCTCATTTATCGCGCCCATTGCCTGCTGCATATCATCTAAACGTATACCGTTTATTTCAACGGCTAAATCACCTGCTTGCAAACCTAATTGCGCAAATAACGCAGGGTCTTTACCTGGCGTTAATTTATAACCAATTAATTGGCCTTTATCTCGCTCTGGTGATACACGAATATAATCAAAAAACTTCATCGGCTCTTTCATTAATTCTTCTCGATGCTCTACCAGTAAATCATTTACCTCTACCGGAGCCATCATATCAACTGTAGGAGCCGCATTTAAACCTGGCGGCTCATCACTAAAGTCATCACTGCGTCCTAAGCCGACATTAGCTTGGGTAACCTTGCTATACTCCATCCCATCTAGCATTAACGTTTCATAAGCGCCTGCTTGTTGAATCAAAACTCGGTCATAAAGTACTTGTTTTAATACGGCGTTAGTCCCTTCGATTGTATCGCCTATAGCATAAGTAGCTTCAACACCTCGACTATCGATAATGGCACTGCCTACGTCTGGCGCATCGCCTATAGCAACTAACCCGGTTAATTTAACATTTAACTTTGTTTTAGGCGCTTCGGTAACAACCTCTACTGGAGCGGCTTTGTCAGTTTTAGTTTGTTCAGCTTTACCAAATAAAGAAAAACTAACTAACGTCGTTAGATCAACTTGGTTATTTTTATTAACAGTGAATCGCGCTGCAGGGGGGACCAATGTCTCAGTGCTAACCGGCATTGGCACTAACTGCCAACTAAGCTGCGCCAATAGCCATGCCAATAAAACGCATAACAGCGCATTTAATAGCATCCGAAAGTTTTTTAGTGGCATTTTTTGTAACTGATGCCCGATTTTTTCTAGTTTTAATAACGGCTTCATTACGCACTTCTATTTTCAATTCGTTTTTATCTTACCCAGTTGTTTCGTTAGCAACAAGACCGAGTGTGTTTTTTTACAATAAAGTAACCCTGTTTTTTTAGGAATTTGCCCACATATAGTATGCTAGACGCTATAATAGCTAATTTAGGGTGGTAAATAGATTACCTACTATGCAGCAAAATACTAAACACACAACTGCCGAAGCGCCTTTAGTCCGCCTAGATAAATGGCTATGGGCATGTCGCTTTTATAAAACCCGCGCACTTGCAAAAAGCATGATCGAAGGCGGTAAAGTACATTATAATGGTCAGCGCTGCAAAGCTAGTAAAACTGTTGAAATAGGTGCAACAGTAAAAGTAACTCAAGGTACCGATGAAAAGCTGGTAATAGTTGAAGCCTTATCAGAAAAGCGTTTATCAGCGCCATTAGCACAAGCTTTGTATACTGAGACCGCAGAAAGTGTAGACTTACGTTTACGCCGGGCCGAATTACGCAAAACGAATTCTTTATTCGCGCCACACCCTGACACTAAACCCGATAAAAAAGAGCGGCGTCAGCTACTCTTATTAAAATCACAGCAGTAAGAGAATACAATGACTTCAGATAATTTATACCGTTTCCTATTTCAAGATAAACATGTCCGTGGCGAGCTTGTTCAGTTATCAGCTAGCCTAGATAACATGTTGTTGAATCATGATTACTCCTTACCTGTAAAAAAGTTATTAGCTGAGCTTGTAGCCGCAACCAGTTTGCTTACTGCTACGCTTAAGTTTGAGGGTGAAATTGCAGTACAGGTGCAAGGCGATGGTCCGCTGCGTTTTGCTGCGGTAAATGGCAGTGATCAACAGCAATTTCGCGGCATTGCTAGAATGCAGTCTGAGTTACAAGGCGATAGTTTTCGTGAACTTGTTGGTAACGGCCATATGCTTGTTACTATTACGCCAAATCAAGGGGAACGCTATCAAGGCATTATTCCATTAACCGGCGATAGTTTAACCCATACCCTTGAAACCTATTTTGCTCAATCGGAACAGTTGCCTACTCGCCTTTACCTATATACCGACATCCAAAGTGAACACTGCCGTGCTGCTGGCTTTATGCTGCAAGTACTACCTGTTAATCAGCAGCAAGCCAAAATTGATTTTGAAGAGTTAACTATATTAAGCAATACACTTACAGCAGATGAGACCTTAAACTTACCCGTTGAAAAATTGCTTTATCGGTTATATCACGAAGAAAACATTGAATTATTTAACCCTCAAGCGGTTAGTTTTGTTTGTGGTTGTTCAAGAGAGAAATCTGAAGCTGCTATTATAAGCTTAGGCAAAGAAGTGATTAACGAGCATATAGCAGAAGGAAAATTAGAGATAAGTTGTGATTATTGCCAAAATAACTATGTGTTTAATCAAGCAGATTTAGAGCAAATAAGTAAAAAGCTTGATGATTAAAGCAATGCTTATGCTGCAACTTCACTAACAATGGGTTTAACGCTCCCCCTAGCAAGCCGCTATACACTGCCAACAGTCTGTATAGCGGCCTTGCTTTGCCTACTGTTTATGTTACCCAACACATTGCTTGACTGGTTAACCTATGACCGTGCGGCATTAGACGCTTTTCAATGGTGGCGGCTACTAACAGGGCAATTTATCCACCTTCGTCTGCATCATTTATTACTCAACCTAGCGGGGTTGTCCGTAGCCTGGTTATTATTTGCTGAGAATCTTGCAGGTTTTCGGTACCTATGGCTCCTGCCCATTATTGCACTGAGTTGTAGTACAGGTATGCTTTTCTTTGCTCCAGAAATTAACTATTACATTGGTTTTTCTGGTGTGCTCTACGGCATATTTACTTGGGGCGCAGCACAAGATGTTATGCAGCAAAAAACATTTTCACGCTTAATACTGATGGCCATTATTGCAAAAGCAACTTATGAGTTTTTTATTGGTCCACTTCAAATTACGGCTATAAATGCAAATCCGTTAGCAACCGCAGCGCACTTTTTTGGTGTCGCAAGTGCGCTATGTATTGCTTGTTGTCATTACTTATTCGGTCGCATATTCAACCGGAACACATAGATCTTTATCTAAAATTGCTGTCAGCTTAGGTTGCACGTCACAGCTTAACTGGTCTTTACTACGTTGCGACATCACTAACTGATTATACTGTTCAACTAAGGGCGCTAGTGCTTTCTCATTTGTATTTTCAGTTGAATACAGCAGTTGTTTAGGTGCATGTTCGCAGTCTGCGCTTTTTAAAGTAATAATCTTGCAACTTGATTCAGCAAGCGCTATGGGACTATTAATTAACGTCTTAATTTCACTTTCTAATTCTTTAAGTTGCTGTACTGTATTTTGCTGTTCTTTTAGTTCAGTTTTTGGCTGACACCCTATGAAAAGCAATATTGCTACCATAGCAACAATAGTCACTAGTTTATTTTGTGTTGTTACCATTTATTTTTCCTTTTATTACTCAATCAAAAAAGGGGCTAAAAGCCCCTTTTTTATATTACTGCTAGAAAACTAAATTAGTTTACTTAGCAGCTGTACGGCGACGGCGTAACCATACTAATGGTAAAGCAAACAATGCCATTACAGCACCAAAGCTACCTTCATACCATTTTTTGCTACTCTTAGGAGGTGTTACAGAAACATCGATTGAAACCGTTGCTTCATTGGTTTTAACACCTTCAGCATTAGCTACATAGTAAGTAAATGTATCAACACCACCAAAGTCAGCATTGGCAGTATAACTAAAGCCGACTACTGTCTCTTCATCTTCATCAGATGTTGTCGTAATTGGCGTTAATGTACCATTCGCAGGGTTAGTGGCAATTGTAATCACTGCATCTTCTGCTGGTAAAATATCAAATGGCTTAATTGCTCTAAGTGTATCTTCACTTGTTGTTAAGCTCACCTCAGATAATAAACGCTTAGTACCAGTAGTAAATTCAGTTGATAAATCAATTGCAACTGGATCTTGCTCAAAGGTTTCAACACTAACATCGTTAGCAGTACCAAAACTCACTTCCGCCAGATCATAATTAACAACAACCGAGCCTTTAGCTCCTTCTACCATATTAGCGCGTAAAGCTTGACCTGATACCGGAGCCGTACCTTCACCATCATAGTAATAAGAAGTACCTTTAGTCCCTGTGATATCTTCTATACCAACAGTTGCCCAGGTTGGCATAGCCGGCATATCAATGTAGTTAAAGTAAACTTCCTCAGTACCTAACTTAATCCAGATTGAGAAAGTAAAACGATCTGCAGTTGGGTCAACAATTGGATTATAGTCGTCATCAAATTGAGCTTCAGTTACATCTTCCCACTCCATAACAAACCAAGTAGTGTCTTCATCTTCTGTAAGAAGATTATAGTTCGCCTGACCACCGTATTCAGCACCGATAATTAAATCAGCCCATAACGGCGCAATCATAGCATTAATATCATCAGCGTTAGGCAGCCTTTCATTGATATATGAAAGTGTATAGTCTTGCGGTGCAGCTGTAATAAAGCCATTAGGTGAAATGGTCATAGCTTCAACTAACTGACCGTTCCAAATAAAGCCACCATAATTACCGATAGGGAAATCAAACGGAGTTTCATCACAACGTGAACTTTCACATGGCAGCGTTGGCGAGTCAGCAACTATATCTGATAATTTTTGACCCGCAAATGGGAACTCTGGTGCACTTTCTATCGACTGTACACCTGGATCATTACTAATAGTACCAGTCCAAGTAATAACGCGCTTATCTTCTGAAATCGTTAGATCAATCTCTTCAGCCATTACTTTGTCAGTAACTACTGATTCATCAACTAAGTTCGTTCCCTCTGGAATATTAACAGTTAGGGTAACAGCCTCATCAGTACCACTATAGCCTGCGCGCGCATTCATGCTTACGTTGTTACCGGCAGTAACTTCACCTGCAGTAAGGGTTGTGGTGATAATGCTGCTGTCGTCACTTTGTTTTGCCATTACAGCAATAGGTAAATGAGCTGCAGGATATTGACCTGAAGCATCAGTAAAGACCACTTGACCAAACTGCCAGCCAATATCAGCATAACGCGAGTCAACTGTTACTGTGAAAGTTGCAGTACTTGCTTCTTCTTCAGTTTCACCCTTAGCTGAAAGCATAATAGTAGGCGTAGATACTTCACCCGTTAATTTATCACTGGCAAACTCTAACGTCGCGGTCCACTCGCCATCTTCTGGCATTAAGTTGGTTACTGTGCGCTCAAAGCTACAAGTTGCAATACAGCTTGTTGATACAATTGATGGCTTATCAAAGCTGATAGCCGTATTGTTAGCTGCTTCAACATCCAATAAACCCGCACCACGATCAAATGGCGTGGCGGCCTCAACTAAATCTTCCATCTTAACCGCAGGGTTACTAGAGGTCATTAAGATAGATTTAATTTGGAACGCATTTAGCTCTGGGCGTAACTGGCGTAATAATGCTGCAGCACCCGCAACATGTGGGCTGGCCATAGAAGTACCAGAAATAACACCATACTGCTCTTCACCATTGCTAGGTGTGTAAGCTGATAAAATATCAGAGCCTGGAGCAGCAATATCTGGTTTTAAGAAACTGTTATCACCATTAGGGCCTCGAGAACTAAAGTCTGACATAGCATTAACTGCTGCAGTATTAGTTAACTTTAAGCTTTTAGTGATAGTCGCTTCATCACCTTCTTGCCAAGCCGCTAACATAGCCTCACCATCTGCTTGTAAAATAGATACACTTGGTAAGGTTGCGCCTGGCATAGACATTAAAATTACACCTGGGGCATTATTCGCTAAGATCATACCAACAGCGCCTGCAGCTTGAGCATTTTCTGCTTTTTGAGTAAAGCTACACTCACCACGAGAAAGTAAAACAATCTGATCAGTTAATGACTCTTCAGGGAAAGGTGCACAACCAAGGCCATTTTCTTCATCAACATTGATAGCTGGCATTAATGTTGCCGTAATATCTTCTGTAATTGTAAAGTCACCAGTACCAAGACGGGCAGGAATATTGTCTGCGCCAGGTCCGCTAACTAAATGACCAAAGCTACGACCAGTTTGCGTACTTGCTACAGTAATACCTGCTTCAATACAGCCTGGGCAACCAATTGTTTGAGCACCTGGACCATCGTTACCTGCTGCTGTAACTAACACCACACCTGCTGCTTCAGCATTGGTAAATACATCTTTATACCAACTGTTTTCAGGGTGGCCACCAGCACCGCCGCCCCAAGAGTTATTAATAACATCTGCACCATCGGCAACAGCGTCTTCTAAAGCTGATAATAAGTTAATACCTGAGCCGGTACCCCTTCCTTCAGGGTTAACGAATAATGCTTTATATACCATGAGTGTCGCGCCTGGTGCTACACCAGAAAAATTAACATCAACCCCCACGTAATTAGTACTTACTGCATTACCTACCGCTGTACCCGCAACGTGAGTACCATGACCACCTAAATCTAGTGGTGTCATTGTTTCATCAGGATGCACAGCACTTGTTGGCGCGTAGTAACGTGCTAATACTAATTTATCATTACAAAAATCAGGATCTGTAACTGAGCAATAATCATCCGTCGGTAAGCCTTCTGGGCGTGTATGGCCATTGCTTGCAAACATTGGGTGTTTGGCACGAATACCGCCATCAATTACAGCAACCTTAACACCTTCTCCAGCACGATCACGATCGCCAATTTGATCCCATACTGCTGGCGCATTAATTAAATCTAAAGATGCGTCCATATGAGCGTAAAAAGTTTCGTTTTCATATACTTTTTTAACGCCAGGTACAGATTGCAGCTGTGCCTTTACATCAACATCGCCTGGGAAGCTGACAATTAAACCGTTTAAAGTAAGGCTAACGCTACGCTGCACATTTAATGAAGGAAACTTAGACTGTAAGGCTGAAGCCACTTCAGCTTGGCGAGCCTTTAAATATTCGCCATAAGCTACAGCTTCAACTGACTGAGTGTCTAAATAATCTTTATTAGTAAATTCTTTGCTAGTTGGGGCATAACCACGTACACCACCGCTATATGTAGAAACAGGCGCGTCTTCTAATTGAACAATATAATACGTTGGATACTGACGTTCAGCGGCTGTTCTTGCTACTTTTTTATAATTGGTATCAAGTTGCGTTTGTACTGGACCTGCATTCATAGGTGAAGCCGTTAACGTATTTGCTAACGTGCCATAAGAAATTGTTGATGCAACAAATGCGGCTAACACCGTCATTTTTGGCAGTGCCCTGGATTTAGACTGCATAATTTTAAAACCTCTTTTTATTATAATTTTTAAATCAGGCTATATAGTGATATTGCTTAAAAGCTTGTACATTCTGCGATGCATCACTTTTTACAATCTAGCGCCTCACTAGACCAAGATTTAATTAAACTGTTAACAACAGCTATGTTTTTTACAACACAGATGTATTTGATATCATAATTAAAAACAAAAGTAACTAGTGAACTTGAAGTTACAGGTTAATTTAACAACCAGAACTTTTAAGGTATTTAATCGAAGTGTCAACTCAGCATTACATTAAAGCGTCAAGTTTATTACAGCCTCTTTCCTATCGGTAAATAGACTCGCACCACCAAGCCTCCCTCTTTATGGTTATAAAGCTCGATTTCTCCCTGATGCATATCAACAATTTTTTTAATTATCGCTAGGCCTAAACCTGACCCACTGCCTCCGCGAGCTTTATCGCCTTGAGTGAAAGGTTCAAACATCGACTGTACTTTTTCAGCCGGTATTCCTGGCCCGTGATCCCTCACTTGTATATACAATCGTTTATTTTTACGCTCAATACCACTGCTAATTTCTATAGCTCCTTCGCTATAACGCAAAGCATTTTCTAATAAATTATTTAATAGCCTTTTGATGGCGATACGTCGCAAATAAGCATCTGGTAAAAAGGTGGCTAAGTCTGTCCTGATATCACGCTGTTGCACTAGCTCTGCTTGAACCAGCTCCTGAATTAAACTATTTATATTTACTTTTTCTGTAGGCTCTTCTGTATGATGCCGTAAATAATCAATAAACTGATCAATAATGGCATTCATATCTTCAATATCATTAATAATGCCATCTCGCACCCAGCTATCTTGCTCTTGCATCATTTCTGAGGCTAAACGTATTCTTGTTAGCGGTGTACGTAAATCATGAGATACCCCCGCCATTAACAATGCACGGTCTTGTTCTAATTGCTGGATACCCCTAGCCATATAGTTAAAGGCTTTGGTTACCGCTATTATTTCTGTTGAGCCTTTTTGTTCTGCCAAAGGCTTAGGAAACTCTCCTCGGCCAACTTGTATTGCCGCTTGCTGTAAGCTTTTTAGCGGCCGGTTTAGTTGCCGCGCAAATAGCCAAGCTCCCCCCACACTTAAGACACCAATGAGCAGAAGATAAAAAGTCAGGGGCGAAAAATCTGTTTCATCTAAGCCAGTTAAAGGAACTTTTATCCAGTAACTTGGCGCATCAGTTAGCTTCACCCAAAAGGCATAAGCTCTACCTTGCCCTACTCTCACTTCAGCTGGGTGATCTAACTCTTTTGACATCAAATCAGAAAAATAAGCGTAATAACGCGCTTCGTTTAAGCCATATAATATCGCTGTTTCCTCAGTGAAAATTTCAATGCCTGTTACCTGTTGAGGTCTCGATTTTGTCGGCGCTGTTATTAGCTGCTGTGGATTATCTAGATCAACAAACACCCCCTTAATTTGTTTAGCAATTAAATGGGTGATCTGCTGAGTACTTGGCTTAATGACATAAACAGCAACAGATATATACGACACTAGCTGATTAATAAGCAGCAACATCGCAATTAAAAATACGGTTTGACCAAAGGCACTGCGTGGCACTAAACGCATTTAACTAACGCTACCGTCTGGTACAAAAACATAGCCTAAGCCCCAAACAGTTTGAATATATCTGGGGTTAGCAGCGTCATCTTCTAACATGCGCCGTAGGCGAGACACCTGAACATCAATACTGCGCTCCATTGCTGAATAATCGCGCCCTCTCGCTTGGTTCATCAGCTTATCACGCGATAATGGCTCACGAGGGTGGCTAACCAAGACCTTAAGCACAGCATATTCACCGCTGGTTAAAGCCAATAAGGTGTCACCTTTATACATCTCGCGAGTGGCTAAATTAAACTTAAATGGGCCAAATTCAACGATACTTTCTAATTGGCTAGGCGCGCCAGGAAGCTCTTTTACTTTACGCCGCATAACGGCACGAATTCGGGCCAATAATTCTCTTGGGTTAAAAGGTTTCGGTAAATAATCATCTGCGCCCATCTCTAAGCCTATTATCCTATCAACCTCATCACCTTTAGCTGTTAGCATAATAATTGGGATTTCATTTTCTTGCTGACGTAACCGACGGCAGATTGACAGTCCATCTTCACCAGGCAACATAAGATCTAATACAATTAGATGAAAATTTTCTCGCTCCATCACACGCTGCATTTGCTCATAATTGCCAACGCTGCGCACTATGTAACCCTGCTCAACTAAATAACGCTCTAATAAGGCGCGCAACCGTACATCGTCATCAACCACTAGCACTTTTGATGTTTCAGTTACTGTCATCACTTAATCCTCTACATTTTTGTCTTACTATAAACTAAAACAATCTATTAACGAGCCATAACAGCAGCTCATTTGTGTTACAAAGTTTGTCTAATCCAAGTTTAGCGCTTGAATTTTACTATTTTCAGCACCATTAGAATGCCTAACTAGCTTGCTAGACGTTATGGTAAAGCGAATTACCAATGAATTTCTGCATTGTTAAATGGCTTTTATTTAACTGAAAGTAGACAATTGCACTATCAGTTTATATTTATCGGCACTGTCTTTGTTGGCACTGCACTAGGAATCCTTTTATGTCTTTGATTGTTAATACCATTGCTAACGAAATCACAGCTAAAGCCGCACAAGTTGCTGCGGCTATACAGCTGCTTGATGATGGCGCTACCGTTCCTTTTATTGCTCGATACCGTAAAGAAGCTACTGGCGGCTTAGATGATACGCAGTTACGGCTTCTAGAACAGCGCTTAACCTATTTACGCGAACTAGAAGATCGTCGCCAAGTTATTATTCGTACCATTGACGAGCAAGGTAAATTAAGCCCAGAGCTAAAACAGCAATTAGAAGACGCAGATAATAAAACCCGTTTAGAAGACTTATATCTTCCTTATAAAGCTAAGCGCCGCACTAAAGGCCAAATGGCCATTGAGGCCGGTTTAGAGCCTTTAGCAAACCGCATTCAACAGCAGCCTGAGCTCAACCCAGAAACAGAAGCCCAAGCCTTTATTAATAGCGATGCTGGCTATGCCGATAGCAAAGCAGTATTAGAGGGCGTTAAATATATTTTAATGGAACGTTTTGCTGAAGACGCCAACCTATTAGCCCAACTTCGCCGTCATCTTGCCCAACATGGCCAACTTAAAAGTACTGTTGTCGCAGGTAAAGAACAAGAAGGTGCTAAGTTCCGTGATTACTTCGCTCACAGTGAAAGTTGGAAAAATGTGCCATCACATCGTGCTTTAGCCATGTTTAGAGGCCGCAACGAGGGCGTGTTAGCCTTACAGCTTATCCCCGATAGCAATGAAGAAACCGCGCATGCGGTGTGTCAGAAAATGGTAGCCGATCACTTTGATATTGCCGATAAAGGCCGTGCTAGTGACAGCTTTTTACTTACGGCAGTGCAATGGACTTGGAAGGTAAAACTGCATTTACATTTAGAAAACGATCTTCTTAGTGAGTTACGAGAAAAAGCTGAAATTGAAGCCATTAACGTTTTTGCCCGCAACTTAAAAGACTTATTAATGGCCGCCCCAGCAGGTATGCGTCGCACTTTAGCGCTAGATCCGGGTTTACGCACTGGCGTAAAAGTAACCGCCATTGATGAAACCGGCAAATTATTAGCGCATACGACTATTTTCCCTCATGCGCCACAGAACTTATGGGATAAGTCAGTACGAACTTTAAGTTTATTATGCCAACAACATAAAATTGCTCTAATTGCCATTGGTAATGGCACAGCGTCGCGCGAAACAGATAAATTAGCCGCAGATGTTATTAAAGCCCTACCAGAGCAAAACCTGCAAAAAATTATGGTGTCTGAAGCAGGCGCCTCAATTTATTCAGCCTCAGAATTTGCCGCAGCTGAATTTCCTAATTTAGATGTATCATTGCGTGGTGCGGTATCGATTGGCCGTCGCTTACAAGATCCTTTAGCTGAATTAGTTAAAATCGAGCCAAAAGCCATTGGCGTTGGTCAATACCAGCATGATGTTAACCAAAGCTTATTAACTCGCTCATTAGATGCCGTAGTTGAAGACTGCGTTAACGCCGTTGGTGTAGATTTAAATACCGCCTCTGCGGCTTTATTAACTAAAGTGGCCGGCTTAAATAAAACCTTAGCCCAAAATATTATTCAATTTAGAGATAGCAATGGCCGCTTTAATGAACGTAAACAACTATTGAAAGTGCCTCGTTTAGGGCCAAAAGCCTTTGAACAAGCGGCCGGTTTTTTACGGATAACTAATGGCGCTAATGCGTTAGATGCCTCCTCTGTGCATCCTGAAGCTTATCCATTGGTTGAAAAAATTCTTCAGGCCCAACAAAAAACAGTTGAACAAGTTATTGGCAACCGAGAGTTTTTAAATAGCATTAATGCTGCCGACTTTGCCGATGAGCATTTTGGTATCCCAACCATTAGCGATATTCTGAAAGAGTTAGAGAAACCAGGCCGAGATCCCCGCCCTGAGTTTAAAACGGCGAACTTTAAAGAGGGTGTTGAAACTTTAAAAGATTTAAAGCCCGGTATGCAATTAGAAGGTGTGGTAACAAATGTGACTAACTTTGGTGCCTTTGTCGATATTGGCGTCCACCAAGATGGTTTAGTGCATATTTCTTCACTCACCGATAAATTTGTTAGTGATCCACATGATGTTGTCAAAGCAGGTGACATAGTTAAAGTTAAAGTGCTTGATGTCGAAGTGGAACGCAAGCGCATTGCACTAACCATGCGCTTAGACGAGCAGCCTGTTGCCCAAGCGGCTAAGCCGGCACAAGCTTCAGCAAAACCACAACACAGAAAACCAGCATCAAGGCCACAGAAGCCACAAGATAACAATGCGGCTATGGGCAATGCTTTTGCAGAAGCCTTTGCTAAATTAAAGAAATAACCTGTTCGCCATTAGCCAGCAGCAGCGGGTTAATGGCGCGCTTATGTGTGAATAGCTAGAGAATCTTTACGCGGTTTGCGTCAGGCTATGCTGTTGATGTGGTGATGTTGCTTGTTGATAAAAGCCGGAAATAACTTCACGCCGTTTTTGTATGCCTTTATCTGCTGCAGCATGGCTTGCATTCTCAGCGGTAAGTTCAGCTCGGGCCTGCTGGGCTTGCTGTGCCGCTTTGGCGGCTATTGCTAAATCGGCAGAAGAAGGTTGAGCCGGAGCTAAGGCGGCAGCTTGCACTTGCTGCATTTTGGCAACAGTAGCCTTAGGATCATTGGCAACAGGGGCAATATCAATTTGCACTTCCCCACCTACAGCGTACCGCTTACCATCTGGCCCTTGCTCATAACTATAGCTAGGTGCTGCGGCATAGCTTCCACCAACACTAGCATGCGCTTGCTCATGCGTTTTAACCTCAAGGTCTCTCGCTTTTAACTTCTCAACTTGCTTTAACTCAGCAGCTTCAGCCTGCTTTTGTTTAGCTTCTGCTTGCTGATCTTGTTTTGCTTCTTGCTCAGAGTTTTGCTTTGAACGGGGATTAATAGCTTGATAAGTATCAGCACTATTATCTGTCGCATCAGAGCGACGCTGATCAGTACCCTTACTTGTTGATTTATCATCAGCCGTAACGGGCTTTTCTGCAGCCGATTTTTCCGTTGATTTTACTGGAGAAAATAAATCAAGCCGCGAGTTATCAACCCTAGCCTGTTCAGTAAGCGGGTTCGCCGTGTTAATGCTGACATTTGGATAGTGCGAGGTAATCATATTAAACCCGTATATCAATCACCGAACCAAGCATTTGATCGGCAGCTGTAATTGAACGCGCATTAGCCTGTGCCGCTAATTCGGCTTGTTTTAATTGCACTACACTTGTTGTTAACGAGCTAGATCCTGCTTGAGTAGAGTCAGGCTGATTAATAGCACGAGTGGCTGTCGTCGCGCTGTTAACAGCACTTTGATAACCTTGCACACCAGATATAAATGCAGACTTTACATCCATATTAACCACCTTAGAAGAATATATTTAGCTTAGTGTTTCAATGGTTAATTATTAACCATTTTCAACTGAAAAGCCAGTTGCTTTGTTAAACCGGTTGCAACGACGCCTTAAGCCAACGAATAAAAAGATCTGGATGTGAAATAAAAGGCGCATGTGAAGCCGCAGCTATCGTCGTAGCCTGTATAGTTGGTTTTAATTGCTGTAAAACAGGCAAAATTGCAATTGGCACCAAAGAGTCTAACCGACCAAAACAGCCAACTATAGGCATCTTTAATTGCTGCAGTCTCTGTCGTAAATCAGTAGTACTAAGTAAAGATAAAGCACCAGATACAGCAGCAGCCTCAGGCTCTGGGTACGCCAGAATAGCTTGTTTTAACGTTTTAATATCTGCTCTGGCGCTATCGCTACCCAAAGCTTGAATAGCCAAGAAACGCTCTATCGTTAAACTAAGATTTTTACTTAAAGCCTGAGCAAATTGTTGCATCACCTGCTCTGCCATACCGGGCCAATTAGCTTGAGCTAAAAAGCAAGGTGATGCGGCAATTAAGCCTAATTGTTTCACTTTATTAGGGTATTTATCTGCCAATGCCGTGGCTATTAAGCCACCTAACGACCAACCATAAACATAACTTTGATCTGGTATTTTACTGGCGAGTTGCTCTATAACTTGCTCTAGTTGGTAAGGCTGAGGAAACTGCCGTTCAGCACCAAAGCCTGGCAGATCTAGGGTAATTACATTTACCGTCTCAGCTAAAGCGCGCTTTGTACTTTGCCACACCGCTTGGTTAACGCCCCAGCCATGCAACAATACCAGCGTTGGTAATTTAGATGTGCTAGTCTTATTCATAGTTAATTTTTTGTTATAAGTTAAATGGTTAATTGATTAAGATAGCGCAGATAGTGATGACGTTACGTCATTACTGGCACCTTATTCTACCTTCGCCTTGTTTATGGTGCGCTTTGCCCGTGCAGTCAGCACAACATCAGCTATGCAACGATTGTCAGCAAGCCTTACCTAAGCTGCCTTTAACATTATGCCATTATAATCTGCTTAGCTTACCAGTAGTAAACAAAAGCCTTAAACAACCACTATTTCAGCAACTACTTGCCTTAGACTATTACGGCCAGCCTTACCAACACTGGATCCAACAATGGAAATTCTTTGCAAACCATGGCGCAGGTGAACTTTTACAACAACAATTTAGCCAATTACTCCAACAGTACCATCATCACGCAGATATGTTGCCTGATGCTATTCTATATGTGCCTATGCATCCAGCTAAACAACGTATTCGAGGCTTTAATCAAGCTGAAATTTTAGCAACAGTGGCAGCTAAGCAATTTAATATACCCTTACTGCATGTACTAGAGCGCCAACATAGAAATACAGCCCAAGTAGGCTTAAACCGCAAACAGCGGCAGCATAATTTAAAGCAAGCATTCTGCTTAAAAGCTGGTGCTACTTTACCTCCACATGTTGCATTAATTGATGACGTGGTTACAACAGGCGCAACAGCAAATGAAGTGTGTCGACTATTAAAACGTAACGGCGTCAGCCATATTAGCTTATGGACTTTAGCCGTTACGGTTTTAGATTAACAACTATTTTGCACTCGCATCTATACTGTGGCCAAGATAAAGCGCATTAATTAACAACCGGCTTGAACCAAAGAAATAGCCACGAAATACTGGGTTATCGGTCATTGCTATCACTTTACCCTTGCCGTAATTATGGGCAATAAGGGCTGCGCTTTGGCTTATTCTTGGAATGTATTCTGTTGCTGTAAAGCCGGCTAATTGCGGTGATGCACTATATAAAGCTACATTAACAAAATGCTGTTCACTGGGCTTTAATAGTAAAACACTATTTTTAAACACTGGCAGCTCTTTGCGAGTAAAGCCAAAAGCTAAAGGGTGACTTAAATCTAATTCCGCCTGATAAATAGCGCCAGCTAAACGCTGTTTACCCGCTAACTGCTCTTGATCAGCATAACTTAAGTTTTCTGCTGTAATTAGACTATACATCTCAGCAGCTGTCCAAGTTTCGGTTTTGATGATATTACGCTCAGCCAACCACATAGCTGCACGCTTATGCCCCCACAAGACACCACCTTGTTGCACCCATGCTTTTAGTTTAGTGACATCGGCATCTGACCATTGTGTGTAGCTACCATCAGGTAACACAATATGGCTATAGCGATTTAAGTCTATTGCTGAAAAGCGCTGCGGCTCTACAATACTAGGTGAAATGCCGCCTAAGCGTTCAATATTATACCAAGCTTCACCTGCTTCTGTTGAGCTGATGCCTGGGCCTGCAATTAGCAATACTTTAGGTAAAGTCACTGGCAGTAGATTACGACTACCTAAATCACTACCTTTACTGGTTAAGCCGGTAGTGATGGCATAAACTGGCAAATCAAATTGCTTTTGTACTTGCTGCAGTTTGGCAAACCATTCACCCTGCTGTAGGCCAGCAGGAATTAACATTGCCCCTTTGGCTAAATCAACCTTACCTTGTGCTGTTTGGGTAGATATATCATTCATAGCAACCCGAACTTGCAGCCCTTCGGCCAATAAGGCATGAAGCAATAAAGGCGCTTGCTGATCGTGCCAATTAAAACCATAGGCATAAGCACCTGAGGCTAAGGCTAAAGGCTCAGGTGACGCTTTTTGCCACTGCTTTGCTAATACATTTTCGCTAGGCTGGCTTTTAACTGGCTTAAACTGAATATTATAAGCATAAGGTAAGGTCCAAGCTGACACATCATAGAAAGTATTATCATTAAACAAGGTTTCGGTGCTAAACGCTGCTTTTATAAATTTATATTGCGCCTGTTCTAATGGCACATAATAGCTGGTATCAGCCGGGTATTTTTCGCCACTATTTTTCCAGTCTTTAGCCAGCGGATACACTTTAATTTGGTGGCGTTTAAGCGTATCTAGTAAAGCGGCCATTCTGGTTTTATCAGCCGGCTCCGTTAAAATATAACCACTTATTTTATCGTCTTTGGCTTGTTGCTTGGCATCTTTATAAAATTGATGTTGGTAATCTAATAATGCTTTACGCTGCTCAACCGCGCCGTCAATCATTGACAGTGAAGCGGTAAATTGATTTTGAATGGTATCAGGAAAGCTCAAATTACCATTGATACTTTCTTGCAAATGACCGCGACTGCTGGCTTGTTCAAATAAAATGCCAACGCTGCCTTGAACATCTGGGTAAGTAGACCCTTTGCCAACATAAAAATCATCAAAGGACTCCTGCGTATAGTACAACTTATTAGTCTGATCTAAAGCCGCTGCATGATAGGTCGCTAATGTTTTAGTCAGTTCAAAGTTACGCTCTGGTGTAAAAGGCGAATTACGACTAGGAATACCCGGTTGGAAAAAGAAGGTACTATCGGTCCCCATCTCATGATAATCACCCACAATATTAGGCAGCCACTTCTGGTATTGCGTTATGCGGGCTTGGCTCTCTGGATGTTGTAATAGCAACCAATCACGGTTTAAATCAAACCAATAGTGGTTAGGGCGTCCGTTGGGCCAAGGCTCGTTATGTTCACGATGTTGCCTATCTGCAACTGCTGTGGCACCTTTGTGCATATTGGCCCACAGAGCAAAACGGTCGTTACCATCAGGGTTTAAACTAGGCTGCACCAGTATTACGGCATTCTTTAGCCAGTTAATAACCTTTGGATCATCACTAGCAGCTAAATAATGCGCTAAAAGCAATGACGCGTTAGCTCCGCTGGGCTCATTACCATGGATACTATAACCAAGCCAAATGATCACCGGAGCATCAGCAGCGGGCTTAACGCCGCCTCGTGCTGCCCGAATATGTTGCTGGCGAATTTCATCTAAACGCTGTACGTTTTCTGGCGCAGATATAACGAGTTGCAGCAGGGGTCTTTTTTCATGACTATAGCCAATAGTCTCTAACTGCATTCGTGGCGACTTGTCAGCTAATTGGCTAAAGTAGTGCTGAATTTGATCATGACGCGCATGCCATTCACCTACAGTAAAACCTAACGCCTGTTTTGGACTAGGAACACTTGGTTTTTCGGCTGTTGGTGCATATTGTATCTGAGCAGTACTAAGGCAACTAAATAGCGCCAAGGTCAGTAAACTTACATATTTCATATTGTGATATCCTCTTAGCAGCCGCTAAGTTAGCCAGATCCGAAAGCAAAGTTCAAGCTGGGCTGGCATCCAATAAACAGGAGGAGTATCATAGTAATTAACCTAGTAATTTAGTCGGGTACTAAAATGATTTCTATTTCAGAACAAGCACAAGCACACTTTGCAAAACTATTATCTAACCAACCTGAAGGCACCTTAATTCGTGTCTTTGTTGTCAACCCAGGCACAGTGCAAGCTGAGTGTGGCGTTTCTTATTGTCCACCCGATGCGGTTGAAGAAACCGACTTACGCTTTAATTTCACCGGCTTCGATGCTGTAGTTGATGCTGAGAGTAAACCCTTTTTAGTCGATGCTGAAATTGATTTTGTCACTGATCAGATGGGTTCACAGCTAACATTAAAAGCGCCGAACGCCAAAGTACGTAAGGTGAGTGACGACGCGCCATTACTTGAACGCGTGCAATATGTGATTGATGCCGAGATTAACCCACAACTAGCGAATCACGGTGGCCGTGTTGCCGTTATTGAGCTAACAGAAGCCGGTGTAGCCGTATTAGAGTTTGGCGGTGGTTGTAATGGTTGCGCTCAAGTTGATCTGACCTTAAAAGAAGGCATCGAGAAAGAGTTATTAAACCGTTTTAACGGTGAGCTAACCGGAGTGCGTGATATTACAGAGCACCAAGCTGGCGAACACTCTTACTATTAATAGCATCTTCAAGCTAGGGTATTAAACATTACCTAAAGCGAGACCCTAGCTGTGATATAACAGCAACCTTTATTATTTCAGCTAGGGGATTTTATGCTGCGGTTATTAACTTTATTTTTTGGCCTGTTTTATTTAACATTACAGCCTGCTCAGGCTGCGGTCATTCTTATTTATCACCATGTTGCTGATGATACCCCTAGAGTAACAAGCGTCACAGCAGATGAATTTCGAAGCCACTTACAGTATTTAAAAGATCATAACTTTAACGTTATTGGCCTTGATGTCTTAATTAATCAACTTAAAACCAACCAGCCTATTGCTGATAATAGTGTTGTTATCACTTTTGATGATAGTTACGAAAATAACTTCACCACTGCAAGGCCTATTTTACAACAGTTTGGTTATCCCTATACCCTATTTATTAGCCCTGGCAGCATTGATAAGCAAGACGGCCCTTTATTAAGCTGGCAACAAGTTAAGCAAATGTCTGATGAAGGTGTTTTAATCGCTAACCATGCTATGTGGCATGAGCATATGGCCGCTCCAGAAGCAGGGGAAACCACACAAGCTTGGCAAGCGCGCATGCAGCAAAGCATTTTGCAGGCAGAAGAGAAAATTAAACAGCACACCGGACAATCCCATAAATGGTTAGCTTACCCTTATGGGGAATATAGCCTAGCCCTTGAACAACTAGTATCTGAGCTGGGATTCATCGGCATTGGCCAACATTCAGGCGCTGTAGGTAATAGCACTTCTTTAACTCATATCCCCAGGTTCCCAGCTGCCGGCCAATATGCAGATTTAACTCAACTTAGTCAGAAGTTTCGCAGTTTAGCTTTTACTATTACTAATGAGCAGCAAACAGACTCTTTAATACAAAAAACAAACCCACCCACATTAGGCTTAACCTTAAAGGTAGACGACTTTCAGCCTAGTCAATTACAGTGCTATGCCTCAGGTCAGGTTTTAACACCTAACTGGATAACTAAAAACAGTTTTAGCGTGCAAGCTAGCAAGCCTTTAGCTAAAGGTCGTAGTCGCTATAACTGTACTGCCCCCTCACTTAGCAAGAAAGGCTATTACTATTGGTACTCACAACCTTGGCTTAGGCTTGATTAAGCTTTTGTAAAACCAACGGGAAATCAGTTAACAACTGTTCAGCACTCACTACAGGTAGCTCGCCTACTTGTAGTGGCGGTTTGAACATTGCCACTAATTGGCCTTGTGGATTAATTAATACAATAGAAGCACTATGATCCACTAAATAATTCGGCTCAGTTGTGCTGCTAATGGCATACATTAAGCCAAGCTGACGCACAAAAGGAAATAACTGATCATGGCCTGCTGTCATTCCTAGCACAGCCGGCTGTGAGAAATAGTTCACATAATTATTTAACTGTTGCACCGTATCTCGATTAGGATCAACCGAAATAAACCATACCTTTAACGGCTCCTCTACCATAGTTGCCAGTTCCGGCTGAACTCCAGCTAATTTAGCTAAGGTTAATGGGCAAATATCTGGGCAATATGTATAACCAACAAACGCTAGAGTCCATTGACCATATAACCGCTCTCTGTCGACCTTCTCACCAAATTGATCCGTTAAGTTAAAGTCACTTAAGGTTCTAGGCTGTGGAAAAACTAAAGCATTCTGCGGCTCTGCACTAGACTGCTGCATTTGATAAAACATAACGCCCGCAGCGACAGCCGCCAAAGCAAGGATAACAACAATAAAATTACGTAACATAGAAGGGGGATACCTTTATATAATGATCAACTAACAGTAAAAGAAACAACGTCATCAAGTGCACTATAGAAAACTTAAATGTTTTCATGGCTAAATCTGTTTTTTCATCCGCAAGCTTTAATCGCCACGCGTACTGCATAAAGCGCAGGTTTAAAATAACACTGCCTATTAAATAAATCGCACCGCTCATCCCTACTAAATAAGGCATTAAACATACTATAAAAAGAAGCACTGTATATAAACAAATAATACTTTTAGTAAACTCAATACCATGTGTTACTGGCAGCATGGGCATATTTACCTTAGCGTAATCAGCTTTGCGATGAATAGCGAGCGCCCAAAAGTGTGGCGGTGTCCAAGCAAAAATTATCATTACCAACAATAATGCATGGCCGTGTACTTCACCGGCAACCGCCGTCCAACCAAGTAGCGGTGGCATGGCACCGGCTAAACCACCGATCACAATATTTTGTGGTGTGGCGCGTTTTAAAAATTGCGTGTATACCACCGCATAGCCAAATAAACTTGCCAAGGTTAACCAAGCGGTTAACGCATTAACAGCAAAATATAATAGCAAAAAACCTAGTATCGCTAAGCTAGTAGCAAACACACTGGCTTGTTTACTACTTATACGCCCCTTTGCAATGGGCCTACTATAGGTTCGCGCCATTTGAGCATCAATTCGACGGTCGACCACATGGTTCATTGCTGCTGCAGCAGCAGATAGCAAACCAATACCTAGTGTCGCCACTATTACCGTCACCATATTTGGTAACCCAGGCACCGCAAGCATCATACCTACCCAGGCGGTTAACACTAATAAAGCCACTACTTTGGGTTTAGTTAGTTCTAAATAATCTTTGCAGACAGCGGTAAAATCAACGGGTTTACTTATACTCAGCATGCGGACTCCTTGCCGACACTTTACTCGGCACTTGTACCAACAATAACACTAACACCATCAATAAATTAGCTGCCACAACATTGTGGGCAACCGCATTTACTAAAGGTAAGTGCAGCACAACATTCATTACACCTAAGCAAAATTGGCCTATGAGTAAGGCAATAGCAATTAGGGTAAGCTTGCGAATTCTGGGTTGTATAGCTCGGCGCCATAATTGCCATAAATACAGTGCCACCACACTAAAGGTGACTATAGCTCCAAAGCGATGTAATACATGCACAGTTTGCCTCGCCTCTGCCGACATAACGCCATATTCATAATCGTCGTGGCCTAGATGCAAATCAAAGGCAGCAATTAAATCCATACGTTGCCACCAACCAGCTTCGCATACAGGCAATTCTATACAGGCTAAAGCCGCATAATTAGCAGCAGTCCAACCGCCTAGCGCTATTTGAGTTATCACAACAATAACCGCTAAATAGGCTAAAGGTTTTAGGCCTACTAATTCAGATTGCGCGGGTAATTTAGGCTGTAACTGCAGCCAATAAACAGCGGATAAACTTAATAGTGCAAAGCCACCTAACAGATGCCCCATAACCACTAGCGGCATTAAATTAAGGGTTACCGTCCACATGCCTAAGGCTGCTTGAAAAACAACTAATAACAATAATGCACTAGGAATAAGCTTCGGCTTCGCGGCTCGCCACCAGCTAGTAACAAAAATCAAGGCAATCAATACGCCTAAACTGCCGGCAAAATAGCGATGAATCATTTCGTTCCAAGCTTTTTCCGCATGTACAGGTCGATCAGGGAAGGCTTGCATCGCTTGCGCTATATGATGATCTTGCTGTGGCACTTTTAAAAAACCGTAACAACCTGGCCAGTCAGGGCAACCTAAACCGGCATCAGTAAGTCGAGTATAAGCACCTAAGGTTATGACGCACAATGTTAGAATAATGGCAAAGCTAGCCAACCAGCGTTGTCTTGTCATACTTCTGTCCTATCGTAATTGAGCAGCTTTAATAAATCTTGGCGTAACGCTTTTGCCGTTAACACCATTTCATCTTCTGTGTTAGGCATCGGGTAACGCAATAAAGCTAAGCCTTGATAATCTACCAGCACAATATGATTCGCTAATTCGGCATTGAGTTGCTGCTTAGCTGTATGCTGGTTAAAGCTGCTAGGTAAGGTTGTCATTGGTTCTGTAGTCACTAGCACCGGTTGAACTTGCTGCTGTTTGCGGCCTAAACCAATAAATAATTGCTGAACGGTATAAACCGCATTTTGGCATAGTTGCTCACATTCCTTGGCTGGCAACACAGTTATACGCCAATGCGCTTGCTCAGCTGTCGGCTCTAATACAAACACTTCTTCGGTTTGCCAATGGCCTTTACTGGTAACTCCACTTTCAAACCAACCCATTCTCAATACTAGGTAGGCTAAAATTAATGGTACGGCGCAACATAATATAAATAGCAGTAAGAATTTATTTTTAGCCATAAACGACCTTTCCTTGATGACTCGCTGCTAATGCCACCCCTAGCACGACAATAGCTAACAATAACCACTGCAAGGCGTAGGCTTGATGTTTTTCAGGAGGCATGACAACAGCTTGATAATGGTGAATAAAACCTGTTTGTTGTTGCTGATATAACAATGCAGGATAAATAGGCTGGGCAATCTGCTCGGCTATCGCAGTAAAGTTAACTTGCTGGATCCGCATTGGCCAGTGCTCCGAACTTTCTATGTTTTGGCCTAATAACAGCATGCCGGCAACATCAGTATGCAAAACGCCTTGCAGTGTTAATTGCGCAGGGATCTCAACAGCAGGTAATTTATCTCGAGAATCAGTGCCGGCAATCCAACCTAGATTAACCAGTAATAGCTTATTTGTTGTAGCAAGCTTAGCGGCCACAATCACATCATAGCCAACTTTTCCTTTAACAATTTGATTATCTAACAACCAAATATAAGGAGCTTGCCAGCTTGCGGATGTAGCTAACTGCAAACCATCTAACTCAACACTGTGGTTATCACTGACTAGGTTTTCTAGCGCAGCAGCGGTTAATACACTTTGCTCTGCCTGTAGTGCTAACTGATTAAGCTGTACAGTTTTTTGCTCTGCTCGTTGTAACTGCCACCAAGATAGGTTGATTAAAATAACAAAAGCAGCCACAGTTAAACACAACCACGTTACGCGTACGGCAAAAACATGATTTGCCACTTTAATCCGCATATGTCTGACCTAATAGAGCACTATTTATGTTAATTAAACTTATTATCATTGCACTACTACTCTTTATTATTTTTAATTTATTTCGTGCTGGGATCTTAATGCTGCGCCCATCACAATCGGGCGTCAGCATGTCGCGCTTTTTAGGGCGACGCTTAATTATTTCGGTCTTACTTTTATTACTAATTTTTTGTGCCATTGCGTTTGGCTTAATTCAGCCAAACGCGACTCCGTCTTAACCGGGTTACAAAACATAGACGAACACGTATAGACACAGCCAGACCACATCGACAAAGTGCCAATACCAAGCCGCCGCCTGAAAACCAAAATGATTTTCAGGCGTAAAATGCCCCTTTAATACCCGTAAAAAGATAAAGAATAAGATGATGGCACCTAAGGTGACATGCACACCGTGAAAACCGGTTAACATAAAAAAGGTGCTGCCATAAAAACCTGAAGCCATAGTTAAGCCTAAGTCACGATAAGCATGCACATACTCATACACCTGCAGGCATAAAAAGCTTGCGCCAAGCACTAAGGTAAAAAACAGCATTAACTTTAACTGACCGCGTTTACTTTTTTCCAGCGCAGTATGGGCAAAGTGTAAAGTGACAGAAGAAATGAGTAACAAGGCAGTATTAATCATGGGTAAGCCAGTTGCTGGCATTGCTTGAGTTTCTGTGCCACCAGGGGTTTTAAGTAGCGGCCAACTTGCTTGAAACTCTGGCCATAACAGGGCAAAGGTGCTGGCATTATTGCTACCGCCACTAAGCCAATCTAAGGCGATAATCCGGCCATAGAATAAGGCGCCAAAAAAAGCCATAAAAAACATCACTTCAGACATGATAAACCAGCTCATACCTAAGCGAAATGAACGTGACATCTGATTGCTATATAAGCCACTCATCGACTCATCAATCACGTTTCTAAACCAGCCAAACAACATAATAATAAGCGTGGCTATACCGGCAAACAATAAGTAGCCGCCAAAACCGGTTCGCTGATAATTAATATCGTTAATATAATGGCCAGCACCAAAAGCAATTAAAAATAACGCAACCGCACCTACAATAGGCCAAGGGCTTTGCGTGGGAACATAATATTTCTCGTAACTGTTACTCATGTTATTCCCCAATTTTTGTCGGCATGCTGGCAATTTCTTGCATATTCGCTGTAACGTCATACAAAGTATAAGACAGCGTTATTGTAGAAAACCGCTTTGGTAATGCCGGATCAACATAGAACTGTAAAGGCATCAACATGTCTTTGCCACCAGCTAGTTGTTGCTGGCTAAAACAAAAACACTCTATTTTGTGAAAAAATAATGCTGCTTGCCCAGGGGCGACTGAAGGTACGGCTTGGCCAATAATTAAGCGCTGAGTTGGGTTAGTTGCTAGATAATTCACTCGATGCACTTCACCTGGATGCACCTTTATTCGACGCGTTTCAGGCTTAAATAACCAAGGCATATCTTTATTAGGCCGTGCAATAAACTCAATAATAACTTCACGGCTGGTATCTATAACAGCCGCATCAGTTGACGCCGCTGTTGTTGCCGTTTTGCCATTTATACCCGTAAGATCACAGAACACGTCATATAACGGGACTAATGCAAAGCCAAAGCCAAACATGGCCAAGCATATCACCACTAGTTTTCGAGTTAATATCTTATGCACAGGCTTTATCATGTCGCTACTTCACCTCTGGTGGCGTGGTAAAGGTATGATAAGGTGCAGGTGAAGCTACTTCCCACTCAAGCCCTTTTGCTCCTTCCCAAACTTGTGCCGTAGCTTTAGTTCCGCCTCTGGCGCACTTAACAACAACCCAAACAAATAGCAGTTGTGATAAGCCAAACAAGAAGCCACCCACGCTGATTAAGGCATTGAAATCTGCAAATTGCAGCGCGTAATCAGGAATACGTCTTGGCATACCGGCTAAACCAACAAAGTGCATTGGAAAAAACAGCAGGTTGACCGATATTAGCGAACACCAAAAATGCCATTGCGCCAGCTTTTCGTCATACATAAACCCTGTCCACTTTGGTAGCCAGTAATAGGCAGCAGCCATAATTGAAAATACCGCGCCAGTGACTAGCACATAATGAAAATGGGCCACCACAAAATAGGTGTCATGATATTGGAAGTCTGCTGGCGTTATCGCTAGCATTAACCCTGAAAACCCACCTATGGTAAACAAGACAATAAATGCAATAGCGAACATCATAGGCGCTTCAAAGGTCATGGCTCCGCGCCACATGGTCGCAACCCAGTTAAATACTTTTACACCAGTGGGGACAGAAATAAGCATAGTGCAGTACATAAAAAACAGTTCAGCAAACACGGGCATACCGGTGGTAAACATATGATGCGCCCAAACTAAGAACGACAGCAAGGCGATACTACCAGTTGCGTAAACCATAGAGGCATAGCCAAATAATGGTTTTCGCGAAAAGGTCGGCACTATGCTCGAGATAATACCAAAGGCAGGTAAAATCATGATATAGACTTCAGGGTGACCAAAGAACCAGAAAATATGCTGGAACAAGACGGGATCCCCGCCTCCTGCTGCATCAAAGAAGCTAGTAGCAAAATACTTATCGGTTAATACCATAGTGACAGCACCAGCAAGTACCGGCATCACCATAATTAATAGGAATGCTGTCACTAACCAGGTCCAAACAAACAACGGCATTTTCATCCATGTCATTGTCGGTGCTCTCATATTGAAGATGGTTACAATCACATTGATCGCACCCATAATTGATGAGATCCCCATAATATGGACAGAAAACACAAATAAAGCAGTGCTATCACTACTGTATGTTGTTGATAGTGGCGCATAGAAGGTCCAACCAAAAGACGGACCGCCACCTGGCATAAACAGTGACATAAGTAAAATTAAAAACGCAAAAGGCAGGATCCAAAAACTCCAGTTATTCATCCGCGGTAACGCCATATCAGGCGCACCAATCATCATCGGAATCATCCAGTTTGCCAAACCGGTAAATGCAGGCATAACAGCACCAAACACCATAATTAGGCCGTGTACTGTAGTCATTTGATTGAAAAAATGTGGTTCAACAAATTGCAAACCTGGCTGGAACAACTCTGCGCGGATCACCATCGCCATAGTGCCACCAATAAAGAACATCACTAAGGCAAAAATTAAGTATAAGCTGCCGATATCTTTATGGTTCGTTGTGTAAAGCCACCGCTTTATGCCTTTAGGTTTATGATCATGATGCTCGTCAACCACGGCAGACTCTGTTATTGCGCTCATCTACTCATCCCCTTTGCCATTTAAGACTGCATGTACATCTGCAGCTTGTACTAAGTCACCCGTATTATTACCCCACGCATTTCGCTCATAGGTAATTACCGCAGCAATTTCTTTTAAGCTTAACTGCTTAGCAAACGCCTGCATTGCTGTGCCACTACTACCATGCAGTACCATATTAATATGAGCTGCTTTATCTTTTAGTACCATTGCACTGCCTTTTAATGCAGGGAACACACCTGGCAAACCTTCACCTGATGTTTGATGGCAAACAGAGCAATGACCATTATAAGTCCGCTCGCCAACAGTCATTAATTCATCTTTTGACATATTCATTGCTAATAAAGCCTGCTCTTCAGCTCTGGCATCAGCATTACGCTTCTCTTCTTGTGCCACCCAAGCGGCAAAATCTTCAGGTGTTTTAGCTATAACCACAATAGGCATAAAACCATGATCTTTACCGCAAAGCTCAGCACATTGGCCACGATAGATACCGGGCTCTTCAACCCGAGTCCAAGTTTCATTGATAAAACCAGGGTTAGCGTCTTTTTTAATAGCAAAAGCAGGCATCCACCAAGAATGAATAACATCATCAGAAGTCATTAAAAAACGGACTTTTTTATTAGTAGGAATAACTAACGGTCTGTCGACCTCGAGTAAGTAATTTTGCTCTTTATTAAAGCGATTATTAATTTGCTCTTTGGGCGTAGCAAGTAACGAGTAGTAAGCAACATCATGATCTAAAAACTGATAGTGCCATTTCCACTGCGAACCCGTTATTAACACGGTGATATCCGCCTCAGTGGTATCTTCCATAGCAATAAGTGTCTTAGTGGCAGGGATTGCCATTAGAATTAAAATAACAACCGGTATTGCGGTCCAAATTATTTCAACTTTGGTGCTTTCATGAAATTGTGCTGGTGTTACGCCGCGCGATTTTCGGTGCCGAAAAATAGACCAAAACATCAAGCTAAACACAACCACGCCAATACCACAACAAATCCAAAATATCGTCATATGCAGGTTATAAACCTGCTGACTAATATCAGACACACCCTGAGTCATATTTAAGGGCATTGTTGTAGCATTAACTGACGCTGTGCATAGCAAAGCTGGCAGCGACCAACGAAGCCTACTCGGTTTCGTCACTGGACTTCTCCTCTGTCATTTTGCAAAGCAAACTGCAGAAACCAAGTTCACAGCACTACACGGCTATTATATTCCCACACCGAATCTATGTTTTCAGTTTCATCAGTACATTATTATTATTTTACTTTCAGGTTTCGAGGCTAGCGCTGAAACCACATTGATTAAATTATTTTTAATCTTATGCAGACTAAGAATTGTTCATAGAATGCAAACTGTAAACCCAAAAACGAAAAAAGCACCGGCAAACCATTAAGGTCAGACCAGTGCCTTTAAAAAATAAGCTGTTGAGCTTAGTACATTTTACAGCCAACCGCCTTTACGAATAACGCCTACAGCCAAACCTTCAATGGCAAAATGCTGTTGTCGTAAATCTACCTTGATCACGGAAAAATCATCGTTCTCTGGCGATAAAAATACGGTGTGTCCATCGCGTTTGAATCGTTTCACTGTAACTTCGTCATCAACACGTGCAACAATAACTTGCCCAGCTTCAACCTGATTCGTTTTATGAACCGCTAATAAGTCGCCATCCAGTATGCCAATATCTTGCATACTCATGCCTTCAACTTGCAGTAAAAAATCAGCACAAGGTTTAAACATATTAGCATCAACTTGATAATGCTGTTGTACATGCTCAGCCGCGAGTATAGGCTGGCCTGCCGCGACCTTCCCCACTAAAGGTAAACCCAGTTGTTCAGGTTCATCATTATCAATTAACCGAATACCGCGAGAGGTTCCTGGCAACATTTCTATTGCCCCTTTTTTAGCTAGGGCTTTTAAATGTTCTTCTGCTGCATTAGCAGATTTAAAGCCTAGTTGCTGAGCTATTTCAGCACGTGTTGGCGGCATGCCGGTTTTAATCTGATAATCTTTGATCAGTTGTAATATTTCAGCCTGTCGCGGCGTAAGTGGTCTCATATGCTGGTTACCTGTACAGTTGATACTGTTAGTATATACAGGCAAGGTACAATTGCAAGCATCTGAGTTAATGCTAATTTAAGCTTAAGCCGCGACGTGGTATGCTACGCACCGGTTTTTTTGAGGATAGGATCATTATGTTTCGCTCGGTAAAATTGTTTGCAGCCTTATTAAAGTGGCCTTTACGCCCGCTGCTGAAGTACAAAGTTGTTCCTGAACAACCGGTTTCTGAGCTGCAACTAGATACTAGCCAACCGGTCTTTTATATTTGCCCTACTGAGTCGGGTTCTGATTTAGCGGCATTACAACACGTTTGCAAGCAGTTACAACTACCCGACCCAGCATCTTATGTTGTACTAGATGGTGTAAAACACTTTCGCACCTTATTTTTAGAAAAACCTCATTCTTTAGTATTAAAGCGCGGTAAAACTTCAGCCCATCAACAGGCTTTAGCTTTGTTAGAAGCGCACCTGAAAAACCCAACCTTAAATGCACAAATTATCCCTGTGTCAATTTTATGGGGCCGAGCACCCGGCAAGGAGAATAGTATCAAATGGTTACTCGGTGAAGCGCACGCGCCAAACTGGCTGGCAAAGTTACTCATTGTGTTAGTTTCTGGTCGTCATTCGTTAGTTCGGTTTATTCCGGCTTTGTCTTTACAACAAATGGCTGCTCAGTTTGGCGCCGATGACGATACATCACGTAAGCTATTACGGATGTCACGATTTCACTTTTACCGGCAACGTTTAGCGGCCAATGGCCCTAAACTCGTTAATCGTAGCCAATTGTTTAATTCTTTACTGGCGGCACCGGCTTTAAAAAAAGCCATTGCTGAAGAGGCAAAGTCAAAACACATTTCTCTGGTTCAAGCACAAAAAAATGCGCATAAATTATTACTAGAAATTGCCGCAGATTATCGTTCATCCACGCTAAGAGTGGCGGATAGAGTATTAAATTGGTTATGGAATAAACTATACACAGGAATAAAAGTTCACAATGCCGATGTGTTGCGTGATTTAGCCCAAAAAGGTCACGAAATTGTTTATGTTCCCTGCCATCGTAGCCATATGGACTACCTATTACTTAGCTACGTTATTTACCAACAAGGCTTAGTTCCACCGCATATTGCGGCTGGAATTAATCTTAACTTTTGGCCTGCGGGTACAATTTTTCGCCGTGGCGGTGCTTTTTTTATTCGCCGCAGTTTTAGTGGTAATAAATTGTATTCTGCCGTTTTTCGCGAGTACTTATGCCAACTCTTTATTAAAGGCTATTCAATAAAATATTACACTGAAGGTGGCAGAAGCCGAACAGGCCGCTTGTTACAGCCCAAAACAGGCATGCTAGCCATGACATTGCAATCGATGCTCAGAGGTATTGATCGTCCCGTCACAATAGTCCCTGTTTATTTAGGCTATGAACATGTTATGGAAGTCAACACCTATCTAAGTGAGTTACAAGGCTCAGGTAAAAAGAAAGAGTCTGTGTTTGGTGTTATTAAAGCCATTCGTAATTTGCGTGATTATGGCTATGGTTATGTTAATTTTGGTCAGCCGTTAACGTTAAATGATTACCTTAATCAAACTGTGCCTAATTGGAAGCAGGATATCCACCCTATAGAAGTGCAAAAACCGCAATGGTTAGCTAGTGTTGTCGATGATATATCTATCAATGTTATGCAACGGATTAACCAAGCTGCTGCGTTAAACAGTATCAATTTGATTGCGCTGTCACTACTTGCCACTGAAAAGCATACCTTAACTCGACAAGAACTAGAGCAGCAAGTCGATTTCTATTTACAGCTACAACAACAAGCTCCTTATCATAACCAAATGACTCTGCCAGACGCTAATAGCAGCACCTTGATTGAGCACGCCATTAGTTTAGATAAGGTACAACAGCAGAGAGATAACTTTGGTGAGTTAATTAGTCTGACTGACGAGAACGCCATATTAATGAGCTACTATCGTAATAATATACTACATCTATTCATTATGCCGTCGATTTTAGCCAACGCGATTTTGCACCAACGTGAAGTAAAACGGGAAAGATTACTGCACATTGTGCAACAACTTTATCCTCTGCTAAAACAAGAGATGTTTCTACAGCTAGATAATGTTGAAGATTACTGTTTGCAGGTATTAGATCACTTTGTCAAAGCTAATATTATCAAACAGCAAGGCGATCAGTATTTAGCTCCTGCGCAACAAAGTAGCCATTATTTTATGCTAAGCCTGTTAGCTGATAATGCAGAACATACCTTGCAGCGTTACGCTATGCTATTACAACTTATTTTAACCCAAGCACCACAAAACCGTGCTGACTTAGAGAAGCAATGCCACCTATTAGCACAACGCTTGTTGCAACAGCATGGCATTACCGCACCTGAGTATTATGATAAGCAGCTATTTACCACATTAATAAATGCGTTGCGCGATAATGGCTACACCAAAACCGATGACCAAAGCCGGATGTTAGCTACAGATTCACTAACCGAGCTTGATCAAGCCATAGACAGCTTATTACGTAACGATGTTTTGTTAAGTATTCATAGCATTTTACCTACTAGCCGCAGTTAGCGGCTGGTAGGATAAGCGCGTATAACACCTTCTTGAATTGTTGAGGCAACTAAAACGCCATCTCGATTAAAGAATTGACCTCTTACTAGCCCCCTACCACCTGAAGCGCTGGGGCTATCAATGGCGTACAGTAACCAATCATCAAAACGAAAATCTTGATGAAACCACATGGCATGATCAATAGTCGCAACTTGCATATTTGGCGCTAAAAACGACTTGCCATGAGGCTGTAACGCCGTTGGTAAGAAGTTAAAGTCAGACGCATAAGCGAGTAAGTATTTATGCACACGCAAATCATCGGGCATAGCTCCATTGGCTTTAAACCAAACATAGCGTTTAGCCTGACTTACCTTGGGTTTAAAAGGGTTTTGAAAGTCAACAGGCCGCATTTCAATTGGCTTTTCACAAATAAATTTGCTGCGCAAAGCTTCAGGAATAAGGTTAGCGTGTTGTTGATAAAAATCTAAATCAGACACTAACTGCTCTGGTGCCGGCACATCAGGCATCACATCTTGATGCTCAAAACCCGTTTCTTCTGTTTGAAAAGACGCGGTTAAATAAAAAATAGGCTTGCCGTATTGGATCGCTCTTACTCGACGTGTGCTAAAGCTTTTACCATCACGAATATTTTCTACTTCGTAAACAATCGCCCTAGAAGCATCTCCTGGACGCAAAAAGTAGGAGTGAAAAGAATGCAACTTTCTATCTTCAGCCAAGGTTTCTTTAGCTGCAGACAAAGCTTGCCCCATTACTTGACCACCAAACACCGACTTAAAGCCTAAGTCTTGGCTTGGCCCGCGATACAGGCCCTGCTCTATTTTCTCTAACCTTAACAATGATAATAAGCCATCTAATGCTTTGCTCATCTACTTTCCTTAATCGTGGGCTTAAGTTGTTATTCTGCCGTAAAACTATTTAATCAGCAAAGATTGTAGTTATTTTTTTAACTATAGCTATGCCGGAAAATTGGACAATACAACTGGCTATACTATGCTATAGAGTGCAATAAACGCTTACCATACACCTTGGTATCTTTCCGATAGCAAGAATCTTTACTTAAGCTATTTAAACAAATTAGATTTACTTTGGCTGGAGTCAAAGATGCATACAAACAGACGCCATCTAAATAAGGATATTCACTCTTTCTGGGACGACTTAAACTTTGCGCAAAAATTTGCAGTTGCAGAGCTGCGTAGATTTGGTTATGAGCTACTTTGCGTGCGCCATGTTGTGAATGGCAATATCGCTTTACTTGTATCAGGGCAACATATTGCAGCAATAGATATGGAGGGCCAGATTGATACGCGCCCAGAAGTGCAAGTAAGAGTGTAACTTGAATCAGTAAGCATAAAGATTTACGAAAAAATCTAGGCAAACCATAAACTAACAATGACTTGCCTAGAAATAGTTTATTTACAACTTAGTATTTGTTTGCTTAGTGCGAATATAGCGCTCAATTTGTTGCTCTAAAACAGCAAGCGGTAAACTACCATTGTCAAGCACTGCATCATGAAACTCTCTTACATCAAAATTACTGCCAAGCGCTTGCTCTGCTTCAGCGCGTAAACGTTTAATTGTTAACTCACCTAACTTATAAGATAAAGCTTGAGCAGGCCAGCTAATATAGCGGTCAATTTCGGTAGTTACATTGTGCATAGACAATGCTGTGTTGCTAGCTAAAAAGTCGATAGCTTGTTGCCGACTCCAGCCCATAGTATGCATACCTGTGTCTACAACAAGGCGTGCAGCGCGCCACATTTCAAAGGTTAACCGGCCAAAGTTGCTATAAGGATCTTGGTAAAAGCCCATTTCTAGCCCTAAGTGTTCCGCATATAAGCCCCAGCCCTCACCAAAGGCCGATGTATAAAAGCTACGGCGATAATCAGCTAAATCACTTTGCTCACGTGCTAGCGCCACTTGTAAATGGTGTCCCGGTACTGCTTCATGTAAAGTTAATGCCGGTAGTTCATATAAAGGTCGACGATCTAAGGCATAAGTATTAACCCAATAAAAACCTGCCTGATCATCACGAGATGGCCCAGAGTAACGGCCCGAGGTGTACTTAGGCGCAAACTCAGCAGGCACTTCCACTACACCGTAAGGTGTACGAGGCAAGGTTTTAAATAACTTAGGTAACTGAGCGTCGGCTTGTTTCGATAAATAGCTGGCATATTGTAATAATGCCATAGGCGTTTTAGCGTAAAACTGTTCGTCTGTACGTAAAAAGTGAATAAAATCGGCGAAAGTGCCATCAAAATTTACACCATCAATGACTTGCTGCATTTCGGCTCTAATGCGCTTTACTTCAGCTAAACCGAGTTGATGCACTTCTTCAGGTGTCATTTTTAATGTCGTGTAATGCTCTAAACGATTTTGATAATAAGCTTTACCTTGTGGTAAATCCTCAGCGGCTATAGTGTCACGCGCGGCAGGCATATAATCATTAACCATGAAATCATAAAATGCTTGATAGGCTGGATTGACTTCTGTCATAACAAGATCAGCGGCTTGTGCAGTCAAGTCTTGCCATACTACTGTTGAAATAAAATCAGGTTGCTGTAAAAAAGGCTGGTAGTAAACGCTCTGTGTTGGCTCTGCTACTACGTAAGAAATAATGCTATCTTCAAAGCCTTTTAATACAGCTTTAGGCTGAGTCATACCCGTTTTTATGCCTTGTTTCATCCAGTCGGTTTGTTGCTGCATATAAGTAGGAATAGCCGCAAGCTTGCCTAAGTAGTTTCTATAATCTTGTTCTGTTTTTAATGCCGTATTGCTGGCAATAAATGATAAATATGAATGAAACCCCGATTCAGCTGTAATAGGCATCATATGAGCACCAAATTTATACTCATCAATAGCATTACTTAACCGATAATCTAAAATGGCGTAATTTATTTGATCCTGATCCGACAAAGTACTGGGGTTAATCGCTTTAAGCTTCGCATACCAAGCTAAACGTTGTTGATGCTGGCTTTCTAAGTTAGCGGCTGACATATCCCAAAGCGCATCGGCAGCTGGCCGAGTTAAGTCCTGCTCTGCTTGCCATAAGGCGTCAGCAAATTGCGAAAAACTCTGCTCTTGTGTTGACTGTCCATTGCTAGCGCAGCCACTTAATAATATTAGCGTTGCTAATGTAATAATTATCTTTTTCATTAGTATATCCACTGACTGAGTTCACTTGATTGTAACTAGTTTTATTAGATATAACAGTAATCTCAACTCTGCTAATTGGCGGTTAATCTAAACTAAAAGTGTAGTTACTCCATTTGTAACCTTAAATTTATGAGAAATTGTCCAGATAAGTGGATAGATAAGTTGGCTGCTAAGCCGTTATCTCTTACACTAGGCGTACTTAAGATCTTATAGGTCAATTTAATGGATCAGAAAAACGACAACACAACTCATTTTGGTTATAAAACGGTTGAAGCTAAGCAAAAAGTTTCAATGGTCGCCGATGTGTTCCATTCTGTTGCGGCTAAATATGACGTTATGAATGATTTAATGTCACTCGGCATTCACCGGCTATGGAAGCGCTTCACCTTAGACTGCAGCGGCGTACGTCCTGGACAACAAGTTCTTGATTTAGCTGGTGGCACTGGTGATATTACAGCGTTATTTTCCAAGCGCGTTGGCCCAACCGGCAAAGTTGTTTTAGCCGACATCAACGAGTCGATGCTTAATGTTGGCCGAGACAAGTTACGCGATTTAGGCTTAGTTAATAATATTGAGTATGTGCAAGCTAACGCTGAAGCCCTACCTTTCGCCGATAATAGCTTTGATGTAGTAACAATAGGCTTTGGTTTACGTAATGTAACCGACAAAGATGCCGCGCTGCGCTCTATGTTTCGCGTATTAAAACCAGGCGGGCGTTTATTAGTACTTGAGTTTTCAAAGCCAGAGCAAGCTTGGCTTAGTAAAGCTTATGATTTATATTCATTTAAGTTACTTCCTGCCATGGGTCAATTAGTCGCAAACGATAAAGAAAGCTATCAATATCTAGCTGAGTCTATTCGTATGCACCCAGATCAAGAAACTTTAAAAGCCATGATGGAACAGGCCGGCTTTGCTGAGGTGAGCTACCATAACCTCACCGGTGGCATAGTCGCACTACATCGCGGGTATAAATTCTAATGCTACCCTTACTGCCACAATTGTTATGCGCTGCAGCAGAAGCGACTGTGGCCGGTATTATTAAATTAGATCCTAATGCGAAACAAGGCTTGCTTAAGCTACAAGGCAAACAGCTTTCGTTTACTCTACGAGAGCTGTCTTTAACGCTAGTCATCACAGCAACAACAGACACCTTGCTTTTTAATCAGCATAACGAACCAACAGATTGTGCCATAAGTACCGATTTTACTAGCCTAAAGCAGCTGCGAGATCCCAGCCAATTAACTCGATTAATTAAAGCCGATGCGCTTCAAATTGATGGCGATATTCAAGTTGCTCAACAATTCAGTTATTTTTTTGAACAGCTCAATCCTGACTGGGCTCAAGCCTTATCGGTATATATAGGTGATGCTGCCGCACATCGGGTGACTAAAGCAATTGAACAAATTCAGCGTTATATTACTGAGCAAAGCCAGCATCTAACTGAGTTAACCACCGAGTTAGCCCAAGATGAGCTACGGCTTAGCCCAACATCAATTGAAGTGGCCCAATTTAGCCAGCATGTGAGTGACGTTGCCGCCCGTGTAGCCTTGTTGCAACAGCAGCTAAATAAGTATCAGGAGTCTTAGTGCGCATTAGCCGTTTTTATCAAATTCAAAAAACATTATTGCAATATGGTTTGGATGAACTTATTCCGCAGCAATGGCAACCTTGGTACGGCCGACTTGCCAGAAAGTGCTTATTTTGGTTACGCAACCAACACCCAGATCAACCTGTAGGTGTTAGATTACGTTTGGCCCTACAAAGCTTAGGGCCAGTTTGGATTAAGTTTGGCCAAATGCTTTCTACCCGGCGCGATTTATTCCCTGCTCACTTAGTAGATGAACTGGCTAAACTGCAAGATAAGGTACCGGCATTTTCTGGCCAAGCCGCTCAAGCCATGATTGAAAAAGCATTAGAGCTAGATAGTATTGAGCAACGCTTTGTTGATTTTAATCAAACACCACTGGCCTCAGCATCTATAGCGCAAGTGCATACCGCCAAGCTTATTCTTGACGATGGCGAGCTGGCCGATATTGTTATTAAAGTTATACGCCCAGATATCCGGCAGCAAATTGAAGCCGACTTAGCCTTAATGGATACCCTAGCTGATGCAGCTCGTCGCTTTTTACCCGACGGCAAAAGGCTGCGTCCACGCGAAGTTGTTCAAGAATATAAAAAAACCATTTTAGATGAGCTAGATCTACAGCGCGAAGCCGCCAACGCTATTCAACTAAGACGTAACTTTACCGACTCAGACTCTTTATATATTCCTTGTATTTATAGCGAATATAGTCGAAGCAATGTCATGGTAATGGAGCGAATTTATGGTATTCCGGTTTCAGATATTGCAGCCTTAGAAGCTCAGAATACCGATATGGAGCTATTAGCTAAGCGTGGAGTAGAAGTGTTTTTTACCCAAGTGTTTCGTGACAGCTTTTTTCATGCCGATATGCACCCAGGTAATATTTTTGTTTCTTATGAAACGCCAAACAACCCTAAATATATTGGTATAGATTGTGGCATTGTAGGCACCTTAAATCCCGAAGACAAACGCTACCTAGCAGAAAATTTCGTCGCCTTCTTTAACCGAGATTATCGCCAAGTAGCACAATTACATGTCGACTCAGGCTGGGTACCCGCTGACACTAAAGTGGAAGAGTTCGAAAGTGCTATTCGCACTGTATGCGAACCTATTTTCCAAAAGCCATTAGCAGAAATCTCGTTCGGCCATGTGTTACTAAACTTATTTAGCACAGCCCAACGTTTTAATATGCAGGTGCAGCCTCAGCTAGTCTTACTGCAAAAAACCCTGCTTTATGTTGAGGGTTTAGGCCGCCAGCTTTATCCACAATTAGACTTATGGAAAACGGCAAAGCCCTTTTTAGAAAACTGGATGCAGCAGCAAATAGGACTGCCAGCGATTTGGCGGCAAATTAAAGATAACCTACCTTTTTGGGCCGAAAAAATGCCCCAAATGCCCACCTTGTTGCATCAGTATTTAGAGCAAGGCCCGGCGCAACAGCGCTTGTTACTTAAGCAGGTTCAACAGCTATCGTTACAACAAAGCAAAAGCAACCAACAAATAGTTGCTGCCACCTGTGCAGCAGCGAGTATAATCAGTGCTAGTATAGTGTTCTGTTTTGCTAACCCTTGGCTAGCAGCCCCCTTAATAGCCGTTGGCATTGCTTTTACTTTTAAAGCATGGATAACCTAAAGACTAAGGTTATCGTTATTAAAGGTTGCTATAATAAACACTAGTCATTTGTATAAGAGGATTTAATATGGGCTTCGGTGGCATAGGTATTTGGCAGTTACTCATTGTACTGGCTATTATTGTACTTTTATTTGGTACCAAGAAATTACGCGGTATCGGCACCGACTTAGGCGATGCTATTAAAGGTTTTCGTAGCTCAATTAAAGACGAACCAGCCAAAGATGACGACAAAGAAAAGGCACAATTAGCCGAGAAATCAACAACAGACACCAGCGAACAGCCAACAAAGAACGCTGCAAGCAAAGATAAAACGAACCTTTAATCTTATGGGATTCTGGGAGCTTGTTATTATTGGTGTAGTAGCGCTGCTTGTTCTGGGGCCAGAACGACTCCCTGGTGCGCTGCGCTCTGTGCATAAAACTATTCGTGGTGTAAAACAGTTTGGCCAACAAATGCAGGCTGAGCTTAGCGAAAACTTACGTGCCCATGAGCTACACCAAAAATTAAAAAGTGCCGAAGAAAAAGGTTTAACCAATCTTACTGCTGACGAACAGGCCGCGCTTGAAGAGCTAAAACAAGCCGCTGCAGACGTAACAGCACCACTATCAACCAGCAAACCCTCTGTTCACTCTGAGCCAAAGACACCTGATGAGCCAAAGTCCTAACACTCAAAGCCTATTGGGCCATTTAATAGAGCTACGCAATAGACTGCTTAAGTGCATTATTGCCGTATTAATTGTATTTGCAGCCTTAGCCGCCTTTGCCCAAGATATATATCATCTACTAGCTTTACCATTAATGGCCGTTTTACCAGAAAACAGCAGTATGATAGCAACCGATGTTGCCGCACCTTTTTTTGCCCCGTTTAAATTAACCTTTATTGTGGCAATTTGCTTAGCTATTCCCTATATTTTATTACAGATCTGGTTATTTATTGCTCCGGCATTATATAAGCGGGAAAAGCTATTGATGGCGCCTTTAGTGGTCAGCAGCACCTTGCTGTTTTATGCTGGTATTGCCTTTGCTTACTATGTTGTATTCCCTATCGTGTTCGGCTTTTTTACCAGTGTTGCACCAGAGGGTGTAACTATAGCCACTGATATCAGTAGCTATCTCGATTTTGTTTTAAAGCTATTTTTTGCTTTTGGTCTTTCGTTCGAAATTCCGGTAGCCATTTTATTGTTAATTTGGACCGGTGCAACAACACGTGATGCCTTAGCGCAAAAACGGCCCTATATTATTGTTGGCGCTTTTGTTTTAGGCATGCTGTTAACTCCGCCCGATGTTATTTCGCAAACGTTATTAGCCCTACCTATGTGGCTATTATTTGAGTTAGGCTTAATTCTTAGTCGGTTTTATAAACCGTCTATAGACACTAAACAACAGGAAGATAATATATGAAGTACTTTGTAACTAGCATGGTTCTACTAAGCGCTAGCTTTTATGCCTCAGCCATTCCCACAGAACAAGCACTTGAACTATGTCGTGCTGAGCAAAATGCATTAAAACGTTTAGTTTGCTACGATGCTATTAATGTTAATTCAGTAACGGCTTCTAAACAGGCAATCTCATCAAACTCAGAAGTTAATACTAAACCGATCGAAAGTAATACAGAAAAAAACTTTGGTTTAGAGCATTCAAAGCAACAAGATGCAGATTTAATCTATGTAACGGTTAAAAACTTTAATTATACGGCTCATGATAAACTGCAAATTGAGTTTGAAAATGGTCAAAAATGGCGCCAGCAAGGTAGTGATTACTACCCTATCGCTGTTGGCGAACGCCACCATATTAAGCGCGGCATATTCAATTCTTTTATGCTAGGCAGCGATAAAAATAATCGCACTATCAAAATTCGTCGTGAACAATAAGTTAGCGCTATTCCATGAACTTTTGGTGTGATATTGGCGTTAATTTATTTAGTGATCAATTTGCAGCTGATCGTGAGCAGATGCTTGCTCGTGCGCATGCGGCGGGTGTTAATCACTTAGTTGTCATTGGCAGTGATATTGCCGAGTCTGAACAAAATCAACAGTTTTGCCAGCAACAAGCTAATAAATCAAATATAAATATCGTTACCACTGCCGGCGTGCACCCTCATTATGCTAGCCAAGTTAATGACAGCTGGTTAGCGCAACTTAAACAGCTTCTACAAGCAAGCTCAGTTGTTGCTGTAGGTGAATGCGGCCTAGACTTTAATCGTGACTTTTCTCCTCGCCCACAACAACAGCTTGTTTTTGCAGAACAATTGCAGCTAGCAATACAGCATAATAAAGCGGTTTACTTACATGAGCGCGATGCCTTTGACACTCAAATCGCCATGCTAAAACAGCACTCCATTCAACGTGGAGTAGCACATTGCTTTACTGGCAACACCCAGCAATTACGGGCATATTTAGATTTAGGTTTATATATCGGTATCACCGGTTGGGTATGTGATGACAAACGCGGCGCAGAATTACAACAGGCCATCCGTTATATTCCGAACGATCGAATATTATTAGAAACAGATGCACCGTTTTTATTGCCTAAAAATATTCAGCCCAAACCTAAATCACGCCGCAATGAACCAGCTTATATAAACTACGTTGCTGAAAAAGTAGCGCTATTAAAGCAATGCACCGTTTCAGATATTGCAGCTGCTAGCTTAGAAAATAGTAAGCGACTATTTAATTTTCAATCGCAGCAGCATCATGACTGAAATAGGCTACTATTTTATTGCGGGCTTTAGCTTAGGCAGCGTTATCGCTTTTATAATCGCTAAGTTTTTTTTGCAGCGACAACAACAACAAATGGCAGCCCTGGCCACGGAATTACGTAGTCATAGCTTTGAGTTGCAAATAACTCTTAATGAGCTTGCTGATAAAAATCAGTTGTTACAACAGCAGTCTTTTATTGATAGCTTAACCAGCGCCTATAATCGTAGCTATTTTGACCAGCAAATGGCAGCAGAAATTACCCGTAGTCGGCGCGAACAAACGCCGTTAGCATTAATCCTGATCGATATCGATCACTTTAAAAGTATTAATGATAACAATGGTCACCTAATAGGTGATCAGGTTGTTATCAAGTTAGTTAGCTTAATGAAAGCGCAGCTAAAACGTGGCTGTGATAAAGTTTGCCGTTACGGTGGCGATGAATTTGCAATTATACTGCCAAATACCGAGCTCACTGGTGCAATAAGCCTGGCTGAATCCATTCTACAGCAGCTTAATCAGGCGCCATTGATTGCTCATGAGCACATCTTAAATATATCTATTAGTGCGGGCTGCTATGCTGCAATCGCAACTAAAGACAGCAATATTACTGAATACGTAAGCCAAGCTGATAAGGCGCTGTATCTCAGTAAGTCCAAGGGCAGAAATCAAGTTTATCCGCAGTCGAGCAGTACTGCTCAGCTCTCAACATAGGAGTTATCCATGAACACTAACCGTTATTTCCCTGCTACTAGATTACGCCGAATGCGCGCCAATGCATTTAGCCGTGACATGATGGCTGAAAACCAACTAACGGTAAAAGATTTAATCTACCCTATTTTTATTATTGAAGGCGAAAATCAACGAGAAACTATCGCCTCTATGCCTGACATTGAACGCCTGAGCCTTGATTTACTGCTTGCTGAAGCTAAGCAATTGGTTGAGCTGGGTATTCCAGCCATTGCTTTATTTCCAGTTACCCCAGCTGAGATAAAGTCTTTAGATGCTGAATATGCATGGCACCCTGACGGTTTAATGCAACGTGCAGTTAAGTTATTAAAGCAGCACTGTCCTGAATTAGGCCTAATCACTGATGTAGCCTTAGATCCTTACACTACTCACGGTCAAGATGGCATTATCGACGAAAACGGCTATGTCTTGAACGACATAACAACTGATGCTTTAGTAAAACAGGCTTTATCACATGCCGCTGCCGGTGCTGATATTATTGCGCCTTCAGATATGATGGATGGCCGGATCGGTGCTATCAGAGAGGCCTTAGAAGAGGCTGGTCATGTTAATACACGCATTATGGCCTATTCTGCAAAGTACGCCTCACATTATTATGGCCCCTTCCGCGATGCAGTAGGTTCAGCTGCTAACTTAAAAGGTGCCGATAAGAAAACTTATCAGATGGATCCGGCTAACAGCAATGAAGCTTTACACGAAGTAGCCCAAGATCTAGAAGAAGGTGCAGATATGGTGATGGTAAAACCAGGCATGCCTTATTTAGATGTTGTGCGCAGAGTAAAAGAGGAGTTTGCAGTGCCTACTTTTGCCTATCAGGTTAGTGGCGAATACGCCATGCATAAAGCCGCTTTTGCCAATGGCTGGTTGGCGGAGCAACCTGTCGTTATGGAGTCATTATTGGCCTTTAAACGCGCAGGAGCTGATGGCATTTTAACTTACTTCGCAAAACAAGTCGCTATTTGGCTACAACAAGCTAAATAAACACTGACTAAACTAAGCAAATACTCAGCAACAGGATTTAATTAACGCTTAATTGCCAACCCGCCTGTTGCTGATATTGCACCTCTTGCTCTAACTCTGCTGACATCAAGGGGTGCTGCTCTAGCCAGCCGTCAGGCAGCGTAATAACCAGTCGTTCAGCCTCACTTTTAATACTGACTTGCGGTAGGGCTTCATCTTTACGTCGCAGACATAAAATAACAGCTAAACGTAAAATACGAATTAGCCGCTGCGCTAAAAGCACAGAAGTCATAGTTTGTTTGCTAATAATATCATTATTAATATCAGCACGATGATTATGTATTAATGCAATAATCAACTGTTGCTGGGCACGAGTAAAGCCGGGCATCTCGGCATGAGTAATAATATAAGCACCATGATGGTGATGGTTTTTATACTCAATTAACAAGCCAATTTCATGTAGTAATGCGCCGCTATTTAGTAAACTATGGCCATCAAACTGATTTAAATCCCAGCTAGGCTCAAGCTGCATGGCCAAGTCTTTAGTAACCTCGGCTACCCTTAAGGCATGTTGCTGATCAATAAAGTAGCGGATCATTAAGCTTTGTACAGTACGATTACGCACATCAGCCTGATGCAACTGGGGTAATAAACTATAGAGCACGCCTTCTCGTAAGGCACCGCCAGACAAAATCATAGCTTTAATATTAAGCTGACGAAATAAAGCTATTAAGATCGCTAAACCGGAAGGAAAGGCTAATTTACGCTCTTGGACTAAACCGGTAATGGTTAGTTGTGATAATACTTTACATGCTATTGCTTGCTGCATAATGGATTCTAAGCGAGGCAAGGTAATATGCTCATCTGTACCTTGTGCAGTTAAAATTTCTTGCATAGCCTGCACAGTGCCAGAAGCGCCTAAAGCTAGTTGCCAACCATGCTCCTGATACGATTTAACTAAAGGTTGCACTTGCTGTTCAGCTGCGGCAATGGCCTGTTCAAAATTAGTTTGGCTTAAGACGTGATTAGCAAAATATTTGTCTAAAAACGTAACACAACCCATATTTAAACTTACTAATAATGAAGGCGTATGGTCAGTCCCGACAACAACTTCGGTACTTGCGCCACCAATATCAATCACCAAGCGTTTATCATGATGCGTTGAGGTATGAGTAACGCCCAGATAAATAAGCCGCGCTTCTTCTTCGCCTGTTATGATTTGAATTTTTTGGCCGACAATCGCTTCTGCTTGCTGTAAAAATAGCGCTGAATTTTTAGCTAAACGTAAGGTTGCCGTGCCGACTATACGGATATGTGTGGATGGAATATCTTGCAGCCGCTCAGCAAATAATGCTAAACACTCCCAACCTCGAGTCATCGCATCATTAGTGAGCATTTGCTGTTGATCTAACCCAGCAGCTAAGCGCACCTTGCGCTTAACCCGGCCTATCACTTGTACTGAGCCCGCAATCACCTTCACCATTAACATGTGAAAGCTATTAGAGCCTAAGTCAATCACTGCATAAATATCACCATGCAAAGATTGATCAGCTAAGCTAGTTAAACTAGCGAGGTCTGTTTCTAGGCGATCTTGGGCCATGACTATTACGTCCTGCCGAACTACGACCAGTACCACGCGCTTGTGCAGATGAGCGGCGACGCGCTCTTGGCTTAGGCACTTTCAAATCATCTAATAAAGCAGTAGCATCATATTGAGTCACTGCGATCGGATGACGAATATAGTCTTCAATAGCCGTTAAATTAAGTGCGTAGCGTTCACAAGCAAAACTAATGGCTTTACCGCTTTCGCCTGCTCGACCTGTACGGCCAATACGATGCACATAATCTTCACAGTCATCGGGTAAATCATAATTAAATACATGGCTCACTTTAGGTATATGTAAGCCACGTGCAGCAACATCAGTTGCAACTAAAATATCTAATTTACCACTACTAAAATCTTCTAAAATACGTAAACGTTTTTTCTGAATAACATCGCCGGTTAATAAGCCTACACGATGACCATCGGCTTCTAACCAAGCATGAACTTCTTCACACCAGTGTTTAGTATTAGCAAAAACAATGGCTTTATCTGGCCATTCTTCTTCCATTAACGTCAGTAATAACGGCAGCTTATGCTCATCAGAAGGATAAAATAGCTCTTCTGATATCCGGCTTCCAGTCATTTCTTCTGGCGCAATGTGAATATGTTCAGGTTGATTCATTTTTTCAAATGCCAGCTCTTGTACCTTATATGACAGCGTGGCAGAAAATAGTAAACTTAAGCGTTCAGTAGCTGGAGGCATCCGATTAAACATAAAGCGGATATCTTTAATAAAGCCTAAATCGAACATCCGATCGGCTTCATCTAATACGACAACTTGAATTTGCGATAAGTCGTATAAGCCTTGCTTTAAATAATCAATTAACCGGCCTGTGGTGCCAATTAAAATATCAACGCCATTTTGCAGTAGTTGACGTTGAGTATCGTACCCTTCGCCCCCATAGATCAAACCAAGACGTAAATTGGATTTTTCAGCCATAATTACTGCGTCTTGATGGATCTGTACTGCCAGCTCGCGTGTTGGCGCCATAATAATCGCTCTTGGCTGACCACTGCTTTTAGCAGGATGTGTTAGCAAGTGATGAAAAGTGGCAGTTAGAAAGGCGAGTGTTTTACCAGTCCCAGTTTGGGCCTGGCCTGCAATGTCTTTGCCCGCGAGAGCTAAAGGTAAACATTGCGCTTGAATAGGCGTACAATAGCCATAACCTTGCGCATCTAAAGCAGCAAGAACCTGAGGTGCCAATGCGAAATCGGCGAATTTATGTGATGTTAAGTGAGTTTTATTCATACATGCTAAGCATAACCGTTACGCTTGCAATAAGGAACAGCCAGGTTTAAATTGATAACACTTTTTTGCAGTAATTCTGCACGTATAACCGGAGACATACATGAGCGAGCATATTTTACAGGTTTCTGATGATAGTTTTGACACTGATGTTTTAAAATCAGATACCCCAGTATTAGTCGATTTTTGGGCAGAATGGTGTGGCCCGTGTAAGATGATTGCACCAATTCTTGATGATATTGCCCAAGAATATAGCGGCAAAGTTAGTGTTGCTAAAGTGAATATTGACCATAACCCAAATACACCGCCTAAGTTTGGTATTCGTGGTATTCCTACCTTGTTATTATTCAAACAAGGCCAAGTTGCCGCCACTAAAGTAGGCGCATTATCTAAAACGCAATTAAAAGAATTTTTAGATAGCAATATCTAAACCAAACAAAAAAGGCGTATTTTTATACGCCTTTTTTTATTCTGACACTAGACGTCTATGGCTTCAGCTGCTATTGTGTAGCCATAAGTACAAACTGTACTACCCGAACATCGCTTGTCTGTCGAAAAAAACCACTTCCAAATCTACGTTATCGAACCGATAAGCTTACTCTGTTTTTATCAACAAGAAACCCATCAATATGCACTTAACAGAACTGAAACTAAAGCCGATCAACGAACTTGTTCAATTGGCCGAGTCTAAGGGCCTGGATAACATGGCCCGCCTGCGTAAACAGGACATTATCTTTGCCATTCTAAAATCACACGCTAAAAGCGGTGAAGAAATTTTTGGTAATGGCGTACTAGAAATCCTGCAGGACGGTTTCGGTTTTCTCCGTTCTGGAGATAGCTCTTATTTAGCTGGTCCTGACGATATTTACGTCTCACCAAGCCAAATCCGTCGCTTTAACCTGCGAACGGGTGACAGTATTGCCGGTTTAATCCGACCACCAAAAGAAGGCGAACGTTATTTCGCTTTATTAAAAGTTAACGAAGTTAACTTTGGTCGTCCAGAACAAGCCCGCAACAAAATCCTTTTCGAAAACTTAACGCCTCTACATGCAAATTCACGTTTACGTATGGAACGTGGTAATGGTAGTCGTGAAGATATTACAGCACGCGTACTCGACTTAGCTTCACCTATAGGTAAAGGTCAGCGTGGTTTAATTGTGGCGCCACCGAAAGCGGGTAAAACAATTTTACTGCAAAACATTGCCCAGTCTATTGCCGCTAACCACCCAGATTGTGTATTAATGGTTTTACTTATCGATGAGCGTCCAGAAGAAGTAACTGAGATGCAGCGCTTAGTTAAAGGTGAAGTTATTGCTTCTACTTTTGACGAGCCAGCAAGCCGTCACGTTCAAGTGGCTGAGATGGTTATTGAAAAAGCAAAACGTTTAGTCGAGCACAAAAAAGACGTTATTATTTTACTTGATTCAATAACCCGTTTAGCCCGAGCTTATAACACGGTAATTCCAAGCTCTGGCAAAGTATTAACCGGTGGTGTTGATGCTAACGCCCTACATAAACCTAAACGTTTCTTCGGTGCGGCCCGTAATGTAGAAGAAGGCGGCAGCTTAACCATTATTGCTACAGCATTAGTTGATACTGGTTCAAAAATGGACGAAGTTATTTACGAAGAGTTTAAAGGCACCGGTAATATGGAGCTGCATTTATCTCGTAAAATTGCCGAGCGTCGCGTATTCCCAGCCATCGACTTTAATCGCTCTGGTACCCGTCGTGAAGAGTTACTCACCTCACAAGAAGAGCTACAAAAAATGTGGATCCTACGGAAAATCCTACATCCTATGGATGAAACTGACGGCATGGAGTTCTTAATCGATCGGTTATTAATGAATAAAACTAATGATGAGTTCTTTGATTCAATGAAACGGCAAAAGAACTAAGCTTATAAGCCACGTTAACGCTAACTAAAGCCAGTAATTAGACAGCCTAATTACTGGCTTTTTTATTCGCTAGCCAAATAAACCTCAGCCGATAGTTTTATGCACTAATGGCAAGGATGGTGAGCATTGTTTAGTTACTCGCAGCGCGTTCATGTATTCTAAACTAGCCTGTTTAGCCGCTTGCTCTGATGCCGCATGTACTTTGGCGATAACATCGCCTTGTTGTACTTTGCTGCCACATGCTTGGATATGACTAAAGCCAACTGTTGGATCAATTACTTGGTTTGGATGCGCTCGTCCACCGCCTAGTCTAACTACGGCCATACCTAATGCCACAGTATCAAGATACTGAATATAGCCGTTACTTGGTGCCACTATAGCCATTTCTACTGCGGCTGGTTTTAAATATTGACTTGGCTTTTCTAATAGGTCGGTTGGGCCACCTAGGCTGGCAACCATTTTAGTAAATATCTCAGCGGCTTTGCCGCTATCTAAGCTGTGCTGTAAAGCCGCTATCGCTTTACTTTTATCGTTAAATAAGCCGCTTAACATCAGCATGTTAGCACCTAGCTCTAAGGTGATCTGATGTAAACGCGGTTCGCGATATTTACCGCTTAAATAGTCTAAGGTTTCTATCACCTCAAGATTGTTTCCCGCTGTAGTGCCTAATATTTGGTTCATATCAGTTAAAAGCGCCCGAGTCGGTACCTTGGCGCCATTGGCAGTGTCGACAATGCTATTTGCTAAAGCAGAAGCATCATCAATAGTGCGCATAATGGCACCATTACCTATTTTGACATCCATCACTAGAGCATCTAAACCCTCGGCGAGCTTTTTCGATAAAATAGAAGCGGTAATTAACGGAATAGACTCTACTGTTGCCGTTACGTCACGAACGGCATACAGCCGGCGATCGGCAGGTGCTAAATCGGCGCTTTGGCCAACAATAGCGCAACCTAAGGTTGAGACTACTTGCTCAATTTTCGCTAACGACTGATTACAGCTATAACCCGGTATGGCTTCTAATTTATCTACAGTGCCACCGGTATGGCCTAAGCCCCGCCCTGCAATACTGGGCATATAAGCACCACAAGCAGCAACCATAGGCGCCAACATTAAGGTTACTTTATCTCCCACACCGCCCGTACTATGTTTATCTACTACGGGACCATTAAGTTTACCCTGCCAATTAAGCACGTGGCCTGAGTCACGCATCGCAACAGTTAACTCAACGATTTCCTCAGTTTGCATGCCATTTAAATAAATAGACATAGCTAAAGCAGCAACTTGACTATCGCTAAAGCTATTATCTGTTAACCCTTGGACAAACTGTTGTATTTGTGATCGAGATAAGGGCTGATTATTACGCTTAGTTTTAATAATTTCCTGCGGGATCATGCTTTAATAACCCCTATTTTTTCACTGTTATCTAAGTGTTTAGGCGTGAATGCTGCAGGCAAAAGTTCGGCTAGGGTCCAGGTTTGTTGTTGTTCTAGGTGATTACAGCTTGCCACGGGCGTACTGGGTAAGAAAAATTCGGCAATAACCTGGCGGCAAATACCACAAGGCGGTGTTAAATCGGTTTGCGGTGTATAGACTAATAACGCCTTAAACTCACGCTCACCCGCAACTACGGCCGCAGCAATGGCATTACGCTCTGCACAGACGGTTGCGCCATAAGAAGCGCTTTCAACATTACACCCTATATAAATTTTACCGCTGCTAGCCAGTACAGCAACACCAACAGGAAAATGACTATAAGGGGCATAAGCCTGAAGAGTTGCTTGCTTTGCTGCCTGCTTTAACGCAGGCCAATTAATCTTTGTCACAAGGATGCCTCTTTTTTATTGGCTGTATAGTGTTGCTGTGATTCTAATATTGGTCAAGCTTTCACTTATATCTGCCTAATCTATTATCAGTCAAATTAGCCTTTAATTTAGCATCCTTTATAATCTTAAGCTCAAAGCTTCTCTGAACAGGAATATAAGTGGCAACAGTAAACTTTTTAGCTGGCTATCCAGAGCATATTCAACAGCAAGCCCAAGCGCTTTATACCAGTGGTAAACTGACGATCTATTTAACTGAAAAGTATTCTCAGCAACATCAAATACAAAGTGACAAAGCACTCTATGCTTATATTAATGATTTAAAACAACAATATTTACGTAATAGCCCACCGCTTAGCCAAGTTAAATACGACAGCAAACTTAATGTTATCCAGCACGCACTTGGTATGCACACTTATCAATCTAGAGTGCATGGTAATAAACTAAAGGCACATAACAGTATAAATATTGCCGCACTTTTCAAGCAGGCTCCAGCAGACTTTTTACGCATGATCGTAGTACATGAACTGGCTCATTTTAAGCAAAAAGAGCATAACAAAGCATTCTATCAACTATGCCTTCATATGGAGCCGAATTACCATCAACTCGAGTTTGATACCCGCTTATGGTTACTTGCTAAACAACTTTAAAATGCCATAAACAAAATAACTACAGTCATCTTTTTATATGACTGTTAGTTAGCAACTATCTGTTGCAGCCGCTAGAGTTGTTTGTAATCATGAGTTATGGCTTATTTTATTAAGTATTATTATGGCAGAATATCATACCTTTACATCTGAAGACGCAAAGCAATTCGCTGATGAGCATAGCGGTTTATTTGGCAGCCACAGTAAATTACAAGCAGAAAAGCTGACAGAGAAAAATTTTAATCAAGTGTTTCGGGTTAGTAATGATAAAGGCTCTAGCCTTATTGTAAAGCAAGCGCTGCCCTATGCCGGTTATGGTAATGATAACTGGCCTTTAACTGTCGATCGGGCGCGAATTGAAGCCGAAGTTCTGCAAAAACATCATAGTCTATGTCCGGACCATACTGTTGAAGTACTTCACCATGATACTGAATTAGCTTGTATTTTATTAGAAGATTTAGACGATTATCGGCTACTACGTACTGAGTTAATTGCTGCAAAATCTTACCCTCATCTTGCACCACAAATGGCTAAGTATTTTGCTCACACCCTGTATCACACTAGTGATTTCGCACTAACCGGACCGAATAAAAAACAACAAGTGATTCGTTATCTTAATCCTGAGCTGTGCTTAATTAGCGAAGATATTATTTTTACCGAACCCTACTTTAATCATGAGAGCAATCATGTTCCGCCTGGCATGCAACAAGCCGCGCAAGCTCTCTGGGCGGATCAAGAGTTAAAAGCTGAAGTGGCGCAACTTAAAGTTCAGTTTTTATCTGCCCCCCAAGCTTTATTACATGGTGATTTAAATATAAGCAGTATCTTTATCAATGATGAGAACTGTAAGGTTATTGATGCAGAGTTTGGCTTTTATGGTCCTATGGGCTTTGATATTGGCAGCTTAATAGGCAGCATACTATTGAACTACATTGCTCATTTTGCTTTAACCGAGCAAACTGAGACTCGCCAAGCACATCAGAGCTATTTACTAGAACAAAGCGTCACCTTGTGGCAGCATTTTTCCCAAGCGTTTCAGCAGTTACTTACTGATAAGTGCACTTTACCTTTATTATCAAATAACGATTATCAGCACTATTTCATTCAGCAATTATTCGCTGATTGCATTGGCTTTGCTGGCTGTGAGTTAATCCGCCGTGCTATTGGGGTGGCTCGTATTGCGGACTTTGAACAAATTAGTAGCGACGCTGACAGAAATAACTGTAAAACTATGGCGCTTAACTTAGGACAGGCACTAATAATGCAACGTAAGAAACTAACTGACATTCAACAATTCCAGCAGCTAGTTGAGCAAAATTCACTCATAAACATACCAGATTAATCCTTAAATACTTTTAGAGTTAGATGCATAACCTAGAAGCTCCTTGTATATAAAAGCAGCATAATTAAATCTTTTTAGAATAAAGTGCTATATTTATGCTGCTTTTAATCAATGGAAAGCTGTGGTCACTCCGGCAATATCTCCATTACATTTAGCAGGCAACTCACACTTTATTATCAATAAAATGTTTACCTTAATGACAGCAAATACACAGTCAGCATTAGCGACGGCTATTCAAACCAGCCTATTTACTGCCGCTATTGGTCTTTCTTCTGTTGCTCAAGCACAGGAAAGTGACAAAGCCCAAACAAGCTCACAACAAGAGTTAGAAACTATTACGGTTACCGCTCAAAAGCGCAGCCAAAGTATTCAAGAAGTACCGATTTCAATTGCAACTTTATCTGGTGAGAAGTTTGATAGCATTTTCTCCTCTGGTGACGATATCACGGCATTAGCGATTAAAGTGCCTGGACTCTATGCCGAAACCTCTAACGGCCGAGCTGCACCGCGCTTTTATATTCGCGGTTTAGGTAATACTGACTTTGACTTAGCGTCATCACAACCCGTGTCTATCGTGATGGATGAAGTAGTAATGGTAACCCTTTCCCACAAGCACCTAAGACAATCTTAACCTTAAATGTGCGTTATGACGTTCCAGTTGAAAGTGGTGAGGTTTATGTATATGGCGATTATCAGTTACAGGGTAAAACCAATTTATTCTTGTATGAATCAGCTGAGTTTAAGTCAAAAAACAATTATGAAGCGGGTTTACGCATTGCTTATATAAATTACAACAATAATTACGAAGTTGGTGTATTTGGCCGTAATATTACCGATCAAGACAACTTAAAAGGCGCTATCGACTTTAGTAACTTAACTGGTTTTGTTAACGAACCACGTAGCTTTGGTGTTGATTTCAAAATTAGCTTTTACTAAGCACTAAGCCTAGAAGTTAAAACACGTTTAACCCAAGTAAATAGGGCCCTATTTTTATTGGGTAAGCGGATTAAATGGTTGATCTTACCTTTGCATGAGAGTGAGACAGACCGGCATCTCATCGGATTATCTGGTTGATGCTTCACCTACTGCTGGTGCATGTTTCCTTCGCTAATTCCAGCAAGAACCCCACACGCCTCAACTTCCCGGTCATCGTTGCAACTCGCTCTCAGTGAAACGAGTTGTTTCTCAAGCGCTTGCAGAGCGGTTATCTGCGACCGCACATGAGAGATGTGATCATCGAGCAAGGCGTTGACGGCGGTACAAGGCTGATGAGGGTCGTCCTGATAGCTCTGTAGTTCGTGAATCTCAGCCAGTGACAGGCCCAGGATTCTGCAGCGACGGATGAAGGCCAGCCCCTCACCATGCTTCTCGGTATAGACACGGTAACCGTTGTCCTGCCGATCAGGCGGCGGCAACAAGCCCTGCTGTTCATAGAAGCGGATCGTCTGTGTTTCGACCCCTACCAACTGCGCCAACTGACCAATGCGCATCAGCCTCCTCCCCAACGGATTCTTTACTCTATTGACCTTATAGTAGCTTTATAGTTTAAAATGGTACCACAACATTGTTCAAGTGGAGTCGTATCATGAGCAAATCCTGTGGTGGCGCCTGTGGCGGTGATGCAACGTCCGCAGCGGATACCGATATACAGGCCTCCTCCGAGGCGCCAGGGAGATGGGTCAGTGTTTATGCCGTGCCGAAGATGGACTGTCCATCAGAAGAACGAATGATTCGCCTAGCCCTGAATGGCTTTGAGGAGATTCGGGCGCTGTCCTTCGACTTGTCGAACCGCCGGCTGAAGGTCGTGCATGACGGCGAGGTCGAGCCCGTCACCTCGAAACTGAAGACCTTGGGGCTAGGCGCCGCGCTTCAGGAAAGCGTTGCTGCAAATCCGGAGACCATCAAGGCCGCCGAGTTTTCGGCAGCTTCTGCTAAGCAAGAATCCGGGACCCTGCGCTGGTTGCTCGGCATCAATGCACTTCTGTTCGTGGTGGAAATGACTGCCGGTCTGATCGCCCGGTCCACCGGCCTGATTGGAGAATCCCTGGACAATTTTGCCGATGCGGCGGTGTACGGGCTTGCCCTTTATGCGGTTGGACATAGCGTGAAAATGCAGGTACGTGCCGCGCATCTTGCTGGTGTACTGCAACTGATCTTGGCTGTGGGCGTACTCATAGAGGTGGTGAGACGCTTTGTATTCGGTAGTGAGCCTGAATCGCTGGTGATGATGGCTATCGCATTCGTCGCATTGATTGCCAATACCAGTTGTCTGCTGCTCATATCCAAACATCGGGAGGGCGGGGCGCACATGAAGGCAAGCTGGATATTCTCGGCCAACGACGTGGTGATCAACCTGGGGGTCATCACCGCCGGCGCTCTGGTCGCGTGGACCGGGTCCAATTATCCGGATCTGATTATCGGCACCATCGCGGGGGTAATTGTACTTAACGGTGCTAGACGCATTCTGGCGCTCAAGGATTAAGCAATGTCCATTTTTGGCAAACATCTGTCACCGTACGCTCTGTTGTCCATCTCCGGCCTGCTGGCAGCGTCTGATCAGGCCGTAAAATGGCTGGTGCAACAATCAATGGCCTATGGCGAGTCTATTTCAGTGACCTCATTCTTTAACTGGGTACACGTATGGAATACCGGTGCCGCATTCAGTCTTTTTGCGAATGGTGGAGGCTGGCAGCGCTACTTTTTTATCGGAATCGCGGTAGTGGTCTCGATTTTTCTGATCAAGCTGATCCTTGAAAATCGTCATAAAGGAGAAGCCATCGCTTACAGTCTTATCCTCGGTGGCGCCATGGGCAACCTGATTGACCGGGTCTTTCGCGGCTATGTTGTGGATTCCTTTGATTTCTATTGGCGAGACTGGCATTGGCCGGCCTTCAACCTGGCTGATATTGCAATTGTCCTCGGTGCCTTACTTTTAGTTTCCAGCAGCTTGTTGGGTAAAAAAGCAAACACCAATGCCGAGTCGGATGGATCTGACTGACACCTACGCCTATACAACACCATGACCGAACTTCCCGACAACATCCTTCACCTGCCGCAATACCAAGTACTGGGCTGCAAATCAACCGACGACGAAATGCACTTCCAGGTGGACGTGCCCGATCCCATCGCCTGCGAGGAATGCGGCGTGCAGGGTGAGTTCGTACGGTTCGGCAAGCGTGACGTTCCCTATCGTGATCTGCCCATCCACGGCAAGCGGGTCACTCTCTGGGTGGTCCGCCGCCGATACACCTGCCGGGCCTGCAAGACAACATTCAGGCCCCAGCTACCGGAGATGGTGGACGGATTCCGTATGACACTGCGTTTGTCGATATCGACGTCAGTAAATAGATGCTGAGAAATGGATCCCAATTCTTTGCTAGTAAGCGGCAGAGTATTAATTCCATCACTCCTGGCTTGACGTAAGGCTTTGAGAAATTGTTGGTTTTGCCTATCTTCAGGCTCTAAATAGATGACTACAATCTGATTATCCTGTGCCAAAACCTTGTGAGGGACATCTTCGAAAATCACAATACATTGTCCGGTGTGAATACTTTGTGCCTTGTAATCTTGAACCGAGATGTCTTTGTCTAAACCAATGCAAATTTGGACAGCATGATGTGCATGAACATCATTATCAGGACTGATTCCGATGTAAATCGCTTTGTAGGGCCACAAATGAATATGCATGGCTGACTCAGTATCAAAAGTTCAGGCTATTGATTTTTGCCTTATAAATCTACACAAATGACGAATGTTAGCCGATAGATACAAGTTAAGGTGAGCGCGCACAGTGAAATTGTGTTCTTCTTACAATTTTAAGTGTGTAAATAATTTAAAATACCACAGTCCCTAATGGTTTTGTCTTGGTCACACGATGACGCCATATTTTTGAGTGATGACTTTAATACGTTTAGCTCTTCAATGCGAATAATGACGTCTGATAAATGCTTAGCTATTAACGTATTGATATTTGAACAGCTCTGATCTGGCCTCGAACGACTGTCCATTAGCGTTTTTACTTCCATGATAGACATATCTAATGAACGACACTGTTTGATAAACAGGAGTTGTTCAATAGTCCCCTTGTCGTAGACACGATAATTTCCACTTGAGCGCTTAAGCTCAGGCAAGAGCCCCTTCTTTTCATAAAAACGAATGGTCTGAATACTACAACCTGTCGTCTTTGCGACATCACCAATTTTCATTTTTTCTCCTAACCGTTGACTCTATGCCAAGTATAGACTTTATACTCATACTATTCATCAGTAAAGAGTGTGTTTCTAATGAGCGGATGTGGGTGCGAAGTTGAAATAAAAGACCAGTCTCAACGACAGGTTTTGTATTGGCTTTTGGGAATAAACGCGACAATGTTTGTTATAGAAATGGGGATCGGGTTGCTTGCTGATTCAACCGCATTAATAGCCGATTCACTTGATATGCTCGCCGACGCAGTTGTCTATGGTGTTGCCCTTTATGCTATTGGTAAATCGCTATTGCACAAAGCCAATGCGGCTAAAATTAGCGGCTTTTTTCAGATGGCACTGGGTGTGTTGATTATCATTGATATTGTAAGACGGTCAATTTACGGTAGCGAACCTGAATCGGGACTAATGATGGCTATGGGGGCAGTTGCACTGGTTGCTAATGTCATTTGTCTTGTGATCATACGCAAACAAAGAAATGAAGAAGTGCATATGCGGGCAAGCTGGATATTTTCAGCCAACGATGTGATTGCCAACTTAGGTGTTATCTCTGCTGGCGTTTTGGTGTTTTGGCTCGATTCTCGATGGCCTGATCTGGTTATCGGTGTGATAGTTTCGTGCGTTGTGTTGCGCGGGGCAAAAATGATCCTCGAAGATGCTGGAAATGAAAGACAGCGAGCGCTTAATGCGCAAAGTTGATAAGAAAATGCCAATTTTTAATTGCACATCAAAACTGCGTAGGTTGGCATGGCTACTTATTACTTTGCTCATGTGTCAATCGGGCTTTTCGTTCGCCGCTCAATGCGATGACTACCCTGCGGAGGTATCGTCAGTCCCTGAACAATCAAAGTCGATAGGCACTTATGATGTTCCCGAAAAAAATGTAAATGCTGGTGATAATACGTCGAGTGAAGAGTCTAAGTGTTTCCATTGTGTGCTGTGTCAATGTGGACAGATTAAGTTTCTGGCACAGCACCCAATAAATGACGTATCTAAACCATTATATACCAATCAATACAGTTATTCCCGCAACGTCACTGACGGCCTAGTCGAAGGCCTTTTGCGCCCACCTCAACATTAATCCATTCCCTCCTATATGTTTGCATGGGTGCTTTCCATGTATGTCGTTATCTTATGAACAAAAGGTTCTTTTATGAGTTCTTCACGCCCATTGGGCATAAAAAAAGCTAGCTCAGCGTATCTGAAATTGATATCTGCTGCACTGGTAACCATGAGCATATCTGTTCAATCTGCCAATGCGCAAAAGTCTTCAATCACGCTTGAAAATGCGCTCAAACGCACATTATCAAACAACCCAGATTTAGTTGTGTTCGAATTTAAATCTTCGGCTTTGGTTGGTGAATCAAAAATGGCCAGCTTACGACCTGAAATGTCTGTTGGGGTTGAAGTTGAAAATGTGTTGGGAACAGGCGAAGTGTCTGGTATCAAAGATGCCGAATTGACACTGACCTTATCGTCGGTCATCGAGCTTGGAGATAAAGTCAGCGGCCGAATGAATGTGGTGAGTTCAAAAAAAGCACAACTGCTTACACAACGGCGCATTCGTACGCTGGACATCTTGGGTGAAACAACTCGACGATATATCAATGTCATTGTCCAACAAGCGTTGCACAAGACTGAGCAACGAGCTGAAATGCTGGCTCGCACAATGCTTCAGACAGTCTCTACACGGGTTGAAGCGGGGGCTTCTTCACCACTTGAGAAAAAACGTGCAGAGTCAGCGTTGTCGCAGGCGCGTTTGTCGTTATTGATAAGTGAACAAAAACTCAATGAGTATAAACGCGACCTGGCCATCATGTGGGGTGACACTAACGCTGCGTTTGCGGAAGTTGAAGGGACACTGTTATCGTTTCCAAATTCACTAACACTTGAACATATGCTTTCACAGCTTCAAAGCAATCCACACGTTCTGCTTTATGCTGATAACTATCGGGTACAAGAGGCCAGATTGAGAGTGGTTCAGGCCAGTCAGCAGTTCGACATTGCGTGGGAAGCCGGTATCCGAAGAATGCAGGGAATTAATGACACAGCGTTAGTCGCCAGTATTTCGGTGCCGTTAAATACCAAGCAGCGGAATCTAGGAGAATACGAACAACAGCGCGCATTGCTTGACAGTATCGACTATCAAAAACAAGCGAAAATTCGTGAACTCACTCGCCAATTAAATCAAGTCATTAGCGCATATGACCAAGCCTTGCTCACTGTTACGACCCTTCAAGACAATGTCGTCCCAACATTGGAATCTGCATTGAAATTGGCGCGGGATGGCTATGAAAGTGGTCGCTACAACTACATAGAGTGGGTGACAACGCAACAGCAACTCATAGATATGCAACGAACACTGATAAAAGCCGCAGGCTTAGTTCACCTTCGAAGCGCAGATCTAGAGGCACTTACGGGAATTCCCGTGTTTTCTGACTCTCCCTCGACGTCTGCTCAATCATCACAATGAATAGAGAAAAAATAATGAATAAATCACAATTTACATTAGTTACTAGCGCACGTGACTTGCTTGGCATGTTAGTCATGCTAGTTACTTTACTGTTTGCTTCTGTCGCCCTGGCTGATGATGACGATGAGGAAGCCGAAGAAAGACCCGAGTACGTAGTGTTATCTCAAGAACGGATGCTTGAACACGATATCGTGACTGCATCGGCCGCATCAGGAACATTATCGCTCACAACCAGAACCTTTGGGCGGATAGTTCATGATCCTGCGTCACTGAGTCATATTCGTGCCCGCTTCGACGGTGTTGTAAAACGTATCATGGTGAATATTGGAGATAAAGTAGAAAAAGGTGACACACTGGCAATCATTGAGTCAAACGAGAGTTTAAATCAATACTCAATCACCTCACCGATGTCTGGAAAAATCATAGCTAGACACGCCAATGATGGTGAGCTCACCAACGGTCAAGTGCTGCTTTCTGTTGCTAATTACTCTCGCGCAATTGCTCAATTGGCTATTTTCCCCAAACAACGTACTCATATTGCCGCTGATATGGAAGTCACTTTAAGGCTTGAGGAATTGCAGCAACAATCAAGTATAAGCCACATTACGTCCTCACCGGATGACAAACCCTATTCTATCGCGTTTGTGAACGTTAATAATGGCAGTGGTTATTGGCCTTTAGGCGCTATGGTAGAGGGTTATATTCAGATTGGTTTCCAAGAAGTCAATCTGGCACTCCCCAAAAGTTCAATACAAGAGTTAGATGGGCAAACCATTGTTTTTGTCAAAGAAGGGGAACGATTTTACCCCCGCCAAGTAAAACTTGGGAACACGGACAACCGTTTAGTAGAGATTGTGAAGGGCGTTCAAATAGGCCAGCAAGTCGTTGTAGAAAATAGTTATCTACTAAAAGCTGATTTATTAAAAATGGAGGCGGGCGATGATGACTAATTACATGCGCATTTATTGTCAAAAGCAAAGCCAAGTCCATAAAAACGGTGAGGTGAGAGCATGATTGCACCAATACTCCGTCTATCCATTGAGCGCCGTGGTGTCATGATGTTGTTCGCCTTGTTTGTCGCCTTTTTTGGTATGTACAGTTACAAACAACTGCCGATTGATGCTGTGCCTGATATCACCAACGTGCAAGTGCAGATAAATACCGCAACCCCAGGTTACTCGCCTTTGGAGACTGAGCAACGCATAACGTTTATAGTTGAAACCTCGCTGGCCGGTTTGCCTAATTTATCGTATACCCGCTCGATATCACGCTATGGCTTGTCGCAAGTCACAGTCGTGTTTAAAGAGGGCACCGATTTATATTTCGCACGAAATCTCGTCAACGAGCGTCTCACCGCCATCGCGGCGCAATTGCCAACAGGGTTAACCCCTGAAATGGGCCCTATCGCCACAGGCTTGGGTGAAATTTACATGTACTCGTTAAGTGCTGAGCCTCAGGCGCGACAGGACAACGGTCAACCCTATGATGCTATGGCATTAAGGGAGATCCATGATTGGGTAGTTAAGCCCCAATTGTCGCTTGTTGAGGGGGTGACCGAGGTTTATGCGATAGGCGGATTTGAAAAGCAATATCATGTGAATCCTAATCCAGTCGCAATGATAAACTTTGGGATAAGTACAGGTGACCTTCTCAGTGCGCTAGAACGCAACAATGCGAATCAAGGCGCTGGTTTTGTAGAACAAAATGGGCAACAAGTACTGATCAGATCGGAAGCCCAACTGAGGGGCATCGACGATATCGGCCAAGTGGTTGTTAAGATCATTGATGGCGTACCGGTAAAAATTCAAGACATCGCCCAAATCAACCTCGGTAAAGAGCTGCGCTCTGGAGCCGGCACGTTAAATGGCCAAGAAACAGTGATTGGCACGACAATGATGTTAGTGGGAGAAAACTCTCGTACGGTCGCCAAAGCTGTGGACAGTAAGCTCGAAACCATTAAAACAAGCTTACCTGAGGGCGTTATCCTTGAAGCGGTTTACGATAGAACAAGCCTCGTTGACAAAACCATCGACACAGTACAGAAAAACCTCGTCGAGGGCGCTTTACTTGTCATCGTTGTGCTATTCGTTTTGCTTGGGAATGTGCGAGCTGCACTTATTACAGCCGCTGTAATACCCCTGGCAATGCTTGCCACGATATCGGGTATGGTCAAAACCGATGTGTCTGCTAACTTAATGAGTTTAGGCGCACTGGATTTTGGCTTGATTGTCGATGGCGCAGTTATCATTGTTGAAAACTGTATCAGGCGATTATCCGAATCCCAGAAGCAAAACGGCGCAACTCTACCGCTCAAAGAAAGACTGAATGTTGTATATGAAGCCACTAATGAAGTCATACGTCCCAGTTTGTTTGGTGTATTGATCATTACCATTGTTTATATCCCCTTGTTCACGCTCACTGGCGTCGAAGGTAAAATGTTCCACCCCATGGCAGCGACCGTGATAATGGCTTTGCTTGCCGCAATGGTATTTTGTTTTACCGTAGTGCCTGCGGCGATAGCGATTTTCATGAGAGGTAAAATTAGCGAAAAAGAAAGCCCAATTATTAAAGGTGCAAAGGCAGTCTATCGTCCTGTTTTAATGGGCGCGCTGCGTTTTAGATGGCTAGTAGTAGTAGGTGCGAGTGCTTTGGTTATCGGCAGTCTATGGATGGGCAGCAAATTAGGCTCGGAGTTTATTCCTCAGCTCAATGAAGGTGATATCTTAGTACAGGCGATACGCATCCCTGGGACTGGGTTAGAACAAGCGGTTGAAATGCAAAAAGCACTTGAAGCGAAACTTATGCAGTATGAGCAAGTTCAGACGGTATTCGGTCGCACGGGTACGGGTGAGGTCGCTACCGATCCTATGCCGCCCAACATTACTGATACGTTTGTTATTTTGAAGCCTAGGGAACAATGGCCCGATCCATCAATGACTAAAGCCGAGCTAGTCGAAACGTTTGAAGAGGACTTGTTTACCTTGCCCGGCAATAATTATGAATTTACCCAACCTATTCAAATGCGGTTTAATGAATTGATCAGTGGGGTAAGGGCAGATTTGGGCATAAAACTATTTGGGGATGACTTAGATACCCTCTTTGCATCTGCTTCTGACATTTTGTCCGTTATTTCAACGATTGAAGGGGCTGATGACGCGAGGCTTGAGCAGGTAGAAGGCATTCCAATCTTCACCGTCACACCAAAGCCTAATCAATTGGCACGCTTTGGTTTGGATATAGCCGACTTGCAGTTATGGCTCAATGCTGCGACAGGTGGAAAAACCGCTGGAATGATTTTTGAAGGCGACAGACGCTTTGAAATTGTCGTGCGATATGCCGACGACATTCGAAATGAACTCACTCAGCTTGAGACCATTCCCATAGTTACGCCCTCTGGTGAGCATGTACCGATAAGCGAATTAGCCACACTGGCATTTAAAGAAGTACCTAGCCAAATAAGCCGGGAGAATGGCAAACGTAGTATTGTTGTCACAGCAAATGTGCGTGACAGAGATATTGGCACTTTTGTTGAAGAAGCTCAGGTGAGAATTAATGATGAAGTAGATTTACCTGCTGGTTATTGGCTCGACTATGGTGGAACCTTTGAGCAGCTCGAAAGTGCGAGTCAACGATTGACGATTGTGGTACCGGTTACGTTGTTTGTGATTTTGACAATGCTGGTAATTGCGTTTGGTTCTATACGCGATGCGTTGATTATCTTCACAGGTATCCCTTTGGCATTAACAGGCGGTGTAATGTCTCTTTGGTTAAGGGATATGCCTTTATCCATATCCGCGTCGGTAGGATTTATCGCGTTGTCTGGGATTGCCGTATTAAACGGATTGGTAATGCTGTCCTTCATCAAGCAACGTTTGCTAGAAACCGGAGAATTAGTGAATAGCATTGTTGAAGGGGCACTTATTCGTTTGCGTCCGGTATTAATGACAGCACTAGTGGCAAGCCTTGGATTTGTGCCCATGGCGCTCAATACGGGCATAGGTGCAGAGGTGCAACGGCCTTTGGCCACGGTGGTCATCGGTGGGATAATATCGTCAACCTTGCTAACACTGGTAGTGCTGCCTGTACTCTATCGACTCGTGCATAGTAAAGGGGATCAGTAGTGTTCTTGGGCATTTATTCGTAAATGCCCAAGTTTTACCTGAACGATTTTTAGGTACCTATTGACTCTTTATTAAGTATAGACTTTACAATCATATTCTTAACGTCATGTACGATAAGGATAGATATGGTTTCGCTTATTTTAATTAGTAGTTTTTTGGCGCTAGCCGTCCTCGGTAGAAGCTTTGTTCAATATAAGAGAAATGGTGATTTTGGTATAAGAGCAGCATCTATAAACGCACCATTAATAGAAATTGTACCAGGGGCTATATTCGTGGTTACGTTTTGCTTTGCATTTGGTCTAGTTCTTTTTGGTTACTTAGGACGTGCGCCCCTACTATTTGTTCCTTCAATTCCATTTCAGCTTCTCGGCTCCTTGATTGGCGCCTGCGGAATTGCTGTAACTTTGTTGTCTCAAATTCAAATGGGAGATTCATGGCGTATTGGCGTTGACCAGCAAGAAACGACTGCACTTATTACCCACGGGATTTACGCAAAGTCTCGCAACCCCATTTACTTTGGTATTTTTCTATTTTGGGCAGGGGTGTGTATAACGTTCCCACATTTGCTGCTTTGGGCATGTGCTTTTGTATATTGGATTTGCATTGAAGTGATTGTTCGACAAATTGAAGAGCCTTATTTGAAGAAAGTGCATGGCGATGATTTTCTAAAATATAAGTCTGACACTAACCGATACATACCTAAGCTTTCACGGAGTCCATCAACCGACTGGCCAAGGACAAGAACCGTGAAGGGCGCGGTTACTCCTTCGAGGTGATGCGGGCACGAATGCTCTACACCACGAAGCACAAGAAGAAGGCACCGACTGCGAAGGTCTCTCCTTTCTACAAGAAAACCATCGGTTACGGACTGCCGGACTTCGCAGAGGAACTCAACTACGGAGTCGATCTATCAACCATCTGAGGGTGGTATCAGATTGATGGGGTGAAGGTGCCCCATCAACCATTAAATCCGTATACCCTTTTTATTTAATTTTATCCTGTGTGAAAGCAAACCATAACAATATCTGTCTACTCTCTTACCCTGCTGTGTTGGAAGCTTTGTTATGAAACGCCTTTTCGTACTGGTCACAATTTTAATTGCTGCTCTATTCATTGTTTTTAATAGTAATAGTCCTCGCGCTAATACCGCCCTAGTCTTAACCGATAACAACATAGCCGGCAACGTGCAATTAGACAGTATCGTTCTAGGCGCGGGGTGTTTTTGGGGTGTTGAAAAACGCTTTGCAGCCATAGATGGCGTAATTGATGCCGTAGCCGGTTATGCTGATGGTCGCGGTGTTAAACCTAACTATCGTGCTATCACTTCAGACAAAAACCGCCATAACCCTGATAATTTTGCTGAGGTTGTGCAAGTGACCTTTGATCCGGCTAGAGTAACACTTAATAGACTACTGCAATATTATTATGAGCAGCATGATCCAACTCAGTTAAACCGCCAAGGTAATGATATTGGCAGCCAATATCGCTCTACTATTTTAACCAGCAATCAACAACAACTCGCTACCGCACAAGATATTACTGCTAAGTATCAACAACGACTAATGGCTGCGGGTTATGGCGACATTACTACTGTTATTAAACCTTTAACTCATTTTTATCCTGCAGAAGACTATCATCAAGACTATTTAGCTAAAAACCCTAATGGCTATTGTCCTGATCATGCAACAGGGGTTCGCTTTGCAGCTCACTCAGTGAAAACTGTTAATGTAGACAATACTGTATTGCAGCAAGGTAAGCAGATCCTGGTTATCGATTCTGAAAGCTATTGCCCGTATTGCGAAAAGTTTAAAGCCGAGGTGGCCAGCACATATAGCGGCGATATCCCACTGCAGTTTCGTTATGCCAGCCAGCTCAGTGGTTTAACGCTAAAAACTGCGACCTGGGCCACGCCAACCATTATTTTGCTGGAAGATGGTGAAGAAGTGTTTGGCCGCCAGGGTTATTTAAGCCCCGACGAGTTTTATCTGTTGCTAGGTAAATTTAAACTCGGCAACAGCGAAGCTTTTAATGTGGCATTTGATGAGGGCACCGACGGCCGCTTTTGCCAGCAATATGAAATTTTCAAAAACACCCCGGACGGCATTTTTGTTGATAAATTAAGTGGCGCGCCACTGTTTGACACCCGCGACCGCTTTGACTCTGGCACCGGCTGGTTATCGTTTACCAAGCCGGTAGCGGGGGCCGTAATTGAAAAGCCGGATAACCGCTACGGTATGCGCCGCATCGAAATTCGCGCCAAGGTATCCGGCATTCACTTAGGCCATGTGTTTAACGACGGCCCAAACGGCAAACCGCGTTACTGCATTAACGCCACCGTGCTGGATTTTGTGCCGCGGGGCTAGGTGTATTAAAGCCTGACGGCTTCCGCAGCCACGATTATAGCTTTGGCAGGCTTATGTCGTATGGCAAGCAGCAAACCGGTAACAATAATCAGCAGTACGCCGCCAAGCTGCAGCGTACTTAAGCTTTCATTGAACAACAGCCAACCGGCCAGGATTACCGTTACCGGCTCTGAATAAGCCAGCGTAGCGTAAAGTCGGGTCGGCAAGTGTTGCAGCGCAACTATGGCGCAGTAAATGGCAATAAAGCCTGGGAAAATACCAGCCAACGCTATCCAGACAATATCTTCGGCCAGCGGCATTCTCATATCAGCTAAAAACGGCAGCACGCAACAGGCACCAATAATCAGCTGGTAAAAGGTACGCAGTAACTGTGAATGCGCCGGCAACGAGCGGCGGTTTAGCAGTAAAAAGCCGCTGTAGCACAACAGCGCCAGCAAGCCATACAACAACCCCGGCAACTGGCTGGCATCGAGAGCGGGCAATAATGCCACTACTGGCCATCGCCACAGCCGATATCAGTGCGAGAACTACGTATCTGCTCATTAACTACCTCAAAAGAAAAACCGGCTTATTATGCCGGTTTATTATTCATATGTGATAGCCAGATACAGTTAATAAGTCATCTGCCTGATACCAATACGCAAGTTTTTTAAGTGTATAGGCACGTCATCAGCATGGATATGATAAGCAGCGTTCCAGTTCAGGATAACCTGTACACCCTGAACTCTATTGTAGCGTTCACCGGTCAGTAAATTGTGTACGTCAATGTGCACACTTATCGCAGGCATGGTGCCTTTTCTGCTATCGAGTAGAAAGTTTGCTGGTAAGGCGGTTTTGTCTTCCATACCATCCCAACGGGCTTTGTCGCCAGAATATTCCGCTATAGCTTTTGCAAAATGCAACGACAGCAATACGTCTGCCTGGTACTTCTGCCGATACTCTGCAATAACGCTGTTATCTAGCTGTTGCTGCAATGCGTGATTAAATCTGCCGGTTACTGCGTCATAAAGCCGTGTGTTTCCAGGTATGATTTGTTGCGCAATCTGAGCATAGTGTTCAGCAGCTACCACACGACTATAGCCTTGTGTCGGCAGATAATTAATCAGATCAGCCTCAACTTGCTGAAGAAAACCGGCAGGCAATTTCAGCTCTTTGTCAGCCGAGAGCTTAACTATACCTACAACTTTCTCCTTTCCGGTAACCCAGGGGTTGTGGTCACGCTGCATGATGCGAGGCTCTGGCGTTATGCGGCAGCCTATCAGTAGGAATACCGATAGCAGAAAAAAAGCGCATCCTGCCGCTAACTTAACTTTGTTTTTCATCAAGCAGCTTCCTTAACGCTTCTGTGACAGAATAAGCCATAGTGTTGCTATCTTGTAGTAGCTCAGCTACGGGGAGAGGCTCAAACTTGTCTTTATCGTTTAACTTGCTTATTAGTTGAATACCCCCTGCCCCCATATAAAGCTCTTTTGCATTCACATCGTTGATAAATACCAGATAGGAAATGGCTGGCAGACGGCCCGATGTTTGTTGCACCATAGAGCTGAAAAAATTAGCTACATCGCTGTTATTTTTCTCATACGCTTCTGATTGCCCATCCCACTCCGCGCGGTATTGACCAAAATTGGCATTCCGCACCCGAATATCATGGTAAAGCACCGCATCAATATTGTGTGTTTGCTTCAAACGGGCCAGTGTTTCACGCTGAACCTTGGCAAATTTTTCGTCGTCGCGCTGGCCGGTTTGCGCATTAAAGTAACCACCGTTAGCGTCACGAATTGCATTAAAGGCGCTGTAATACACCTCCGGCTCAACTACCTGGATACTATTTCTGGCAAATATCTCTTTGATTTGTTTTAAATAATAACTACGTACATCTTGCCTGTGCTGCATAGCATCCGGCAGGATCAAATCGGTCAGCACCACCGTCTTGACTTGCATTTTAAAATCTTGTTTTGATACAGAACTGCGATGCACCGCAGTTGAGCAACCAGCAATAAATGTTATGGCAATAGCTAATAACGTTAAGACAACCCTTTTCATTACAACTCCTTTTAATAAAAAGTTGCAATTTTAAGGGTTACTTTGCTAAAGGCAATAAAAAACCGCCAAAAGGCGGTTTTCCTAAAAGCTGCCTAACCGGAATTTCGCATACCAGCAGCAATACCGGCGATGGTGACCATTAGCGCCCGGCTGATGGTCGGGCTTACCCGCTCCGGTTGATGCCTTACCCGGTGCAACAGCTCAGCTTGCAGAATATGCAGCGGGTCAACATAGGTATTGCGCAGCATTATCGATTCGCGGATCCAGCCCTCGCGGGCCATTAGCGTATCACTGTGAATAAGCTTTAGCAGCAGCTCGCGATCGGCGGTCAACTGGGCGCGCAGTTGCTGGCCTAAGTGTTTTAGCTCATCCGGCACCAACACCTTGTCATAGTAAGCAGCAATATCGCTGTCGGCTTTTAAAAACACCATTTCCAGCATCGACATCCGGGTGGCAAAAAACGGCCACTGCTGCTGCATTTCATCCAGCAAGGCTGTTTTATCCTGCTCGGCCGCTTTGGCCAGTGCCGAGCCAGCGCCGAGCCAGGCTGGCAGCATTAAGCGGTTTTGCGACCAGGCAAAGATCCACGGAATAGCCCGCAGGCTTTCTACGCCACCGGTTGGGTTACGCTTGGCCGGTCGGCTACCCAGTGGCAACTGGCCCAGCTCTTGCTCGGGCGTGGCGGCGCGAAAATACGGCACAAAGTCTTTATTGTGGCGCACCACAGCGCGGTAAGCCTCGCAAGAGTCTTCTGCCAGCTGGCTCATCAGTGTGCGCCAGCTTTGCTTCGGTACCGGCGGCGGTAGCAACATGCCTTCGAGCACGGCGCTGGCATACAGCGCCAGACTGCGCTCAGCCAGTTTGGGTAAACCGAATTTAAAGCGGATCATCTCGCCCTGTTCGGTTACCCGTAAACCACCAGCCAACGAACCTGGCGGCTGCGATAAAATAGCGGCATGCGCCGGGCCGCCGCCACGGCCGATAGTACCGCCACGGCCATGGAACAAGGTCAGTTGCACCTTGGCCTGCTGACATATCGCCACTAAGGCTTCCTGGGCACTGTACTGTGCCCAGGCGGCGGCAAATACACCGGCATCTTTGGCCGAGTCGGAGTAACCAATCATCACTTCCTGTTTACCGTTAATGTAGCCGCGGTACCAGTCGATGCTAAGTAGCTTGCGCATACAATCGGGGGCATTTTGTAAATCGCTTAGCGTTTCAAACAGCGGCGCCACCGGCATAGGAAAGCTGATGCCAGCTTCTTTTAGTAGCAGTTGTACTGCCAGCACATCGGACGGTTTGCCGGCCATTGAAATGACATAGGTGCTTAGTGCTTCACTGCCATGACGGGCGACAATATCGCAGGTATCCAGCACTTCCTGTACATCGGCTGACGGCTGCCAGCTTTTCGGAAACAGTGGCCGGCGATTGGCCAGCTCGGCCAGTAAAAATGCCTGGCGTGCGCTTTCGTCCCAGGCGCTGTAATCACCCAACCCCAGGTGTTGGGTTAACTCACCAAATACCTGAGCATGACGACCGGCATCCTGGCGGATATCCAGCTTTAACAGTGTGACACCAAAAGCATAGGCGCGGCGCAAGGTATCAAGCAGCCGGCCATTGGCAATCACCGCCATACCACAGTCGAGCAGTGACTGATAACACAGCAGCAAGGGTTCAAGTAATTGCTGATTGTGCCAAATAAGATCCTGTGGTCGTTGCAGCCGGTCGTGCTTTAATGCTTCGGTCAGCCAATCGCGGCTTCGCAGCAGACCGCTGCGAAGTTGATTCAGCACCACGCGATAGGGCTCGCTGGCCTCACCCGCGGCTTGCCGTAGCACAGTGTTGGCCTGATACATCGACAACTCACTGCTGAGAAAATCCAGATCGGCAGCGAATAAATCGGCCGCTTTCCAGCGGCTAAGTAGCAATACCTGACGGGTGACCTTAGCGGTAACAAAGGGGTTGCCATCACGGTCGCCGCCCATCCAGGAGGAAAACTTCACCGGCGCAGCATTAAGCGCCAGCCCTTTGCCTGTTGCGCTAACCAGCTTGGTATCCAGTTCACGTAAAAAGTCCGGTATGGCCTGCCACAACGAGCTTTCAATCACGGCAAAGCCAGATTTGGCTTCATCGACCGGCGTTGGCCGCTGCTCGCGGATTTCATTGGTGTGCCAGGCCTGGGCAATCAGCTCGCTTAGCCGCAGTTCAACCCGCTGTTGCTGCGTTGGCGTTAAGTCCTGCTCTAACTCGGTTAAACAGCCGGCAATCTCGGTCAGCTTATGAATAAGCGTGCGGCGCGAGACTTCAGTCGGGTGCGCGGTAAGTACCAGCTCTATCGATAAATTGGCCACTGCCTGTTGCACCTTAGCCGTATCCAGTTGCTTTTCGTCAAGCAAGCTAAACAGCTCTTGCAGTGGCTCAGGCTTTTCAATACTGGCGTGGCCAATACGGCTGATGCTGTGATGCTGCTCGGCTAAGTTAGCCAGATTAAGGAACTGGGCAAAGGCACGTGTTACTGGCAGCAGCTCGTCATCAGATAAACTTTGCAATACCTGTTTTAACTGATCAGCCTGCAGTTCTTCCCCTTGGCGCGCTGCTTTGGATAACTGCCGAATTTGTTCTACCCGCTGCAACACTTTTTCGCCCAATTGGTTACGAATGGTATCGCCTAACTGGGTGCCCATTAAATTTACATTAGCTCGCAACGCTGCATACTGATCCATAAAAAGCACCTTAAAATTGTAGATAAAAATACCCTATAGGGTTATGAAAATAGACTCAACACTGCCCCTTAACAAAATAGGCTGTTATTAAAAATAAATCACTAGCACTTCATTAAAGCAAAGATATGCGTACAATACAGGCTTATTATCAGCTTGATTTAAATCCATATGAACCAGCCTCGCAGCAAGAAAAAGTCAAATTTTTTAAGTGATATGTTGTTTAATATCATTGCTCCTGCATTGATATTAAGCAAGTTAAGCACTGAAGATACCTTAGGCCCCGTCTGGTCTGTGGTTATCGCGCTAGCTTTTCCTTTAGCTTATGGCGGCTGGAGTTTAATTAAGTCAGGTAAAGTAAATTTTTTCTCAATACTGGGGGTAATAAGTGTATTGCTCACCGGTGGCATTAGCTTATTGCAGCTTGACCCTGCCTATATCGCCATTAAAGAAGCCATGGTACCAGCATTAATTGGTGTTGCTGTATTAATTAGCCAGTACACCCGCTATCCCTTAGTAAAAACCTTACTAATTAACCCAGAAGTGATAGATATAGAAAAGTTAGATAAGGCTTTAGCTTTGCGTGGCAACAGCGCAAAATTTGCCAAAAGCACAGAGCGCGCCGGCTTTATTGTTGCTGGCACTTTTTTTATCTCGGCCGCGTTAAATTATATTTTAGCCAAGGCCATAGTCGTTAGCTTGCCTGGCACGACCGCTTACGCTGAAGAGCTTGGTCGCATGACATGGTTAAGTTACCCTGTTATTGCCCTACCAAGCATGGTGATGTTAATGGCCGCTATTTTTTATATCTTCCGCCAAATTGGCCGACTCACCGGCCAATCGTTAGAAGAGTTTATTGTACTTTAGTATTCACTAGTTGCGCCCGCATGTGCGCCAGTTCTTGTTGTAATAACTGCATTTGCGCCAGCAGTTGTTGCTGAGTCGCGGCGTCAGCATCATGCTCTGCTTTATGCTCTTCGTCATGCATGCTTTGCACGGCGTTAACTATCACAGCAATAAACAAATTAAGCATGGTAAAAGTTGCGATAAGAATAAAAGGCACAAAAAATAGCCATGCATAGGGGAATTGTTCCATTACCGGACGCGCAATGCCCATAGACCAACTTTCTAGGGTCATAATTTGAAATAAGGTATATAAAGACGCGCCTAAACTACCAAACCACTCGGGAAAAGCCTCACCAAACAGCTTGGTTACCATGACCGCGGCAACGTAATAAATTAAGCCGAGCACCATAGTAATAGAAAGCATGCCATTAAGAGACTGCATTAAAGCACCGACTATTTTTTTCATTGAGGGTACAAAGGTAAGCACCCGCAACACCCTTAAGACTCGCAGTGCACGCAACACTGAAAACGGCCCGCTGGCAGGCAGTAATGCGATACCAACTACAATAAAATCAAAAACACTCCAGGCATCTTTAAAGAAACTCAGTCGGTATACAAACAGCCTTAGCGCTATTTCTAACACAAAGATCGTTAAAATTGCCTTATCTAAAATATGTATAACCGGCCCTATTACAGCCATTACAACAGGAAAGGTTTCTAAACCTAGTGTTACAGCGTTAATTAAAATTAGCGCCAGCAAAAAATGCTGTACTAAGGGTTTTTCAATAAAAAATTTAATACGATTATTTCGCATAGGTACGGCAAGTGTTGTCTCAGTGCTCATACAGCTACCTTAAGTATAGGGAAGTTTTTTCGCTATTGTATGTCAGCAATTTGCACCGTCAATCTTTGCCATATATTTTATTCAGCCGCATGAAATCGTGCAAAAGCTTGACTTAGATCTGTGATTAAATCGTCTATATCTTCTAAACCAATATGTAAGCGTAATAACGGGCCCAGCTGTGGCCAACAAGTGGCTGTACGTAGCCGTTGCACCTGCATAGTAGCGGTAATTAAACTTTCATAACCACCCCATGAAAACCCCATCTTAAAATAAGACATGCCTTCAATAAAAGCCGCTATTTGACTGGCTGTTCCACACGTTAATGCAAAGGAAAACAACCCATTACTGCCACTGAAATCGCGCTTAAAAATATCATGTCCAGGGTGACTGGCTAATGCGGGGTGATAAACTTGTGCTACTTCTGCTCGTTGCAGCAGCCAATCCACTACCGCTAACGCGCTTTGTTCATGTTGTTTTAACCGCACCGCTAAAGTTCGAAGGCCCCGTAACGCTGTGTATGCATCGTCAGCAGACGCACAATAACCCAACAGATAACTTTGTTCGCGTAACTGTGGCCAATGTTGTTCATTAGCAGAGGCGGTACCTAACATAACATCAGAGTGACCCACGATATATTTAGTCGCGGCTTGAATAGAAACATCAACCCCTAAAGCAAATGGCTGGCATAGAATAGGCGAGGCCCAAGTATTATCTAGCACCGTAACAATATTGTGCTGCTTAGCAACCTGACAAATAGCCGGAATATCTTGTACTTCAAAAGTAAGCGAGCCGGGTGATTCTAAAAAAATCATTCGTGTATTCGGTTTAATTAACTTACTTATCTCGGCTCCAATACGCGGGTCATAGTATTCGGTTTCTACACCCAGTCGTTTTAAAATTTTATTACATAAAGCACGGGTAGGCTCATAAACGCTATCGACCATTAATAAGTGATCACCCGCCGACAAAAATGCCAACAAAGCCCCACTGACTGCGGCCGAGCCACAAGGATATAACGCGCAGCCCGCACCTCCTTCGAGTTCACAGATAGCTTGCTGTAAAGCAAAGTGAGTATCTGTACCTCGCCGACCATAATAAGGCACCCTATTCCCCATTTGGCCAGCCGCATGCTTTAGCTGGGCAAAGCTTTCAAAAACAATAGTCGATGCGCGAACAACTGGCGGGTTAACGGCATAGCCACTGTACTTTTTATTACGACCAGCACAAATCAATTGCGTTTGTTTTTTCATACTCAATCCAACCTATTTCATTATTGCCAGCTATCTAGCCATTACTCACTAATAGTAGTGCACTGTCAACACCACCTAATATTTGCGCTAGCTAGCTTAAGGAAATTGTTACGCTAATAACAAGTTCAGGGCTTAAACTAGCAAGCTTGTAACAGAGCTGTATAATAGCTAAATAATAAAGAGTGCTAGTAGCTTAGGCCTGACCATCGGGACTGCCATGAAATATAAAGATTTACGTGATTTTATTGCTCAATTAGAAAAACGTGGTGAACTTGTCAGAGTGACCACAGAAGTAGATCCGGTATTAGAAATGACCGAAATAGCCGATCGTACTCTGCGCGCGGGTGGGCCGGCTATTTTATTCGAAAACCCAAAAGGCTATAACACGCCTGTATTAGCGAATTTATTTGGTACCACTCAGCGAGTTGCGTTAGGCATGGGCCAAGAAGACGTTTCTGCCTTGCGAGAAGTGGGTAAGTTACTGGCTTTTTTAAAAGAGCCAGAACCACCAAAAGGCTTAAAAGACGCCTTTAATAAACTGCCTATTTTTAAGCAAGTGCTTAATATGTCACCTAAGCAAGTAAAAAAAGCACCCTGCCAAGATGTTATATTAACCGGTGATCAAGTTGATTTAACTAAACTGCCTATTATGACCTGCTGGCCAGGCGATGCCGCGCCTTTAATTACTTGGGGCTTAACCGTTACCAAGGGCCCCCATAAAGAGCGGCAAAATTTAGGCATTTATCGCCAGCAATTATTAGCTAAAAATAAATTAATTATGCGCTGGCTGTCTCACCGAGGTGGCGCCTTAGATTTTTATGAGTTTAAAAAAGCAAATCCAGGTAAAAACTATCCGGTTTCAGTGGCATTAGGCGCAGATCCTGCCACTATTTTAGGTGCTGTCACCCCAGTACCGGATAGCTTATCTGAATATGGTTTTGCTGGGTTATTACGCGGCGATAATACTGAAGTGGTCAAGTGTATAAGTAACGATTTACAAGTGCCTGCCAGCGCTGAGTATATTCTAGAGGGTTATATCGACCCAAGCGAAATGGCGCCTGAAGGCCCTTATGGTGATCATACTGGTTATTACAATGAAGTAGACGATTTTCCGGTATTTACCGTTACCCATATTACCCAACGTAAAGATCCTATTTATCACAGTACCTATACTGGCCGGCCACCTGATGAACCGGCTATTTTGGGCGTGGCACTAAATGAAGTTTTTGTGCCCATATTACAAAAACAGTTTCCAGAAATTACCGACTTTTACTTGCCGCCAGAAGGCTGCTCGTATCGCTTAGCTGTGGTTACCATGAAAAAGCAATACCCTGGCCATGCTAAACGAGTAATGATGGGCGTTTGGTCGTACTTACGCCAGTTTATGTATACTAAATTTGTTATTGTTTGTGATGACGATATCAATGCTCGCGACTGGCAAGATGTTATTTGGGCCATTACCACTCGGATGGATCCAGCTCGCGATACAACCTTAGTTGAAAACACGCCCATAGACTATCTAGACTTTGCTTCACCCGTTTCAGGCTTAGGCTCGAAAATGGGTATGGATGCCACGAATAAATGGCCCGGCGAAACCGACCGAGAATGGGGCGAGCCAATCGTTATGGACCCTGCAGTAAAACAACGGGTTGATGATATATGGCCAACTCTTGGGATCACACTGCCCAAACAACCGTAATAGAATCGCTAAGCATCAGGTACGCTTAGCGCAACAATATAATTAACCTTGTACTAAAATTACACCTTTATCTGAGAGCGCTATGACCATAATTGCTTGTACTATTGATGCTATAGAACCATTAACGCCAACAGTGAACCGCGTGCTATTAACACCACACACGCCCATTAACTATCAAAGTGGTCAATACCTACAAATTTGCTTAAGCGATGAAGACAAAAGACCATTCTCTATTGCCAGTCACGCCAACAGCAAGCAAATAGAGTTACATATAGGCGCATCGGTAGCAGACAAGTATGCCGGCCAAGCATTAACTCATTTACAGCAGCTATATGCCGCTAAACAGCCGGTATTAGCTGAAATTGGTTTAGGTAATGCACAATTGCGCGTCGATAGCGACCGACCACTCATTTTATTAGCCGGCGGCACCGGGTTTTCTTATATTTATAGCATTGCCCAAACCCTTGCCAAGCAACAAGTTAACCGTCCTGTTTTTGCCTACTGGGGCGTGCGTGATCAAGACGCCTTATACCATCACCCCCAAATGCAACAATGGGCCAACAGCAACCCGCTATATACTTTTGTACCTGTTGTACAAAACCCCACAACACAATGGCAAGGCAGAACCGGCTTAGTCCACCAAGCGGTGTTAGAAGATTTCGCCTCCTTAGCCGACTTTGATATTTATATCGCCGGCCCTTTTGCCATGGCCGGCGTTGTTAGAGATGCTTTTGTACAGCATGGTGCAGAGCGTGAAAATATGTTCTGTGATGCTTTTGCTTATATCTAATAGTAAGAATGCCCTAAACGGGCATTTTTACTTTTTTATCCATTGACTACTTTTACACACCCTACTGTTACATAAACTGCTTTTTCATTTCTAAGGCGGGTTTATAGTTTTTTGCTATAGTCTGCTCCAGCAACTGCATACCTTGCTCGCGTTTTCCATCTAAAATAAGTTTACTCCCTGCCCACGCTATGACTTCTGCGTCATCTTGTTGCAACAAATATTCTTCCCATTGTTTATGATAAGCTGCCATCACACGCTGCGCATCTAACAGACCATTTTTAGCAGCTTGCTCCCACCAGAACATACCCGACATTGACCGAGAAACCTGTAATGAAGGTGTGACGATAACCTGTTTTGTACCAGACATTGGCCTACGCCAAATACGATAAACGTCTGTTTCAACATTACCTTTAAATTTTAAGCCAACTAAATTGGTTAACTCACTTTTAGGGTCAAAATCTGCTTTTATTTGCTCAGTAATAGTGCCATCCGCCGCAACACGAACAATGGCATTACCCCAAAAACCGCTAAAATCTGGACGTAAGGTGGCTATATTTTTATATATAGAAAAGTCTGGCTGTGCAGCAAGCGGTAATTCGGGATTAAACCAAAAACTATTACCACTTTGTAATCAAAGGGGTCAGGTTCATTGATTT
>NZ_JBOTRC010000011.1:0-86916 GCF_050936095.1 Rheinheimera sp. WS51
CCATGCGACCAATTCGTCAGGAACGAATTAGAATGCCGCTTGCGGCGGCCCGAAGGGTGCAGGGCAGGACGCCCGGAATACCAATTCGTCAGGAGCGAATTGGGTCAGCTCTGCTGACCGCGCAGCGGCGGCTGCCATGGAAGGCGGCCGCAAAGTTGTTCACTACCAAAGATACCAAGTCATTACTCAATAAAAAAAGCCCGCATAACGAGCTTTTAGAAAGGGAAATTTAAAATTTATCAGCGGCCTAAATAAGGCTCCCAGTCTTTCCATACCGGTTGTAAGCCTTGCTGGATTAAACTATTTGCCACTTGTTTAGGTGAGCGTTGATCATCAATGCTAAATTGTTCTAGGCTTTCTGGTGCTACACTATAACCACCTGGTTGTGTTTTTGAGCCGGCGCTAACACTAGTGATTGCTACTGGTACCACTGCTTGTCTAAATTCAATTGATTCGCGTGTCGATAATGTTATCTCTAACTCTGGGGCAAATAAACGAAAGGCACATATTAATTGAATGAGCTCCTTATCAGTAATGGGCGCTTGTACTTCTGTACCCCCGCTACAAGGCCTGATCCTAGGTATAGACAGGCTATAACGGCTTTGCCAGTAACGCTGTTGTAGATACTGCAAATGACTGGCGAGCATAATAGCGTCGGTTCTCCAGTCAGTTAAGCCAAGTAAGATCCCTATGCCTATTTTATCTATCCCTGCAGCGCCTACGCGATCAGGGGCATCTAATCGCCAGTGAATATCTGTTTTTTTCCCTTTTAAATGGTACTGTTGATAGGCTTTTTTTGAATATGTTTCTTGGTATAACATAACCGCATCAACGCCAGCGGCTTTTAGTTGTTGGTATTCGTCTGTTGTTAATGGCTGAACCTCTAATTGCACACTGCTAAAATAGCGCCTAACTACTGGCATAATGCTAAGAAAGTAGTCAATGCTAACTTTTCTTTCATGCTCGCCACTGACTAATAATACTTGGTTAATACCTAGTGACTTTATAGCAATACATTCTTGCTCAACTTCCTCTGGGCTTAGTGTTCTGCGTTTCACTTTTTGGCTTAATGAAAAACCGCAATAGGTACACTCATTAGCACACAGATTTGATAAGTATAAGGGGGCATATAATTGTACTGTAGCACCAAATCTCTGCCTGGTGTGTTGCTGTGCTTTTTGTACCATCTGGGCTAAATAGGGCATAGCTTTTGGCGCTAGCAATATTTGTAAGTCTGCCAAATTTAAACGTGGTTTGGCTAAAACGCGCTCTACATCCTGCTCATTAGCTGCACGGCTTTGTAGTTGGAAAGCTTGCCAATCCATGGCTTGCCATTGGCTATAGAAACTCATAATTGTTGAATAAAATTAGCAAGAGGGCTAGTTGCTGCAGCTACACTTTGTTGCTGGGCTAAGCCTGCTTTATAGGCTTGTCGTCCGGCTTTGACGGCGTATTTAAAGGCTTCGGCCATAGCTGTAGGGGATGAGCTTGTTGCTATAGCGGTATTGATTAATACCGCTGCTGCACCAATTTCAAGTGCCGCAGCAGCGTGAGAGGGCTTGCCTAGGCCGGCATCTATTATTACTGGCACATTTGCTTGTTCAATAATAATTTCTAGCATGCTCAAATTTTTTAAGCCTTGATTGGAGCCTATTGCTGCCGCTAATGGCATCACTGCGGCGCAGCCAACTTGCTCTAAGCGTTTGCATAGTACCGGATCTGCACTGCAGTAGGGTAAAACAACAAAGCCTCGTTTTACTAATTCTTCTGCTGCTAATAAGGTTTCTATTGGATCAGGCATTAAGTAGCGTGGGTCTGGGTGTATCTCTAGTTTTAGCCATTGTGTGCCTAGGGCGTCGCGTGCGAGTTCAGCTGCAAATATCGCTTCTTTTGCATTTTTAGCTCCAGATGTATTAGGTAGCAGTTGTACGCCTAATTTTTGTAAAGGGCTAAGTATATCGTCTTCTTGGCGTGATAAATCTAGCCTTTTCATGGCTAGTGTAATTAACTCGCAACCGCTGGCTATTACAGCTTCTTGCATTGCCTTTGGGCTTGAAAATTTACCACTGCCCATTAATAAGCGACTATCAAAGGTTTTATCCGCAATTTTGAGCATCTTATCCTCCTGTTACTATTTGAAACAGTTGTACTGCATCATTTGCTTTTAGTTGGTATTGTTGCCAAGTGCTTTTGTTTATTACGCTGTTATTAACAGCAACAGCAAGTCCGTTTTGATTAATATTTTGACTTAGCAGAACCTGCTGTAAGCTTATATTGCTTGTAACCTCTGTTGGTATCTCATTAATAGTAATTTGCATATTAACGCTCGAATTGGTTCTAGAATTGCTTCTGGAAATATTGGTTGAATAGTTTTTCTAATGCGATAAATGCTTGTGTAGGCTCTTGCTGTGCTGTTATCGCTGTTACAACTGCAACACCATCGACTTGACATTCAAGTACCTGCGGTAATCTTGTTGCATTTATTCCGCCTATAGCGACGGTAGGTATGGGATGGCACAACTGCTTGTAACGTTTAAGCTTCTCTAAACCCTGAGGCTTTGATGGCATATCTTTTGTTGTAGTGGGGTAGATATGTCCTAATGCTATATAAGATGGCTTTAGCTCAATAGCGTTTAGCACTTCTTGATAACTGTGTGTCGAAATACCTAAGCGTAGCCCTGCTTGGTTTATTGCAACTAAATCAGCAGTCAGTAAGTCTTCTTGACCTAAATGAACGCCATAAGCGCCATGTTTAATGGCCAGCTGCCAATAATCGTTAATAAATAGTCTTAAGTGATATTTTTTAGCTAAGTTAACTGCTGCAATAATTTGTTGCTCTATTTCTGTTTCAGACGCTTTTATTTTACTATCTTGCTTAATACGAAGCTGAACAGTATCTAAGCCGTGTGGTGCTAAAAGCGCCAACCATTCGCAGCTATCAACCACAGGATATAGACCAATAGGTGTTTGCATAGGACTATAAGGTTGCAGCTGTGTTTTACCGCATATAGCTTTTAGCTGTGGAAAATGCGGTCGCGTTTTAGGCCATGTATCTAATGATAAACATCCTGCGCCTTTGCCTGTTGCATAAGCTTTAGCTAAGCCTTGCTGAATACAAGTATTACCAATAATCAGGGCATCTTCTACTGTATAATCATGCGCTAAAGCTGCGCTAATGCTGCTTGAAAGTACGCAACCTGTACCATGATTATGTTTCGTATTTATGCGTTTATTGTCTACTGTAAATGCCGCTTGTCGTGAGCGATATAGTGTGTCTGTAACCTTGTTAGGGCTTGGATCATGGCCACCTGTAACTAATACCGCTTTTACTCCTTGAGCTAAAAGTGCCTTAGCTTGTTGCTCCAGCGTCGATGTATTTGGCTGGCTTTGCAAGCTGGCTTTATCGGTTATGAGTTTAGCTTGGCTAAGTATGGCTAATTCTGGGTAATTAGGTGTTATTAGATCAATCAAAGGCAATAACTGCTGCCATGCTAAGATTAATTCTTGTTTAGCAAAGTCATAACCTGTACTACTACTAAAAACAGGATCGGCTATTACCTTAAAATTAAATTGATATTTATTCTTGCCAATCCATTGAGTTAAAGCGATTAATTGCTCGGGATCTGCAATAAGGCCAATTTTTATAACCTTGGGTGGCATGTCGGCGATTAAACAATTTAACTGACTGATAAATAACGCTAAGCTGACATTAGTATAGGCAGTTATACCTAGGCTATTCTGAGCTGTAATGCAGCTAATAACACTACAGCCATGACAGTCTAGCGCTTTGAAAGTATGTAAATCTGCCTGGATACCGGCACCACCACTTGAGTCTGAGCCGGCTATGGTCCAGACTATAGGCTTAGCTATTGTTGACTCAACGACGATAGACTCAGTTGATGAGAGCTCTGGTACTGTCTTAATCGCGGTGCTAGCCACCGCGTTAGTATTATCCAGCATCTATTTAATCTTCCTGATGCTTTATTTGTTGATTTATCCGCATTGAACAGAATTTAGGCCCACACATTGAACAAAACTGCGCGGTATCTGTGCCTTCGTGGCCAAGGGTTTCGTCGTGATAGGCCTTAGCTGTGAAAGGATCTAAAGATAAGTTGTATTGATCTTGCCAACGAAAATCATAACGTGCTTTAGATAAGGCGTTATCCCTATGCTGTGCTGCAGGGTGACCTTTGGCTAAGTCGGCTGCATGAGCGGCAATTTTATAAGCAATTAAGCCTTGTTTAACATCTTCTTTATTAGGTAAACCTAAGTGCTCTTTCGGGGTTACATAGCACAGCATGGCACAACCAAACCAGCCAATCATTGCAGCACCTATACCTGAGGTAATATGATCGTAGCCAGGTGCAATATCCGTTGTTAGTGGGCCTAGCGTATAAAAAGGTGCACCATGGCAATGCTTTAATTGCTCGGTCATATTTTCTTGAATTAATTGCATTGGCACATGGCCTGGGCCTTCAATCATCACTTGCACATCATAGCGCCATGCAATTTTTGTTAATTCGCCTAAGGTGTGTAATTCTGCAAATTGGGCTTCATCATTGGCGTCTGCAATGCTGCCAGGGCGCAAGCCATCACCTAAAGACAGTGAAATATCATAAGCTGCACATAACTGACATATTTGTTCAAAATGTTGATATAAGAAGTTTTCTTGCTCAAATATATTACACCACTGCGCCATAATGGCACCGCCGCGAGAAACTATACCTGTTACACGTTTTGAGGTTAACTTGATAAAGTCTTTTAATACGCCAGCATGAATAGTGAAGTAATCGACACCTTGCTCAGCTTGCTCTAGAAGGGTGTCATAAAAAACTTGCCAATTTAACTTTTCAACATCGCCTTTAACTTTTTCTAAGGCTTGGTAAATTGGCACAGTACCAATTGGTACTGGGCTGTTTCTTAATATCCAATCACGAGTTTGATGAATGCGTCTACCTGTAGATAAATCCATTACAGTATCAGCACCCCAACGAGTAGCCCAGACTAACTTTTCGACTTCTTCTTCTATACTTGAAGTGACGGCAGAATTGCCAATATTCGCATTCACTTTAACCTTAAAGTTACGGCCAATAATCATAGGCTCCGCTTCTGGGTGATTAATATTTAACGGAATAATAGCGCGGCCAGCGGCAACTTCTTGGCGAACAAACTCTGCGGTAATCTGTTTTGGCATAGCGCCGATAAAGTTTTCACCCGCATGCATTTTGCCTTGATTGCTTAAGTTGTCAGCTTGTTCAACCTGCATATTTTCACGCAGAGCAATATAATGCATTTCAGGGGTAATAATACCCGCACGAGCATAATGCAGTTGAGTAACGGCTTTACCGTTGATAGCCCGTCTTGGTTTATGGGTGAATTCTGTAATTTGTTCATCTAAGCTTATTTCGTTATAAGCTGGCAGTGGTGATATTTCTGTGTCTTGGCGTTGCTCAATCCAGTCTTGGCGCAGTTTAGGTAAGCCTTTTAAAATATCTAAAGGTTGATCCGGATCACCATATGGTCCTGAGGTGTCATAAACAGATAAGCTAGGATTAATAAACTCGGTGCCATCGGCTTGTTTGGTTGGTGTAAGATGAATTTCTCTTACAGGTACTTTAACTTGGCTGTCTTGGCAGGTTAAATAACGCCGAGTTGAACCAGGAAAGGTTTCGCCGCGTAAGGTATTAATGTAAGCCCTAGCATGGGCACGTAATTCACGATTAGATATTTGCGTTGTAGACATAGCAAGCTCCGATATACAAGTTGAAGTTGCTTGTCCGGAGTGGGGGCAGGATAGTGCAGACACGCTTCCACAAAGTGGATTGGTGCTGTGATAAATACTGTTTTCCCCTTGTTTCCCTTCGCAGGTATTAGCCTGATCAGGTTCAACGGATCCCGTTTTCACGGTCTCAGCCCGCATTAATTTGCTAGGCACTCCGACAAGTTGTTATTTAGTATGGCGTTTAATTTTATTTAATTCAACGCCTATTTGTTATATGGCTATGACTATAAACTTTCTACATACAAATATAATGCTTTTAGAATGTTCATTTTTTGTTCGTCATCAGCATGGCTATGGGCTGCATTTTCTAGTGCTAGGCTAAACTCTTCCATTGTTAAATTAGGCTGATCGACCCCGTGCATTATTTTATCAGTACGGTATTGTTGCCACTGTTGTTGCTCACTGTCTGTTAAGCTTGCTGGATAGTTTCGAGCTCGGTACAAAAAAATCAGTTTGTTGAGTCTATCATCATTAAATATTGGTGCAGAAACAGCGAGTTGCTCTGGTGATAACTGGTGCAATTGTTGCATTTTTTCTTTATCACTATTGCTGATAAAACCGCTATATAATTGATAATCTGGATTGCTTTCTACCGGATAATCATCCTGAAGTTCATAGACTTGCAAGGTTTTACTTTGCACTTCTGGATGTTTTTTTAACCAGTCTAAATGTTGTAAGCATTGACTGCGATTTATACCTAACTCTGCGGCTCTTGCTTCACTTAGGGTTTTAGCCGGTGAGAGTACCGGGCACTTATTTAGGTGAATAAGCTTTAAGCCCAAACGCTGCTCACCTTCGGCTAAATCAATGGTTTTGGTGTATAACTTCTGTTGTAAGGTTGCAATGTCATCAGCTAATAACGGGCTAGGATCAGCTTGTAAATTATAACAAATAACTGCATTTTTATTGCTGGGGTGATAAGCCAGAGGTACTATCCAACTGACACAACCTTGCATCGCTGGAAATTTTGACGATACATGAACTAAGGGCGTCATGCCAGCGACGTCAATTAAGGCTGAAGCCGCTGCTTTTTTACGTAAATTAAACAAGTAATCATAGAGTTTAGGTTGTTTTTGTTTAATTAATTTGGCTATAGCAATAGTGGCATAAACATCAGATAAAGCATCATGAGCTTGTTCATGTTCTAAATTATTGGCTTTACTGAGTAGTTCTAATTTAAAGCTAGGGCTGCCGTCATCGCGCAGTGGCCAATTTATTCCTTCAGGGCGCAAAGCATAACAAGTTCGCACCATATCAATGATATCCCAGCGACTATTGCCTTGTTGCCATTCGCGACCATAAGGCTCGTAAAAGTTACGAAATAAACTATGCCGAGTGACTTCATCGTCAAATCGTAAACTGTTGTACCCTAAAACACAGGTATTAGCTTGGCTAAAACGCTGGAGAATTTTAGCCATGAATTCAGTTTCAGGTACGCCTTTTTTATTACATATTTGTGGGGTTAAACCGGTAATTAAAGCCGCTTCAGGGTGAGGTAAATAATCATTTGCCAACTGGCAATACCAGTTATCAGGCTCTGCAATAATGTTTAACTCAAGATCAGTACGGATCCCAGCAAACTGGGCTGGCCGGTCGCGTTTAGGATCTGCCCCCCAAGTTTCATAGTCATAAAAGTATAAGCTTGCTTCAGTTGTCATAGCGATAGCAGACCAATTAGTATATTTAAAACAATAAATTATATTGGCTATTGTAGCAGTTACTGACTTACATACGTATGGTAAAGCTAAAATTTGTCAGTATTATCTAACGCATATTTGCTGTATGTAAGCAAAGTTGGCTCAATATTTTTATTGGCTCACTGCCGTTAGTGCGCCTATAAGCGAGACCAATCGTTCGTTGCAATGCCAGCTCATCTATATTTTTAAAGATAACATCACTACGTTGGCTCATGTTATAAAAGTCAGGTACTAAAGCACAGCCAATCCCTGCTGACACTAAGCCTAAGGCATATTCTATCGTTTGAATATCAGCCCTAATATCTGGTTTTATATTGCGCCGACCTAACTCAGGGTATAATGAGTTCCATGCATCGCAAGGGGTACGTTTAATTAAGGGTAAATTTTCAAAGTCAGCTAAAGCAATAGTCGTTTGCAGTGTCAGAGGCGATGTTGGTGGTATTGCAAGCATGTAACTATCATGCCAAATAGGCTCAAATACCTCCCCCGCATTTAACTGAGCTGCTGTAATAATGCGGGCATCACACTGTTCGGTTGGCTCTACTAAATGTAACTCTAAACCTTCAACTAATAAGCTAAACTCTCGTAGTAATTGACTCATCCTCTCAACGCCTAAGGCTCTAATTAAGCCTAATTTAAATTGAATTTTTTTTATTGGTTGTAAAAAACTGGCCTTAATTGAGTGGACTTGGCTAACCAAGCGTCCTGCATGGCCATATAGCTTGTCGGCATCTTCCGTTGGAGATACCCCTTTGGGCAGACGGGTAAATAAAATAACGCTTAGTTCTTGTTCTAATTGACGGATAGCAGTAGAAAGCGAAGGCTGTGTAATGCAGCATTGACGCGCTGCTGCGCTAATACTGCCTTGTTCATAGACGGCAATAAAATAGCTTAGTTGTCTTACATCCATAGTATAAAACTATACCTGATACAGTATTATTATAGTTTAACTGTACATCAAAGCAGGCTATTGTGGCTATAACCATTATTATTAAGCTGGTTTTATTAAGGAATATTCTATGACACGTGCCCATTTTGACTGGCAAGATCCGTTTCAATTTTCTGCAATGTTAACTGAAGAAGAGCGCATGATCCGCGATACTGCCCATCAGTATTGCCAAGAAAAGCTTATGCCACGTATTTTACATGCCAACCGAGATGAACATTTTCATCGAGAAATTATGACGGAATTGGGCGAGCTAGGGTTATTAGGCGCTACCTTGCCGGAAAAATATGGTTGCTCAGCGGTTAACTATGTTTGCTACGGTTTAGTGGCACGTGAAGTCGAGCGGGTTGATAGTGGCTATCGTAGTGCTATGAGTGTGCAGTCATCGTTAGTGATGCATCCAATTTATGAATATGGTAGTGAAGAGCAACGCATGAAGTATTTACCTAAGCTGGCAACAGGGGAGTGGGTAGGTTGTTTTGGCTTAACTGAACCAGATTCAGGTTCAGATCCTGCTAGCATGCGCACTACAGCTAAAAAAAATGCTAAAGGATATATTTTAAACGGCACTAAAATGTGGATCACTAATTCGCCAATAGCCGATGTGTTTGTAGTATGGGCCAAGCTTGATGGGGTGATTAGAGGCTTTATATTAGATAAAGGCATGCCAGGGCTTACTGCGCCTAAAATTGAAGGTAAATTCTCACTGCGAGCCTCTATTACCGGTGAGATTGTCATGGACAATGTTCAGGTTGGTGAAGATGCATTGTTACCTAATGTCAGCGGTTTAAAGGGCCCCTTTGGTTGTTTAAATAAAGCCCGTTATGGTATTGCCTGGGGCGCTTTAGGCGCGGCTGAATTTTGTTGGCATGCTGCGCGTCAATATACCTTAGATCGGCAGCAATTTGGCCGGCCATTAGCGGCAACGCAGTTAATTCAGAAAAAACTCGCGGATATGCAAACGGATATCAGCATTGGTTTATTAAGTTGCTTACAAGCTGGGCGTTTGATGGATCAAAATCAATTAGCACCTGAGACAATTTCTTTAATTAAACGTAATTCTTGCGGTAAAGCTTTAGATATTGCCCGTGTAGCGCGTGATATGCATGGTGGTAATGGTATTGCCGATGAGTTTCATGTGATCCGTCATGTGATGAATTTAGAAGCAGTTAATACTTACGAAGGTACTCATGATGTGCATGCCTTAATTTTAGGTCGGGCACAAACAGGTATAGCGGCCTTCGCCGGTTAATAACTTAGTCTAAGTTCACTAGGTCTAGGTTCACTAGTTAATTTACCGCTTAATTTATTAGTAAGTTTAGCGGTCAATAGCATATGCTGCGGGAGTAAAACATGACGGAACCAGTTCATCCGTGGGTGGCGCAATTTCGCCAACGTATAACCGATCAGGCTTTGCCTGATACCAGTTGGCAGAAGCAAACTGATATAACTGATGCGATGCTACACCAATTATGGCATAGCCAACTTTGTAGTCGTTTGCTTGATTTGCAATCACGCTTATTACAGGCAAAAGGGCAAAGCTTCTATACTATAGGTAGTGCAGGGCATGAGGGCAATGCGGCTATAGCAGCGGCATTACGGTTAACTGATCCAGCATTTTTACATTATCGCAGCGGTGCTTTTTTTATTGAACGCAGTAAGCAGTTACCAGGCAGTACGCCGATTTATGATTTACTGCTCTCTTTTTGTGCTAGCAGTGATGACCCTATATCGGGTGGCCGGCATAAAGTGTTAGGGAGTTTAGCTTTAAATATACCGCCACAAACCAGTACTATCGCCTCACACTTACCCAAAGCCATGGGGGCAGCTTTAGCTATAGATTTAAGCCGCCGACTACAGCTTGAAGGCAACTGGCCTAGTGATGCCATTGCTGTTTGTAGTTTTGGTGATGCATCGGCCAATCACTCTACTGCCCAAGGCGCTCTTAATGCCGCTAGCTGGACAGCGTATCAACAAGTACCTATGCCGGCGCTGTTTGTATGTGAAGATAATGGCTTAGGTATTTCTACGCCCACGCCTAATGGCTGGATAGAGCATGCTTTAGCTGATAGGCCAGCCTTAAAGTATTTTGCAGCCGACAGTCGTGATTTAGCTCATACCTATAGTGTGGCTAAACGTGCGGCAGATTATGTGCGCACAACCCGTAAACCGGCGTTGTTGCATTTATCTACCGTGCGTTTGTTTGGCCATGCTGGCGCGGATACTGAAACCTCATATCGACATAAAACAAAAATAGCTGATGAGCTAGAGCTAGATCCATTATTAGCCAGTTCGGCCTTATTGTTAGCTAAAGGTATTATTAGCACAGAGCAAATGCTGCAGCAGTTAGATGCCCTGCAACAACAAATTGTTCGGGTTGCGGCCGTTGCGGTAACTAAACCAAAGCTAACTACAGCAGCTCAAGTTATGGCGTCTATAGCACCAGTAAAACCTGTGGTTGCATTGCCCGCTATTGCAGATACGGCCACGCGAGAAAAACTTTTTGCCTATGACAAACATAACCAAGCAAAACCACAACATTTAGCTAAGTTACTAAACTGGACCTTGCATGATTTATTAGCCCGGTTTAAAAATACGGTGGTGTTTGGTGAAGACGTGGCTAAAAAAGGTGGCGTATATGGCGTTACCCAGCATTTAATTCAAGCTTTTGGTAGCAATAGAGTTATCAATACTTTATTAGATGAGCAAAGCATTTTAGGCATGGCAATTGGTTTAGCTCAGCAAGGTTTTATTGCTATACCTGAAATACAGTTTTTAGCTTATGTGCATAACGCTGAAGATCAAATTCGCGGTGAAGCGGCCACGTTACCATTTTTCTCTAACGGTCAATATGCCAATGCTATGGTGATCCGTATCGCTGGTTTGGCCTATCAACGTGGTTTTGGTGGCCATTTCCATAATGATAACTCCTTTGCCGTCTTTAGAGATATTCCGGGTGTTATTGTATTTTGCCCCTCCAATGGTCATGACGCTGCTTTACTATTACGCCAAGCAGTGCAATTAGCCCATGAACAAAAAAGGTTAGTTATATTTTTAGAGCCAATAGCCTTATATATGACGCGAGACTTGGCTAACACGGGTGATGGTTTATGGCTAACTGATTACCCAGAGCCAGATACGGCTTTACCAGAATTTGGTGTGCCAGCGGTTTATGGGACAGGTAAAGAGTTAGCAATTATTAGCTATGCTAATGGTTATTATTTAAGCCGCCAAGCTGAGCTAGAGCTAGAAGCACAAGGATATCAAATTCGAGTAATAGATTTACGTACCTTAGTGCCATTGCAAACAGATAAAATTATAGCGGCGTTAACTGATTGTCAGCAGATCTTAATTGTTGATGAATGTCGCCGCCGCGGCTCGTTAAGCGAAGAGCTGTTTACGGCATTACATGAAACTAAGCCTAATTATTTTACTATTCGCCGTTTATGCGCTGAAGATAGCTTTATTCCTTTAGGCAGCGCAGCTTATGCGGTACTGCCTTCTAAACAACAGATTATTGAGCAAGCTTTAAGTATGTTAATGACTAAAGCGTTGCCAACCAAAGAGGGCTTAGCATGAAAAAAACAGCCTTAGTGGTTTGCCCCGGTCGTGGTACTTACAATAGAGCCGAACTGGGTTACTTAGCAAAATATGCAGCCAAGCAATCGGCATTAATTAGTCAGTTTGATCAAACGCGTAAAACATTGAATACAATGACAGTAACCGAATTAGACAGCCAAGCAACCTTTAGTAGCCGGATCCATTTAAAAGCAGATAATGCGGCAGCGTTAATTTTTGCCGCTGGGATCACAGATTTTAAAGCAATTAATCGCGACAAATTTGATTTAGTGGCTTTAACCGGAAACTCCATGGGCTGGTATACCGCTTTAGGCTGTGCCGATGTATGGCAAGCTGATACGGCGATGCAGCTTGTTACTAGCATGGCTCAGTTAACGGCTAATGAAGCAGGTGCGCAGTTTATTTATCCGTTAGCAGATGAAAATTGGCAGTTTAGTGCTGAGCGCCAGCAATTGGTTAATAATCAAATTGCTAAGCATCAAGGCGACTTGTTTATGTCTATTTATTATGGTGGTTATGCGGTGCTTGCTGGTACTAAAGCGGCCGTTTCTGCGGCTATTGCTGCTTTACCACCTTGCGATGAACGATTCCCATTATTATTAAATGGTCATGCCGGTTTTCATACCCCATTAATGCAAGCTGCATCTGATAAGGCGTTAAAGCAATGGCCGTCCTCACACTTTAAAGCTCCAAACTTACCGCTTATCGATGGGCGTGGTCATATTTGGCCGGCTAATGTAAACAATACATCGCAATTACAGCAATACACCTTGCAACATCAAGTTTGCCAAAGTTATAACTTTTCACTTGCGCTACAAGTGGCCGTTAAAGAATTTGCGCCAGAGCATCTAATTTTATTAGGGCCAGGTAGTAGCTTGGGGGGGGCAGTGGCCCAGAGTTTAATAAATATTAACTGGCATGGCTTAAGTTCAAAGCAAGACTTTGTGGCAGCACAGGAAGCTGAAGCAATGCCCTTCATTCTTAGTATGGGCATTGATCAGCAAAGGCAAACAATAATTAGTTAAACGCTAGGTCAACTAGCTAACGTTAATGTGCTTTAGCTAGTTGGTTTAGAATACTAAGCTTCCTTTGATAATTCATTTTATTTTCTATACTAGTGGTATGAGTTTTTGCTTTATTGATAAAGCGTTTAGCTAAGGTTAATTCGTTTAATAAAACATAATTTTTAGCTAGTCCAAAATAAGCGTCATGATTGTCGTTGTCTAGGATTAGTGCTGTTTTATAGTACTTAATACTTTCTTTAAATTTTTCTTGCTGAAAAGCTTCAGCACCTAACATTAGAAAATAATAAGGGTTATTTTTTCGCTTCATTTGGACGATACGTTCTAGCTCAGCAGCTTGAGACGTCTTGCCAATATGTTGATATAAATAAGCTAAGTTTGACATGGTGTTTGTTGAAAAAGGGTCAAGGCTTAAGCTGTAATGGTAAGCTTGCTCTGCTAATTGAAATAAGTTATGGGTCCGATATAAAACACCTAAATTAGACCAAGTTATTGCTAGCTTGCTATCGGCTTCAATAGCGGCTGTATAATAGAGGTATGCTTGCTTATAGTTTTTCTCTGCAATAGCAATAGCGGCTTTATTATTATAAAACATCGCTAGAATACGTTGTTTAGTTATATCTGTAGTTTTAAAACGTTTTTTCCGGCTATATGGATCAAAGTCTACAACTATATATCGTATTGTTTTTAGTATCGCATTATTATTGTAGTCTTGATAATATTTTTTTAAACGCACATTAACATGACCATTTAGCCAAGTTTGGTTAAGCTCGTTGGTCCAGAACTCAGGAATATCTACATCTTGAAAGGTCGCTTCTAACCCTGACTCTTCAGCCAAGCTATAAGCTAGGATAGATAAACTTAAACAATTTGCCTTTCCATAATTTAAAGTTTCGCTTACTGTGCGTGTAGCTGTGTTTTCATAGAGTAGCCCCGTATCAGCGTAGGAAAGGATAAAGTCATATAATGGTTGAATACTCTCCTTTAATGATTTACCACTGTCTAACGAGGACTCATAATCAGCCACTATTAAATTAAGTTTATCTTTTTCTTCTTTAGGTAGCCTAAAAATCTCAGTTGGTGTCTCAATAGAATGGATGGGGGTATCATCACTATTTTTAAAGCTGTCAGCACCCACCAATAGATTACTAGCTATTACATTATTTTGTTGGCTAACGCCAGAACTTTGGCAACTTACTATGAGCGGGACAAATAGAACGAGAAATAACGTGTGCCGATATATAGTCTCTATCATGACTATCCTATTACGATTCAATTTGCCATATTTTTAACATTTTAATGTTTTAATGGCAACAATAACCAGGTCAAATAGCAATTAAAATTATCTATTATTTAATAAAAAAGTACAGTTTACATAATAGTAGTAACTAATCTAGTCAGTAAGCTAGTGCTATTTGATTGAGTAAGTTAAGTTTATTTTGGTATTTTTTTTCATCTTGCTTAGTTAAGGCATGTTGCTTGGCTTTGGTTAGATACCGCTCAGCTTGTGGTAACTGCTCTAATATAAAATAGCTTTTAGCTAAACCAAAATATGCCTCATGGTTTTGCCTATCTAAGGATAATGATTTTTTATAATGCTGAATACTTAACCTATACTGCTGATCTATATAGGCTTCATTACCTAACATTAAATAATAGTATGGGTTAGTTTCTCGCTGTTTAGTGACTTTACGCTCTAGTGAATCGGCTAAATTCAGCTTATTTTGTAGTCGGTATAAATAGGCTAGGTTTGATAGGGTGTTAATTGAGTCAGGCTCTAACGCAAGACTGTGATAATAAAGGTTCTCTGCAAGATCATTTAAGTTATGTATACGATATAAAATACCTAAATTTGACCATGTTACTGCAAATTTAGGATCTGTCTTGATAGCGGCTTTGTAGTAAGCATAAGCCTGGGCATAGTTTTGCTCTGCGAATGCAAATGCTGCTTTATTATTATAAAACATCGCAACGATACGCTGTTCGGTAATAGGTTGCGTTTTAAAACGCTTCTTTAAGCTATAGGGATCAAAGTCAATAATAAAGTCACTGCCAAGCATAACAACGCCCATTCCATTATCAACTTGCCGGCGTTGTTTTATCCGTAAGTTTACATGCGCATTTAGCCAAGTTTGGTTCAATTGACTGGTCCAATACTCTGGAATTTGTACATCTTGAAAGTTAGCATCTATACCGACCTCTTTGGCTAAGCTATAGGCAAGAATAGATAAACTTAAGCAATTGGCCCTAGTGTATCGCAGCGTTTCACTCGCGGTATAGGTTGCGCTATTATCATAAATAAGCCCAGTATCAGCATAAGATGCAATAAACTTTAAAACAGCTCTCGTTTGTTCGGGCATAGTCCTATAACTAACAATTAGTTTATGTATTTGTTCTTTAGCTTCCTCTGGTAGTTGAAATATGTCATCGGCTTTTTCTATAGGATGATTAACAGAACTATTGGCATTTTTAAATGTTTCAGCGCTAACCAATAGCGTATCTTGGTTCAATAGGCGAGGCTGATACTCTGTACTTTGGCATTGCGTTAACAGGCTTAATGATATTAGTGCAAAGAACCAGCAGTATAGTGTTTGAGTAGATAGCTTTTGAATAGTCATAACCACCTCGGCAATACAATTGGGTTATCTATAAAGTGTAGACCAAAATAGATATTTTCATTTTGTTTTTACGGTCGTTATTTTTAGTGTTGGTATAATGACTTATTTAGCAGTAAGGTAAATTAATTTTATAAACAACAGCAGCTAGCTGCTGCAAACAGGAATAAATATGAAACGGTTATTTTTATCTATTGGCTTATTGATGTCTGCTAATGTGCTAGCTGAACAAGCGCTGGCGCCTATTGGTATTGTGATACATGGTGGCGCAGGTACTATTGAGCGCAGTAATATGACTGAACAGCAAGAAAGCGCTTACCATGCCACCTTAAAGCATGCTGTGAGTCAGGGTTATGCAGTTTTAGAGCAAGGCGGAACCAGTTTAGATGCAGTCAGCGCAGCGGTGATAGTGTTAGAGGACTCGCCATTATTTAATGCCGGTAAAGGTGCGGTTTATACTTGGGATGAGAGCCATGAGTTAGATGCCTCTATTATGGATGGTAGTAACCGCAATGCTGGCGCTGTAGCAAGTGTTACCAGAGTGAAAAATCCAATATTACTCGCAAGAGCAGTAATGGAGAAATCAGTACATGTGATGTTATCAGGCAATGGAGCAGAACAATTTGCAGCTGAGCAGCAGTTGGATTTAGTTAAGAATAGCTATTTTGATACCGAATTTAGGTTAGAAGCCTTAAAAAAAGCAAAACAATCTATTGCACCAGCTCCTCATCAAGCACAAGTTCCTTATAATCCAGCATGGAAAATGGGCACTGTTGGTGCAGTCGCGATAGATAAACAAGGTAACCTAGCTGCCGCAACTTCAACCGGTGGTATGACAGCTAAACGTTATGGCCGCATTGGTGATTCGCCTATTATTGGTTCTGGTAACTTTGCTGATAACGACAGCTGCGCGGTATCGGCCACAGGACATGGAGAATATTTTATTCGTTATCAGGTTGCGGCTGATATTTGTGCCAGAGTTAAGTATCAGCAAAAAACAGCAGCAGATGCGGCACATGAAGTAATAACAGAGCTAAAGCAGATTGGTGGTGATGGCGGTGTTATTGTGGTTGATAATAAAGGCGAGTTAAGCTGGGCGTTTAATACCCAAGGCATGTATCGTGCTATGCAAACGCAAGGCAAAGCGCCGATCAGTGAAATTTTTCAAACCAAGCAGTAATGTGTTGTTATTATTAATACCGTTTGAGCAACAATAACTGGAATATCGGCTACTATTAAGAAGAGCTTATCACTCACAGATCTCGTTTTAGTATAGGTAAGTTGTGCTTAATAAGAGAAAGAGAGGGCATATGGGAACTTTAAAAGTAGCCGATTATATGCATCGATATCCAGTGACGTTTTCAGCAGATATGCCAATAGAAATGGCGGTTGATCGTCTTATTCAAGCTAAACAGCTTGGCGGGCCGGTTATTGATGAAGAGCGTAAAGTCGTCGGCTTTATTTCTGAGCAAGATTGTTTATCACGCATGTTAATGTCGACCTACCATGATCAACAGGCTAGCAAGGTTATGGATGCAATGCACAAGCAAGTATTAACGGTAAGGCCTTATGAAGATATTATCGATTTAGCTCAGCTTATGCTGCAAACTAAGCCGAAGCTTTATCCTGTAGTGGATGATAATGAATGCTTAATTGGCATTATTTCTCGCACTGATGTGCTTGGCGCCATAGATAAAGAACTGCATTCACATTATAGAAAGGTGACATAAGCCTATAACGCTGGATTTTTACCTATCGCTCTTGGTAGCATGTTGCCCTCTAATACGAGGGCACTGTTTTGACCGCAACTGAATTACCATCTGAAGAAGCAATACCAGCATTATCAACATTATTTTCTCAGCTTGAGCATTGTCTATTAAGAGATCAATTTCGGCTGCGCCGTCGTCTGCAAAATAGTAAAAAGCAAGCAGATAAAAATAAACAGCATAAACAACTAGCTAAAATTGCCCAAGATATTGCAAGGTCAATACAAATAAGGCAAAACCGAGCTCAGTTGCTACCCAAAATAACCTATCCAGAGCAATTACCTGTCTCTGAGAAAAAAGAAGACATTAAAGCGGCTATTGCTGCACATCAGGTGCTGATTGTCGCCGGTGAAACCGGCTCAGGTAAAACAACCCAAATCCCTAAGATGTGTATCGAGCTAGGGCGGGGTGTTGCAGGCATGATAGGCCACACTCAGCCAAGGCGACTTGCTGCACGTAGTGTTTGCGATCGTATTAGTGAAGAGCTCAATTGCCAAGTGGGGCAGCAAGTAGGTTACAAAATTCGATTTGGTGATCATACTAATGATAATACCCATATTAAGTTGATGACCGATGGTATTTTACTGGCAGAGATCCAACAAGATCGCTTTTTAAATCAGTACGATACTATTATTATTGATGAAGCCCATGAGCGCAGCTTAAATATTGATTTTTTATTGGGTTATTTAAAACAGCTTTTACCTAAGCGGCCTGATTTAAAACTGATTATTACTTCTGCGACTATTGATCCTGAACGTTTTTCAAAGCACTTTTTTGATGCGCCTATTATTGAAGTCTCAGGTCGAAGCTTTCCTGTTGAAACCCGTTATCGTGCTATCGCCGATGATGAAGATAAAGATATGGATCAACTGCAAGCGATTTTTGATGCCGTTGATGAATTATATCAAGAGCCGCCAGGTGATATATTAATCTTCTTAAATGGCGAGCGAGAAATACGTGATACCGCTGAAGCATTAGAAAAGCGTAATCTGCCCCATACTGAAGTATTGCCTTTATACGCGAGACTCAGCGCCAGTGAACAAAACCGGATATTTCAAGGCCATAGTGGCCGACGCATTGTATTATCAACTAACGTGGCTGAAACCTCATTAACAGTACCGGGTATTCGCTATGTTATTGACCCTGGTACGGTGCGACTATCACGTTACAGTTATCGCTCTAAGGTGCAACAACTGCCGATAGAGGCTATTAGCCAAGCCAGTGCTAATCAGCGTCAAGGCCGTTGTGGCCGTGTTGCTGCGGGCATCTGTATCCGCTTATACAGCGAAGAGGACTTTAAAGGCCGGCCAGAATTTACCGATCCGGAAATACTGAGAACGAACTTAGCATCCGTTATTATGCAAATGCTGGCGCTAGGTTTAGGCGATATTGAACAATTTCCTTTTTTGCAAAAACCAGATAGCCGTTTTATTAATGACGGTGTTAAATTACTTGAAGAACTTGGCGCGATACCGCTAAAACGAGGAAAAACGGGGTTACAGCTAACGGAACTAGGGAAAAAGCTGGCGCGTTTACCTATAGATCCGCGTTTAGCCAGAATGGTGTTAGCTGGGGCTGAAAAACAGGCTTTAGCTGAGTTGCTAGTTTTAGCCGCTGCCTTGTCAATTCAAGATCCGCGGGAGCGGCCCTTAGATAAAAAACAAAAAGCTGATCAATGCCATGCCCGCTTTGCTAATCCTGATTCAGATTTTAGTAGCTGGTTATTGTTATGGCAGTACCTACAGCAGCAACAAATCGAGCTAAGTGGCAACCAATTTAGGCGTTTATGTAAGCAAGAATTTTTAAATTACCTACGGGTGCGAGAATGGCAAGATTTAACCGCGCAATTGCAGCAATTAATGCAAGAACAAGGTTATAAGCTTAATCAACAAATGGCAGACTATGCGGCTATTCATCAAGCTGTATTAAGTGGCTTGTTAGGGCAAGTGGGTTTTAAAGACAGTGATGCCGACTATATGGGGCCGCGGCAAACCCGTTTTTATGTTTTCCCTGGTAGTCAATTATTTAAACGCAAGCCTAAATGGGTTGTTGCCGCAGAATGGGTGGAAACTAGCCGCTTGTATGCCAGAACACTAGCTAAAATAGAGCCAGAATGGGTAGAGCCATTAGCCGAGCATTTGGTTAGTCGCAGTTACAGCGAGCCGCACTGGCAGAAAAAGCGTGGTGCAGTTATAGCATATGAGCAAGTTAGCTTATATGGCTTAGTTATTGTTGCTAAACGCGCGGTGCAGTTTAGTAAAATTGACCAGCAAACTAGCCACAAGATTTTTATTCGCGAAGCTTTGGTTAATCAAGAGCTAGGCACTAACGATAGCTTTTTAAGTTATAACCAGAAATTAGTAGATGATGTAACTGCATTAGAAGATAAATCTCGTCGTCGTGATATTTTGGTTGATGAGGAAATACTTGCTGAATTCTACAGCCAACGTGTACCGGTTTGGGCTAATAACCGAATTGATTTCGCAAAATGGTGGAAAGGGCAACGTAAAAAAGATCCTAGCTATTTAAACTTTTCCTTAGATAACTTATTAAACCGTGATGCCAGTGACATCACCGCGGATAAGTTTCCAGAAACTTGGCAACAAGGTAATCTTATTTTACCGCTAGAGTACCATTTTTCACCGGGTGAAGCCGATGATGGCATTAGTGTGTTAATTCCGCTGGCGCTATTAAATCAAGTTGAAGACACTGGCTTTGATTGGCTTATTCCAGCGCTACGCCATGATTTATTAGTTGCCTTAATAAAGTCGCTACCTAAACAATATCGGCGTAACTTTGTGCCGGCACCAAATTATGCGGATGCCTTGATGCAAAGCATTAGCCCAGATCAAGGCCCGTTATTAGCCACCATGAGTCAAAGGTTAAAGCGAATGTCGGGGATCACCATTCCAGATGATGCTTGGGACTTGGCTAGTATTCCGCTGCATTTAAAAATGAATTATAAAGTGGTTGATGAAAACGGCCATACTTTACAGCAAGGGCGTTCATTAGTGCTATTAAAGCAAGGCTTACAAGATGATGTGCAACAAAGCTTAAGCCAAGTAGCCGAGCAAGGTATAGAGCAAGAGCAACTAACCCAGTGGAGCTTTGGCAAGCTGCCTAAAGAATATGTTAAAGTACAAGCGGGTTATGAAATTAAAGCCTTTCCTGCTTTAGTTGATGAACGTAACTCTGTTGCAATTAAACTGTTAGACAACCCCATGTTAGCTGAGCAAACAACCCGTTTAGGCTTGCGGCGTTTATTGCTATTAAATATCCCTTCACCTGTTAAGTATTTACAAGAGTCCTTACCTAACAAAGCTAAGCTTGGGTTATATTTTAATCCTTTTGGCCGAGTACTAGAGTTAATTGACGATTGCATTGCTGCAGGTATAGACAAGCTTGTTAAGCAAACGGCTTTACCCAGCACAGAGGCTGAGTTTGTTTTGTTACGTGAAACAGTTCGCGCTGAGCTAGGTGAAACGGTACTGGCAATTGCTTTACAAGTAGAACAAATATTAAGCCTTTGCCATGCGATTCAAAAGAAACTAAAAGGCCGGGTCGATTTAGCACATGTCCAGTCGCAGGGGGATATTAAACAGCAACTCAATGAGTTAATTTTTAAAGGCTTTGTTAGTGCTCATGACGCGGCTAAATTAAATGATTTAATTCGTTACCTGCAGGCTATGGAGAAAAGATTAGAAAAGTTGCCAATTGATCCAAATCGCGATCGGTTACTAATGCATGAATATGCTAAAGCAGAGCAAGCTTATCAAAGTTTACTGGGCCAATATGCAGATAAACCAATGTTACCAGATGAAGTAAAGGCTATATATTGGATGCTACAAGAGTTAAAAGTATCCCAGCATGCTCAGCAATTAGGTACTGCTTACCCTATTTCTGTAAAACGTATTTTGTTGGCAGTACAAGAGCTTAAAGCTTAATTATTAAGTATAACCTTTGGAGATTAAATGGAATTAGTTACTCCCTCAAAACAGTACCAAATTAGTTATAACCATTATATAACAGAATTAGCTAATGAAGAGCGTTATCCGTTTCCGTTAGATTTTGATTACAGTAATTTTGATGCTTTATTACAAAAATTAGCTGATTTTGCTGCAGGTTATAAGCTGCCAGATGGTTATGTGCCAAGTACAACCTTATGGCTAGTTGAAGGTCATGAGTTGCTGGGAGTTACTAATATTCGCCATTATTTAAATGAGCGGATCCAACATTGTGGTGGCCATATAGGTTTAGGCATTCGACCAGCATATAGAGGTAAAGGCTTAGGCAAATATTTAATGCAGCTTTCGATACAGTATTTAAAACAAAAAGGTGTTGCGCCAATTCATATTCACTGCTATCGAGATAACTTAGCTTCGGCCAGTTGTATCATCAGTAACAGTGGAGTTCTAGAGTCTGAAATAAGAGTAAATAATCACGTTGTGCAAAGGTATATAGTGGCATAAATAAAAGTACAGCCGTATTTATTGCAGATGCTGTTTATTCACTTTTCAACATTGGAAGTGATTAATGTACCCATGTAAATGGGCTAGCTAATCGGTATTTGCACTTTAAATCGTATAGTTGAGAAGCAATGATAAAGTAGGAAAGACAAACAAAACTTATTAAACAGATAGTTTAATTGGTCGGTACGAGAGGATTTGAACCTCCGACCCCTGACACCCCATGACAGTGCGCTACCAAGCTGCGCTACGTACCGACTTAGTGGCTATAATAAAGATTATCTGCCAGAAAGCAATGCTCAAAGTACTGACTGCGGTAATTTTCAGCAGTTAGACAGAGTAGTTTTTTGTCATTATTGTAAACACCACATGTTAGTTATTAACTAGCATGTGTAAAAGACTGCTCTGCTACAATGTGAGTAAGTTAGGGTTTATGTCTTACTTGTCTTGGTATTGTTTGTTCGAATGTCTGCTTAAATGCAACTGGCACTGGTGAAATTTTGCCAAGTCAGTAAAATAGTTATTAATCTGTTTAATGGAAAAATTATCCTAGTGTCTGAAAACGATCTATTTGCCGATATTCGGCCCTATAATGACAGCGAAGTTGCACCAGCCATTCAGCGTTTAATTGCCGATGAGGAGTTTATCCAGGCTATTTTACATTATCGCTTTCCACATATGCCGGGAATTATGGGAGCCATTGCAGCGCCAATTTTGCGTTTTATATTAAAGCGTAAACTAGCTAAGTTGAAATCTGTAAAGGATGTGCAACGTCAAGTTGCAACCTTTATGGATAAGATGATTGAAACAACTAGCAAACAAATCACTATGTCAGGGCTAGAGAAATTAGATCCTAAACAAAGTTATTTATTTATTTCGAATCATCGTGATATTGCAATGGACCCAGCTTTAGTTAATTGGTGTTTGCATCAGCAAGGCCATGAGACGGTGCGTATTGCCATTGGCGATAATTTGCTGCGTAAGCCCTGTGCCACAGAGCTAATGAAATTAAATAAAAGTTTTATTGTTAAGCGGGGCGCTAAAGGGCCGCGCGAGATGTTAAAGAATTTTTCTCAATTATCGTCTTATATTAAGCATTCTTTAGATGATGATCATTCTATTTGGATAGCGCAAAAAGAAGGTCGGGCTAAAGATGGTAATGATGTTACAGATCCAGCAATTTTAAAAATGTTTTATATGCATGGTAAAAAACAGGGCGAAGATTTTGCTACTTATATGGCAAAGCTTAATATAGTTCCGGTTTGTTTATCCTATGAATATGATCCTTGTGATGCAGATAAAATAAAAGAGTTGTGGCAAAAGAAAACTCAAGGCCATTATCAAAAAACTGAATTTGAGGATATTGATAGCATTATTAAAGGTATAGTTGGCTTCAAAGGGCGTATTCATGTAGCTTTTACTCAGCCATTAACCAATATAGCCGATGAGCCAGACGATTTAGCCGCGATGATTGATCAACAAATTTGGCAAAATTATAAGCTGTTTCCGATTAATTATTTAGCCGCTGGCCTAACCCATGACTCTATAGATGAAGCTGCAGCAGAGCAGTGGCAACAGCGCTTATCGGCTATACCAGACGGAGCACATGATTTGTTAACCCAACTCTATGCTGCGCCTATTGCTAAGCAGCAATAGATTAAGGAGCGAAAGCGTTGCCATATTTAATTGCCGTTACGCTATTGTGGGCATTTTCATTTAGTTTAATTGGGGTTTATCTAGCTGGACAAGTTGACGCGTACTTTGCTGTATTAATACGGGTCGTTTTGGCTGCTATCGTGTTTTTGCCTTTTTTAAAGTGGCAGAAATTTAGTCTTGTTATTAAGCTGCTAGTCTTAGGTGCAATACAACTTGGTTGTATGTATTTATTTTATTACCAATCATTTTTGTATTTAACTGTGCCGGAAGTGCTTGTTTTCACCATTTTCACTCCAGTTTATATCACACTACTGTACGACATTTTACACAAAAGGTTTCAATATCGTTTTCTCGCTGCGGCGATATTAGCTGTTTTCGCGGCGGCAGTTATGCGCTATCAAAGCCTGACTGAAGATTATTGGCTGGGTTTTATCATCGTTCAAATGGCTAATTTATGTTTTGCTATCGGCCAAGTCGGCTACAAAGTATTATTGGAAAAACTACCAAGGTCAATTAATCAAATGCAGCTGTTTGGCTGGTTTTATATCGGAGCCGTTTTGGTAGTAGTGCCAGCATGGTGGTTAATGGGAACTAATCAATATCCAAGCACTAGTTTGCAATGGGCGATTTTGTTTTGGCTTGGCTTAGTCGCCTCGGGTTGCGGCTATTTTTGCTGGAATAAAGGGGCTACCCAAGTAAGCAGTGGTCTGTTAGCAGTAATGAATAATGTACTTATTCCTGCTGGGTTATTAGTAAACCTTTTATTGTGGAATAAACAACAAAACTTAATCACGTTGGGTATAGGCTCAGCATTATTATTAGTTTCTTGCCTGATCTGTAAAAGCTCAGCGCCAACCGTAGGAGCGGCCAATGGCCCGACAAATTAGTTATACCTATAATAAACAGAACAAAGTTATCAATTTTAGTTATGATAAACATCGAGATATGTATGAAGCTGTTGCTGAAGCGGAAGGAATTGATTTAAGCCGCTTTTTAGCTATGGAGCAACAAATTGCTATGACAGCTAAGCATAGCTCTGCCACTAAAAATTTTAGGCAACAAGAGTTTATTCGGATGGGATTTAAAAATATTGCTTTTGTTAGGCAAGAAGAGCCTAGTAAAAAATAGGCAACTAAATAACTAAATTATAAGCAATAAAAAAGGACACCTAGGTGTCCTTTTTTGGCAAGTGCTTTAAATTACAGAACTGTAACGTTAGCAGCTTGTGGGCCTTTTTGGCCTTGTTCGATTTCGAAAGCAACGCGTTGACCTTCGTTTAAGGTTTTGTAACCTTCAGTTTGGATAGCACGGAAGTGAACGAATGCGTCAGCGCCGCCGTTATCTTGAGTAATGAATCCGAAACCTTTATCAGCGTTAAACCACTTAACTACACCTGTTACTTTAGCCATGAATGACTCCTAAAAATTTTAAAATATTAATTGACGCTAAATTGCGCTTTTAGCCTGACTGTTACTTTACTTATGCGGCCAAACGTGCGTGAATCTTCAGGACATGACTTACTATGAAGCTGTGTAGCGAAGTTTTCATAAACATTTTGTTACATAGGTCTGCTTTACAGGCCGATGAATACTATAGCAGGTTTATGATGAATGTATAGTGCAATTTGCAAATAAACCCTTAAAACTAATAAATAAAAATAAAGCAAAAAAAAGCTGCCTAAGCAGCTTTAGAGGATAAATTCTTAACGATTGTTAAGCATTTAAAGCAACTTTAGGGTCAACAAAGTCAAAGCCTAAAGCTTCAGAAACACTTAAATTAGTGACTTGGCCATTGATAACATTTAACCCATTCATCAAATGACTGTCTTCTAATAAGGCTTGCTTATAGCCTTTATTGGCAATACGAACAATAAACGGCAGTGTGGCATTATTTAAAGCAAAGGTTGAAGTGCGAGGCACAGCACCTGGCATATTAGCTACACAGTAGTGTACAACATCATCAACAATAAAAATTGGATCCGCATGGGTTGTTGGCTTTGAGGTGGCAATACAGCCGCCTTGGTCAATAGCAACATCAACAATGGCTGAACCAGGCTTCATCCGTTTGATATGATCTGCAGTGACTAGTTTAGGAGCAGCTGCTCCAGGTACTAGCACGCCACCAATAACAAGATCTGCTGCTAGTACTTCTTGTTCTAAAGCATCAACAGTAGAATAAACTGCTTTTACAGCACCATTAAATTGCACATTAATACGGCGTAACACTTCAACACTGCGATCAAGTACTGTTACATCAGCACCTAAGCCAACTGCCATTTGTGCTGCATTAGTACCCACCATGCCGCCACCGATAACAACAACTTTAGCTGGTTTAACGCCGGGCACACCACCAAGTAACATGCCGCTACCACCTGAAGACTTTTCTAAAGCACGGGCACCGGCTTGAATTGACATACGGCCAGCGACTTCAGACATAGGGGCTAATAAAGGTAAACCACCTTTAGCGTCAGTTACGGTTTCGTATGCAATACAAATAGATTTAGATTTAATAAGATCTTCTGTTTGTGCTAAGTCCGGCGCTAAATGCAAATAAGTAAATAGTATTTGACCTTCGCGTAACATGGCGCGCTCAACAGCAAGAGGCTCTTTAACCTTGATTATCATCTCGGCTTGAGCAAATACTTCTGCTGCGGTATTTAATACTTTAGCACCGGCTTCAATATAATCTTCATCAGTAAAACCAATACCCATACCGGCGTTTGTTTCAACAACAACACTGTGTTTGTGGGCGATAAGCTCACGTACACTGGCAGGAGTCATACCAACACGGTATTCATGGTTTTTAATTTCTTTTGGTACACCAATAATCATCGTTAGTTGCCTTATTACTGAGGTAAATGATTGCTGCGAAAAATACGCACGCAGTATACTGAGTTGATTATAGGATTAACACCTGTTTTTAACACTAAAAGGTTAGTCCTAAGGCTTACTATTTAAATATTGTCATTACTTGGCAAAAAAAGCGTGACTTACCGTCAATTCAGGGTAGCTTCACGGATGCACTTTTACTGTGTGTCTGGTATCTTAGGTAATTATGCGCATGAATAAGAAACGATAATAATAACGTGGAGTTTTTCGTTTGCAAAACAGAGTTTATTTCCCATTAAATGGTGTGCAACGCTTATTAGAAGTAGGCTTAATCCTATTTTCTGGCATGGCATTATTTATATTACTAGCTTTATTGTCGTTCGATCCTGCCGACCCAAGTTGGTCACAGACGGGGTATCAGAATACAGTAAATAATTATACTGGACCTTTTGGTGCCTGGTTGGCTGATTTACTCTTACTCTACTTTGGTTGGATAGCCTATTTAGTACCGTTTATGGTAGCTGGCGCTGGTTTTTTGTTGTTTAAACGTTTTCATAATTTGCTGCAGCTAGATTACTTGATTTTAGGGCTGCGATTAATAGGTATAGTGCTAACTGTAGTTACAGCTACTGCCATTAGTAGTCTTAACTTTAATGATATATTTTATTTTTCATCTGGTGGCGTGGTAGGCGATGTTGTGAGTCACTTATTGATGCCACATTTAAACTTTATTGGCACTAGCGTTGTGTTGCTGTGTGGTTTTGCAACCGGCCTTACTTTTATGACCGGAATTTCTTGGTTAACGGTGGCTGATGCTATAGGTGCCTTGTGTTTTGCTGCTATTAAATTGTTAAGCGGTTTACCCGAGCGTTGGCGTGAGCGTAGAGAAAGTGATTACGATCCTTTTGAACAAGGCAATGATTTTGTTGAAGACGAGCCCGCTAAAAAACAAGCAGCTATTGCTAAGTCTACAGTGCAACCACAAATTAAAAAGCCAGTAGAAGAGTTACCTATTACACCTTTAGATATAAACAAAGAGGCTAAGGCTTTTTATAGTGTTGACACTATTGCTGACGATGAGCTGTCTTTCAGTGCTATTGATGAAACTGATAATGCAGATGACTGGAGTCAAACCTTAGAGAAAATTCACTTACCTAAAGAACAAGATGGCGATGTGTTATTCGGTTTAGATGAAGCCGATGAGGATGACACAGAAGAAGTTGAGCATCTTATAGAAGAATTGCCTTCTATTGCGTTATTAGATAAAGCTGATAGAGCAGTTAACCCTATTGACCCAGAGGATTTAGAGCGTGTTTCGCGTTTAGTTGAAGCAAAACTATTAGATTTTAATGTCCAAGCAACTGTGGTTGGCGTGCACCCTGGTCCTGTTGTTACTCGCTTTGAGCTTGATTTAGCACCAGGCATAAAAGTTAGCAAAATTACAGGTTTATCTAAGGATTTAGCCCGCTCACTATCGGCGATAAGTGTCCGTGTCGTTGAGGTTATTCCTGGTAAATCTTATATTGGTTTAGAACTTCCTAATAAACATCGTGAAATTGTTCGGTTATCTGAAGTGATTGGCGATGATGTTTTTGAAAACTCTAAATCATCGTTAACTATGGTGTTAGGTAAAGATATTGCGGGGAAGTCAGTCGTAGCCGATTTAGCAAAAATGCCGCACTTATTAGTTGCAGGTACTACAGGTTCAGGTAAGTCAGTTGGCGTTAACGTTATGATTTGTAGTTTATTGTATAAGTCGACGCCTGATGATGTACGTTTTTTAATGATAGATCCAAAAATGCTTGAGCTTTCTATTTACGAAGGCATACCGCATCTATTAACCGAAGTTGTCACCGACATGAAAGATGCTGCTAATGGTCTACGTTGGTGTGTAGGTGAAATGGAACGACGTTATAAGTTAATGTCTGCACTAGGTGTACGTAACCTTAAAGGTTATAACGCTAAAGTCAAAGAAGCTATTGCTGAGGGAACGCCGTTAAAAGATCCTTTATGGCGCCCCTCTGATGATATGCGCACAGAGCAACCTGAATTAGAAAAACTACCTGCAATTGTCGTTGTTATCGACGAATTTGCTGACATGATGATGATAGTGGGTAAAAAAGTTGAAGAGCTTATCGCCCGTATCGCCCAAAAAGCACGAGCTGCAGGTATTCACTTAATTTTAGCAACTCAAAGACCGTCAGTTGACGTAATAACGGGCTTAATTAAAGCGAACATTCCAACTCGTATTGCGTTTCAGGTGTCATCAAAAATCGATTCTAGAACAATATTAGATCAGCAAGGGGCCGAAAGCTTACTTGGCCAAGGTGACATGTTGTATTTGCCGCCAGGCTCTGGTGTACCAACTCGGGTACATGGCGCTTTTGTTGATGACCATGAAGTGCATGCTGTTGTTGCCGATTGGAAACAACGCGGGAAACCGAATTATATTGCTGAAATATTAAGTGGTGAAACAACTGAAGAGAATTTATTACCTGGGGAGACCTTAGAAGGCGATGATGATGAGTCTGATGTGTTATACGATCAAGCCGTCGCCTTTGTTACTGAAACTCGTCGGGCTTCAGTGTCTGGCGTGCAACGTAAGTTTAGAATAGGTTACAACCGCGCAGCACGTTTAGTTGAACAAATGGAACGCAGCGGTATTGTTAGCTCTCCAGGACATAATGGTAATCGTGAAGTTATGGCGCCACCGCCACCAAGAGGATAATGCATGAGATCTTTATTCGTATGTTTAGTACTGCTTTTTACATTGTGTTTTTCTGTGGCAGCAAAGTCAGAGTCAAAAGCAGCTAAATCTATAGCATCGCCGACTGAGGTGTTACAACAAAAGTTAAACAAAATTGATACTTTTACTGCGCAGTTTAAGCAAAAAGTGTTTGATCAAAATCAGCAAATACTTCAGCAAGCACAGGGCATATTAAACTTAAAGCAATCGCAATTATTTCGCTTTGAAACTACAGAGCCAGAGCGAAATGTTTTTATAGGGGATGGTAAGTCGTTGTGGTTTTATAATGAACCGTTAGAGCAGTTAACTATTTATGATGCTGCAGCAGAAGTGAATAGAACGCCTTTTGTTTTATTAACGTCTACTGATCCTGAACTTTGGGCTAACTTTACAGTTAAACAGCAACAACAGCAGTTTACTATCTATGCCAATGATCCAAGCAGTCAAGTTACCGAGTTAATTTTACGCTTTTCAGGTGATGCGTTATCTGAAATGCAGGTAGTAGATATTAATCAACAGCTTAGCGTGTTCCAATTTATTGCTGTGCAGCTCAATGTGCCATTAAATGATAGCTTGTTTCAATTTACGCCACCAGAATTTACTGAAATTGATGATCAACGCAGTAGAAATTAAATGAAACCGTTATCTTTAGATTTTGCAGATGACTTTCGCCCTTTAGCTGCAAGAATGCGCCCAACAAATTTGCAGCAATACGCCGGCCAGCAACATTTAGTGGGTGAGGGCTCGGCTTTACGAAAAGCCATTCTGGCAGGGCGAGTCTATTCTGTTATCTTATGGGGGCCGCCAGGTACAGGCAAAACAACCTTAGCGGAAGTAATAGCTGCGCATGCAGATGCCAGTATCATTAAATTGTCCGCGGTAACCTCAGGTATTAAAGATATCCGCGATGCGATAGCGCAAGCCCAACAAAACCAGCAACAGCAGCAAAAACGCACCTTATTATTTGTTGACGAAGTGCATCGCTTTAATAAAAGCCAACAAGATGCTTTTTTACCTTTTATTGAAGACGGTACTATTATTTTTATTGGCGCAACTACAGAAAATCCGTCTTTTGCATTAAATAATGCTATTTTATCTCGGGCCAGAGTTTGCGTGTTAAAAGCCTTATCAGAAGCGGATTTACGTCAAGTTTTACAACAAGCGCTATCAGATAACGAACGTGGTTTAGGGACGCAAAACATTCAATTGTCCTCTGAGGCAGAGCAATTATTATTACGCTTAGCAGATGGTGATGCCCGCAAATTGCTTAATTTATTAGAGCAAGCAGCAGAGCTTAGCACGGCCGTGAAAGATGAACAGGCTAAAGAAGTTAAACTCATTGAGTTTGCAACGTTAAAACATATTATGCCGCGTCAGTTACCTGGTTTTGATAACCAGGGGGATTTATTTTACGATCTCATTTCAGCCTACCATAAATCAGTTCGTGGTTCAGATCCTGACGCTGCTTTATATTGGTATTGTCGTATTCTGGCAGGTGGTGGCGATCCTCTGTATGTAGCACGACGATTACTGGCTATAGCGAGTGAAGATATAGGTACTGCCGATCCTCGTGCACTAACGCTGGCTATTAATGCTTGGGATACCTTTGAACGAGTAGGGCCAGCCGAAGGCGAGCGCGCTATTGCTCAGGCTACGGTTTATATGGCATTAGCGCCAAAAAGTAATGCTGTCTATATGGCGTTTAATCAGCTTAAGCAACTTGTCGCCGATAGCCCCGCTTATGAGGTGCCATTACACCTTCGTAATGCGCCTACAAAATTAATGACCGAATTGGGTTATGGTGAAGGCTATCGCTATGCTCATAACGAGCCCGGTGCTTATGCGGCAGGGGAGTCTTACTTACCACCGCAACTGCTTGGCCAGCAATTTTATCAACCAAGTAATAGAGGGATGGAAAAACAGTTGGCGGAAAAAATGGCTTATCTTCACCAACTTGATCAACAAAGTAGCAAAAAGAGACAGTCCTGATGTTAACTTATCTGGCCATAGGATTAGGCGGTGCTTTAGGTGCATGTTTGCGCTATGCCTGCAGTGAATTAATGCTGAATGTTTTAGGTAAAGCATTCCCTTTTGGCACATTGCTGGTTAATATTCTGGGCTCATTTGCACTGGGCATGCTTTATGGCATGTTCAGTAGCGGTTTTTTAGCCGTATCACCTTGGCGAGCATTAATAAGTATTGGCTTGCTGGGGGCCTTCACAACGTTTTCAACGTTTTCGCTAGATACCGTGTTGTTATTGCAACAAGGAGACTGGTTTAAGGCTATCGCCAACGTATTACTTAATGTGTTGTTGTGTTTAACGCTCGCCTGGTTTGGCTTAAAACTAGGCTCAATGAAGTGAAAGACTATGCTTGATCCAAAATATTTACGTACAGATTTAGACCAAACCGCTGCGCGGTTAGCCCAACGAGGCTTTACGCTCGATGTTGCGAAATTAACCGAATTAGAAGCCGATCGCCGGTTATTACAAGTAGAGACCCAAGAGTTACAGAGTTTACGTAACAGTAAATCTAAAGGGATTGGCCAAGCAAAAGCGCGTGGTGAAGATATAGCACCGTTACTAGCCGAAGTAGATGGCTTAGGTGAAAAACTTGAAGCTGCCAAAGTTAAATTAGACGCAGTATTAGCCGAAGTTGAACAAATTGCTTTAAGCGTGCCAAACTTGCCTGATGCGTCAGTGCCGGTTGGGGCTGATGAAAATGAAAACCAAGAAATTCGCCGTGTCGGTACGCCACGCGAGTTTGATTTTGACGTTCAAGATCATGTTGCATTAGGCGAAGCGTTAGATAAAGGCTTAGATTTTGAAAGTGCGGTTAAATTAACGGGTTCACGTTTTGTGGTGATGCGTGGCAAAGTCGCTCGTTTACATCGTGCTTTAACTCAGTTTATGCTTGATCTACATACTAATCAGCATGGTTATACAGAGTTATATGTACCTTATTTAGTAAACCACGATAGCCTTTATGGTACTGGACAGTTACCGAAATTTGGTGCAGATTTATTCCATACTAAGCCGGCAACAGAAGAAGGGCAAGGTTTAGCCTTAATTCCTACAGCTGAAGTGCCTATTACTAATTTAGCACGCGATCATATTTTTGATGCTGCAGAATTACCGGCTAAGTTTACTGCCCATACGCCATGCTTTAGAAGTGAAGCGGGATCTTATGGCCGTGATACTCGTGGCTTAATTCGCCAGCATCAATTTGATAAAGTGGAATTAGTGCAAATGGTGCAGCCAGAGCAGTCAATGCAGGCATTAGAGCAACTCACGGGCCATGCAGAGCGAGTATTACAATTACTCGAGTTGCCTTATCGTGTTATGTTGTTATGCACTGGCGATATGGGGTTTGGCTCTGCGAAAACCTACGATTTAGAAGTTTGGTTACCGGCTCAGAAAACTTATCGCGAAATTTCATCGTGCAGTAATATGACCGATTTTCAGGCGCGTAGAATGCAGGCGCGTTATCGCAATGCGGATATGAAAAAGCCAGAGCTTATCCATACCCTAAATGGCTCTGCTCTGGCTGTAGGCCGTACTTTAGTGGCTATTTTAGAAAACTATCAACAGCAAGACGGCAGTATTGTTATACCTGAAGTATTAAGACCTTATATGGGCGGAGTTGAGCGTATTGGTTAATACGCTTTTACGCCGGCTTTGCACTAATAAGCCTTTTATAAACACTTAGCTGGTTTAGGTAAGCCAGCTAAGCGTGTTGCTTGTTTAGCTGGCCCTTGTGGAAACAACATAAATAAATATTTGCTATTGCCTTTATCTGGGCCTAGCTTTTGCGCCATCGCTTTTACTAACATTCGCATCGCCGGTGAAGTTTGAAATTCTTGATAAAAATCACGAACAAACCAAACAACTTCCCAATGCGCCTGCTCCATATCAATATTTTCTAATTCGGCAAAAGCTAGGGCAACCTTTTCGCTCCAGTCTTGCCTATTTACTAAATAACCATGTTTATCTAAAGCCAGTTGCTTACCGTCGATAGTTAATTGTTCCATAACTTTAACTCTATAGTCGTCTTTACTTAGGCAAGATGTTGCCAGAGGATATTTTGGTTCGCTTGAATGGTTAACTCAACCCAGTCTTTTGCTGTAATAATCTTAAAATCAGCAATTGCTTTGATATTGCGTGCTCTAAGGTCGAGATCAAGTGCAAACAGCTGCTTAGTTGGCCAAGTTAGATCTTTTCGCTTAAGCAAGTAAACTGCGTCTTGGCGTAATAAAATGGCGTCAGTATTCGCACAGACTAACTCTAATTCAGCTAGATTAATGCTAGCAGAGGTAAGTGTATATAAAATCATTAGCTGGTAATTACCTGATGTTGGTTCGCAAGGCAGTTTTTAATCATAGCGCTATTTGCAATAGTGGTATTAATTATTAAGTCGGCACGCGTTAAGCCTCTTTGTTTTAATGAGTCTTCACAAACTAATACCTGGTCAATCTCATATAAATCAAACAGCTTAAATCCATGTTGATAGGGCTTTAATTGCAGTTGGGGATTATCGCTTAATGGCATAAGTTGAAAAACAGCATCAGCCATAAATAATAAGCTTACTTTATGTTCGACAGCGGCAAGGGCCATTGCTAAATCAAAGCTTTCCCGACCATGGCTAGTATTAAAGGATGAATGGCGCTGAATTAACATAATATTACGCATTAAAACCTCGTATAAAACCCGTTTTTAAAATTGGATTAACTTATCGACATCGTCGAGTAAAATGGCAAACTCTGCTAATCCTGTTGCAATATAACCTTGTTGAGCGGCTAATTCAGAGCTGACAATGCCACGTTTTTCTGCTGCAGTAATACAGTAGTGCAGGGCGATATCATGCTGCTGGCAAAATTGGCTGAGCATAAGGCTATGATTAAACTCATCTGACGGTAAATCTATATGCTGTAAGGCTGAATAGACTGCATCTTGATATAAAAAGACTTGTTTTAAACTGTGACCTGACTCAAGTAACGCGGTGGCAAAAGTTAACGCACTGGCTATTGTTTGGCTACTGAAACTGGATGAGGTAATTAGCAGAGCAAAACGTGTCATCGTTATCCCTATAGAACTTGTAATAAAGACTACTATTTAATAAGCGTATTTTTAAAACTTAACAGGCTAGCAAATAAAAATGCCCCTATTATAAGGGGCATTTAAGTTAATAATGCAATATAGAAGCTTATCTATATTAGCTTATTAATCGTCACCACCAAACACACCTAATAACTGTAATAAATTAACAAAGATGTTGAAGACATTGAGGTATAAGCCTACAGTCGCGCGAATATAGTTAGTTTCGCCACCATTAATGATGCGGCTAGTGTCAAATAATATTAACGCCGACATTATTAAGATAATAGCTGCGCTAATGGCTAAGCTTAACGCTGGAATAGCAAGGAAAATATTCGCAATAATGGCGACTAAAACCACAACTAAACCAACCATTAAAAAACCACCCATAAAAGAGAAGTCTTTACGTGTTGTTAAGGCATAAGCTGATAAGCTAAAGAAGATTAACGCTGTGCCGCCTAAGGCTTGCATAATCATTGTTGGACCATTAGCTAAGCCGGCATATACGTTTAGCATTGGGCCAATTGATGCACCCATTACACCGGTAAAAGCAAATACCCAAAATATACCGCTTGCTGAATCTGCTTTTTTATTAACAATAAAAAGCATAATAAAGCCAGCAACAAAACAAACTAACGCCATCATATGCGACATATTCATTGCCATTGCAATACCTGCTGTCACTGCGCTAAAAGCTAATGTCATCGCTAACAGAAAGTAGGTGTTACGTAATACTTTATTGATTTCAATACTGCGACCAGCTGTGCTTAGTGCAGGACTCTCTCTATATGACATCTTAATTGTTCTCCTAGATACAAAGTTTATTGTCACTTTGAGTGTAATCATACCGAGTTAGTTCCACTTACACTAGCGTGTTATAGACAAATTTATGAATCAATTAAATAAATCTAAAAAAAAGCTTTCAATTCTGTTTGAACCTGATTAATATACGCCTCGCTGGAGGGATGGCAGAGCGGTTGAATGCACCGGTCTTGAAAACCGGCGTGGGTTAATAGCCCACCAAGAGTTCGAATCTCTTTCCCTCCGCCATTATTGCTAACGCCCGCTGCTTTAAACAAGCAGCGGGCGTTTTTGTTTTAGCTAAAGTCTAATTCTAACCTGAATGCTTATAAATTGTTTATTTAGTCAGCGGGTTGGTGAATATCTGCGCAAACGATCTAAATGATAGAAAAAGCACTTTACAAACACGGCTGCAGTTTCTAATATGCGTCCTGTGTTGCGGAGGGATGGCAGAGCGGTTGAATGCACCGGTCTTGAAAACCGGCGTGGGTTAATAGCCCACCGAGAGTTCGAATCTCTCTCCCTCCGCCACTTCTTACTCCTCTTGTTATCTCATTTTATTTTCATTAATCCATTTAAATTAAATAATCGAAGTTATATCTAAATCTACTTAATTCTGGCAAACTAATATAACTGCTATTTAGCTAAATTCATTTTGTGTTCAGTATTAGCAAGATTAGCTTTGTTAAGTTATGCTTAATGATTATTAATAATAAAAACCAGTATTCGGAGAAGCCAAATTGATCAACGTGTTGTTAGTTGATGACCACGAGCTTGTACGTACTGGGATCAGTCGCATACTAATGGATGAGCGCGGTATCAAGGTGATAGGTGAAGCTGGTTCCGGTGAGGACGCTCTACAATTTTGTCGTCAGCATGAACCTGATGTTGTGTTGATGGATATGAATATGCCTGGTATGGGGGGCATGACGGCAACTAAACGTATTTTGCACTATTGTCCGGATATTAAAGTACTGGCTTTATCTGTTTCTTGTGAAGAGCCGGTACCGACAAAAGTAATGCAGTTGGGTGCGGCTGGCTTTATTTCAAAAAATTCCCCTCCTAAGGAAATGATAGCAGCTATTCGTAAAGTGTTTTCAGGCGTGCGTCATATTTCTGATGAAGTTGCTCAGAAAATGGCATTAAGCCGGGTTAATAACCTAAACGAAAATCCCTTTCATGGTTTATCTGATCGTGAATTGCAAATTATGATGATGATCACTCAAGGGCAAAAAGTAACTGATATTGCACAACAATTGAATGTGAGTGCTAAAACGGTGAATTCATATCGTTATCGTATGTTTGAAAAACTAGCAATTAGTGGCGATGTTGAGTTAACCCATCTTGCTTTACGTCACGGCATGATAGATATCGCTAAGGCCTAATGTTTAACGCCAAAGAGTTTTTAGCGACAGTACCCAAACAACCCGGCGTTTATCGAATGATAAATGCTGCACAAAAAGTGATTTACGTAGGTAAAGCTAAAGACCTGCGAGCTCGTTTAAGTAGCTATTTTAGAAGTAAAGTAGATGGTGTAAAAACCAAGTCGTTAGTTAGTCAAATTGCTCAAATTGAATACACCTTAACGCACAGCGAAACCGAAGCGCTGATCCTTGAAAATAATTTTATTAAGCAATATTTACCGCGTTACAATATTTTATTGCGCGATGATAAATCGTACCCGTTTATCTTAATTTCTGATCATAAGCACCCTAGAATAAGCTCACACAGAGGACCTCGTAAAATTAAAGGTCAATATTTTGGGCCTTATCCTAATGCAAAAGCTGTAGCTCATAGCCTTAAAACATTACAAAAAATATTTCCTATTAGGCAATGTGAAGATGGCTTTTATCGTGCTAGAACTCGGCCATGTTTGCAGTATCAATTAAAGCTGTGCTCTGCGCCTTGTGTTGGTAAAATATCGGATCAGGATTATCAGCATCAAGTGACACTTGCCCGTTTATTTTTACAGGGAAAAAATCAGCAAGTTATTGACGATTTAGTCGCTAAAATGACCCAAGCAAGTGAAAACTTTCATTTTGAACAAGCTGCACAGTATAGAGACAGCATTAGTGCTTTGCGTAAAGTGCAAGAGCAGCAAACGGTAACAGGCGAGCATAAAGAGCTAGATATTATAGGCTTAGCTTATTCGCACGGTGTCGCGGCTATTCATGTGTTATTTGTTCGTGATCAAAAAGTGTTAGGCAGTAAATCATATTTTCCAAAAGTGCCTGCAGACACTAATAATAATGCTATTTTAACTGCTTTTTTATTACAGTTTTATTTAGACGGTTATGGCAGTCAACAACTGCCTGCTGAGATCGTGTTACCGCAAGCCTTAACCAATAGCAGTATTGAGCAAGCCATTAGTGAAGTTGCCGGTAAAAAAGTGCGTTTAACTTACGCCCAACGCGGCGAAAAAGCTGATTATTTAAGCCTAGCGCAAAAAAATGCTCAAGTTGCATGTGATACTAAACAATCTCAAGCACAAAAAATGGCGCTGCGCTATCAGCAACTGCAAAGCTTATTAAAGTTAGATTCCGTAATAGAGCGGATGGAGTGTTTTGATATAAGTCATACCATGGGCCAGGCAACAATCGCTTCCTGCGTTGTGTTTGACGGTCAGGGGCCATTGAAGTCTGAATACCGACGTTATAATGTGTTAGGTATTACAGGTGGTGACGATTACGCGGCAATGCAATTTGCTCTAGATAAACGCTATAGTAGGCTGCAAGAGCTAAGTAAAATACCTGATATTATTTTTATCGATGGTGGCCAAGGTCAATTAAATATTGCGATAGAGCAGTTTCAAAACTGGCCTCATAGTAAAACGCCGCTATTAATAGGGGTGGCAAAAGGGATCAGCCGTAAACCCGGCTTAGAAACATTAATTATTGCTAACAGCAATCGAAGTATACATTTAGACGAAGATGCACCTGCTTTGCATTTAATTCAGCAAATCCGTGATGAAGCCCACCGTTTTGCAATAACAGGGCATAGAAATAAACGCGGCAAGTCTTTAGTAAGCAGCCCATTAGAGCAGGTGCCTGGCATAGGAGAAAAACGACGACAAGCTTTATTGCAGTACCTAGGTGGTCTGCAAGGTGTTATGCGTGCGTCTGTTGATGAAATAAGCTCGGTACCGGGTATATCGAAGCAACAGGCGGAAAAAATTTATCAGGCTTGCCATAATAAGTAGTGTGCTAGCTGTTTATCTATCGAGAACTATAAGATGTGGAATATCCCTAATCTATTAACCTTGTTTCGTTTAATGCTGATCCCAGTTTTTTTATGGTGTTTTTATTCTGGATTAGAAAATGCCCGTTTTTGGAGTGCCTTTGTTTTTGTACTTGCTGCGATAACTGATGCACTAGATGGCTATTTAGCACGAAAGCTTAAGCAGTCAACGCCCTTTGGTGCTTTTTTAGATCCGGTGGCCGACAAAGTGATGGTGTGTGGTGCCTTAGTGCTTATTGCCGTTGATAGCCAGTCACTCTGGGTAACTTTACCGGCTATTGCTATGATTAGTCGAGAAATAATTATTTCGGCTTTACGAGAGTGGATGGCGGAGCTGGGAAAACGCGCTAATGTGGCTGTATCAAACTTAGGCAAATATAAAACTATTGCTCAAATGTTAGCGTTAATAGGTTTAATTTGGCGGCCAGAATGGTGGTTAGTGAGTTGGTTTACGCCAGCAGGTATGATTTTATTATATATTGCTACGGTTTTAACGCTGTGGTCTATGTATGAATATTTAAAAGCAGCATGGCAAGATCTTGCTAATTGATGAAAAATTGCTGATTATTGCAGCAACTAAGCTAAAATTTAATCAGTCAGTCATAAAAGCAATAATTTGTTATTGACTGCATAATTAAAAACAGTAGAATGCGTCTCGTGTTAAGGCACATGGCCACACAAAGCGAGTATAGCTCAGCTGGTAGAGCGCGACCTTGCCAAGGTCGAGGTCACGAGTTCGAACCTCGTTACTCGCTCCAACTCTTTTCAAAGAGTGTATATTGTTTGAATGGCGGGTTGGCAGAATGGCCATGCAGCGGATTGCAAATCCGTCTATCTCGGTTCGACTCCGGGACCCGCCTCCATAACAAGATACAAGATAGTAAAAAGTATAGAAATATACTGTAAGAAAAAGTTAAAATACGTTGTCTGCCCGGGTGGTGAAATCGGTAGACACAAGGGATTTAAAATCCCTCGCTCGAAAGGGCGTGCCGGTTCAAGTCCGGCCCCGGGCACCATTTACTTACCAGAGTAAATGTAGATTTGCGAGTATAGCTCAGCTGGTAGAGCGCGACCTTGCCAAGGTCGAGGTCACGAGTTCGAACCTCGTTACTCGCTCCAAATTAGCAAAAAACGCAGCTTAAAGCTGCGTTTTTTCGTTTATAAAATCATTCTCTTCTTGCTATTTTTTAGTGTATGCCGCGCTATTATCGGTTATCAATTTTTCAGTGCTTTGGCATAACCTTATAAATAGGCTATGCCAAATCTATTAGTTAGTCATCAAAGCTATTGGTATTGGCAATGTCTGCATTTTTACTAGATTCAAGTAGCTGGTTTTCTAGCATTTTAATTTCTTGCTCTGTTAATAAACGCCACTGGCCAGGTTTTAGCCCTGCTAGCCTAATGTGCATAATACGTACACGCTTCAAGGTTTTTACTTCATAGCCTAGATACTCACACATACGGCGGATCTGCCGGTTTAAACCTTGCGTGAGTATAATTGAAAAACTTTGCTTAGATCGCTGCGTCACTACACAAGGTTGAGTTATCGTGTTTAAGATTGGCACGCCGGCACTCATTTGTTGAATAAAGCGCTCTGTAATAGGCTTATTAACCGTAACGATGTAATCTTTTTCGTGAGCATTACCCGCGCGTAAAATTTTATTAACGATATCGCCGTCATTGGTTAAGAAAATTAAGCCCTCAGAAGGCTTATCTAAGCGCCCTATAGGGAATATACGCTCAGGGTATTTAATTGCATCAATAATATTGCCCTGAATATGGCGCTCGGTAGTACAGGTAATACCAACAGGTTTATGATAAGCCAGATAGACTAGCTTAGGCTTTTCTTTTAAAGGCTGGCCATTAATTAATACCTGATCATGCTCTGTCACTTTTAAACCAATAGGGGCAAGCTCACCATTAACTGAAACTTGACCCGCCTCAATGTATCTATCGGCTTCTCGCCGTGAACAAAATCCGGTATCACTGATAAATTTGTTTAAACGATAAAGTCTAGGCTCAGACATAAAGGCAAGTGACTCCTAAATAGCAAATTGGTTGCTAGTTTAGAGCTTAGTGAGGTTTTTCGCTACACTAGCATCAAGATTAGTAATGTTTATTTCCAATAAGTAAGTAAAAATGAGGTACTGCTAGACTAAGATGAAACAAGGCAGTACAAGCTTAAACAAGCTTGTACTGCCTAAGGATGGTTTTAAAGGGTTAATAGTTGATGTAACTACATGTTAGGGTAGTTAGGGCCACCACCGCCTTCTGGTGTAACCCAAGTAATGTTTTGTGATGGGTCTTTAATATCACAAGTTTTACAGTGGATACAGTTTTGAGCATTAATATGAAATTGCGGCTGATTACTTTCATCAGTAATAACTTCATAAACACCGGCAGGACAATAACGTTGAGCCGGTTCATCATATACCGCTAAATTGACGGTAATAGGAATGCTGCTATCTTTTAATTTTAAGTGACAAGGCTGTATTTCTTCATGATTAGTATTAGATAAATACACTGAAGACAGTCTATCAAAGCTAATTACATTATCTGGCTTGGGGTAGCTTATTGGCTTAGCCTCATTGCTGGGCTTCATTTGAGCGTAATCAAGACTGTTATCTTTTAAAGTGAAAGGTAACTTGCCACCAAACCAGTTTTGGTCAAGCGTATTAAAGGCACCTCCCCAGAAGGTACCAAATTTATGCATTGCTGGGCCAAAGTTACGTGAACTATAGAGTTCGTCATATAACCAGCTGTTTTTAATCGCATCCGCAAATTGGCTTAAATCTTTACCGCCTAAGGTTTCAGGATCTTTAAGTTCAGCAAATAGTGTTTCAGCAGCTAACATACCTGACTTCATCGCCGTATGGTTACCTTTAATCTTAGCGAAATTTAAGGTACCGGCATCGCAACCTACTAGTAAACCGCCATTAAAGCTCATTTTAGGTAAGCTATTTAGCCCCCCCTTAGCAATTGCCCTAGCGCCATAGCTTATGCGTTTAGCCCCGGTTAGGTACTGCTTTATAACAGGGTGCTGCTTATAGCGTTGAAACTCTTCAAACAGATTGATATGTGGATTGCTATAGTTAAGGTCAATAATTAAACCGACAACAATTTGCTGGTTTTCAGCATGATATAGGTAGCCACCACCAGAGGTTTCTTTATTTAATGGCCAGCCTGCTGAGTGCACCACTAAACCAGCATGATGTTTATCTGCTGAAACATCCCAAATTTCTTTAAAGCCTAAAGCGTAATGTTGAGGTGAGCTATCTTTATCTAATGAAAAATGATTAATCAGTTGTTTGCCTAAATGACCACGGCAGCCTTCAGCGAAAACGGTATATTTCGCTCGAAGCTCCATACCCGGTACATAGCTGTCTTTAGGTTGACCTTGTTTATCTAAGCCCATATCGCCAATTAAAATGCCTTTGACAACATCATCTTCAATGATCACTTCGCTCGCAGCAAAACCTGGGAAAATCTCAACGCCTAATTGCTCTGCTTGTTCGGCTAACCAGCGGCAAACATTGCCCATAGACACTATATAGTTACCACTGTTGTGCATGGTTTTAGGCACGGAAAAATGCGGTAGCTTAGTTGCATTTTCGTCAGATTTAAAAAGATAAATATCGTCATGGGTAACCGGTGTAGTAACAGGGGCGCCCATGTTTTGCCAATCTGGAAATAATTCTTGTAAGGCTTTGGGTTCAAATACAGCACCAGATAAGATATGGGCACCGACTTCAGATCCTTTTTCAACAACACATACCATTAATTCCTGTGATGCCGCTTTGGCTTGTTGCATTAATCGAATAGCAGTAGACAGGCCAGCAGGCCCCGCACCAACGATTACAACGTCAAATTCCATTGATTCTCTTTCCACAGCTAAGACCCCTTGGCTAAAATTGTTTACAATATACGGCATATTTTACTACTTGTAAGGGTATTGCAGGTTGACGTTAACGTCAACAATAAGTAGATTGTGCCCAGTAATTATAAACCGTTTAGATGAAGTATACTCAGCGGCTAGGGCATTATTGCCGCTGAGCTCAAACAACGAGGATTTTATGAAAATATTGGTACCGGTAAAACGGGTAATAGATTATAACGTAAAAGTTCGAGTTAAAGCGGACGAGTCTGCTGTTGATTTAACTAACGTGAAAATGGCTTTAAACCCGTTCTGTGAAATTGCTATCGAAGAAGCCGTACGCCTAAAAGAAGCCGGTGTTGCAACTGAAGTTGTCGTTGTTTCTATTGGTGCTGCCGCTGCACAAGAGCAATTGCGTACCGCATTAGCTTTAGGTGCAGATAGAGCTCTTCATATTGAGACAGAGCAAAACCTTGACTCATTACAAGTTGCTAAGCTATTAGCTAAAGTTGTAGAGGAAGAGCAGCCGAAATTAGTTGTTTTAGGTAAACAGGCTATTGATTCTGACAATAACCAAACCGGACAAATGCTTGCTGCATTAACGGGCATGGGGCAAGGTACCTTTGCTTCTAAAGTTGAAGTTATCAATGATAAAGTTCATGTCACTCGTGAAATTGATGGGGGATTACAAACAGTCGCCTTATCTTTACCAGCTGTTGTATCAACAGATCTTCGCTTAAATCAACCACGTTATGCTTCATTACCTAACATTATGAAGGCGAAACGTAAGCCTTTAGATGTTAAATCAGCAGAAAGCTATGGCGTAGCATTAGACTCTAACGTCAAAACCTTAAAAGTTACTGCACCAGCGACTCGTCAAGGCGGTGTTACGGTTGAGTCGGTTGCAGAACTTGTTGATAAATTAAAGAATGAAGCGAAGGTGATCTAATGGCTATTTTAATAATCGCAGAGCATAACGAACAGGGCTTAAAAGCAGAGACCCATAAAGTAGTACAAGCTGCTAGTGCCATTGGTAGTGATATTACCTTATTAGTTGCAGGCCATAATTGCGCTGATGCAGCGAAAGAAGCGGCAAGCATTAATGGTGTAACTAAAGTATTACATGCTGATAATGCAGTTTATGAACACCAGTTAGCTGAAAATATTGCTGCTTTAGTTGTTGAGCTAGGTAAAGATTACCAGCATATTTTAACGGCTGCGACTACAACGGGTAAAAACTTTTTACCCCGTGTAGCCGCCTTACTTGATGTTGCGCAAATTTCTGATGTTATTGCTATAGAATCGGCAGATACTTTTGTTCGTCCTATTTATGCCGGTAATGCTATTGCAACGGTACAATCATCAGATGCGATTAAAGTGTTAACTGTGCGACCAGCGGCTTTTGCTGCTGCAGAAACGGGTAATAATGCACCAATTGAAGCTGTTTCTATTGCTAAAGATGCCGCGGTTTCAACCTTTATTAATGAAGAGCTGACAAAATCAGAGCGTCCAGAATTAACTGCCGCTAGAGTGGTTATTTCTGGTGGTCGTGGTATGCAAAATGGCGAAAACTTTGCGTTATTAAATGGTATTGCCGACAAACTAGGTGCCGCTATTGGCGCATCACGAGCAGCAGTAGATGCCGGTTTTGTTGCTAATGATATGCAAGTAGGGCAGACAGGTAAAATCGTTGCACCTGAACTTTATATTGCCGTTGGTATTTCTGGCGCTATTCAACACTTAGCCGGTATGAAAGACTCTAAAGTGATTGTTGCTATCAACAAAGACGCTGAGGCACCAATCTTCCAAATTGCCGATTATGGCTTAGTTGCTGATTTATTTACGGTATTACCAGAATTAGAGCAGTTATTATAATAAGATATTTGGCAAAAAAACGGCACCTTAAGGTGCCGTTTTTTATTAATACTGAGCAAGTAGAGTAATTAAAGTAATTCGGTGTTTTTCTTACACTGCACGGTATCTTTACATTCGCCATATAAATATAAACTGTGGTGGGTAAGTTTAATACCGTTTTGCTCTGCAATTTCTAATTGCTTTGCTTCAATCACATCATCATGAAATTCTATAACATTGCCGCATTTTAAACAGACTAAATGATCATGATGGTCATTACCTGCAAGTTCAAATACCGACTTGCCACCTTCAAAGTGATGACGAGTTACAATGCCTGCGTCATCAAATTGATTAAGAACGCGATATACTGTTGCTAGACCAATGTCTTCTCCCAGCTCTAATAACAATTTATAAACATCTTCTGCACTAATATGCTGGTTTTTAGGATCTTGTAATATCTCTAAAATTTTTACTCTAGGTAGAGTAACCTTTAAACCCGCTTTGCGCAGTTCGCTATTATGATCTGACATAAGACCTCTAACGTTATCGTGAATGTAGGTCGATTATAAAGGGATTAAACTATTAAGCAAATCGACTAATAACAGTTTAGCCTAAACAACACCTTGTACTTATCTCTGTGCTTGATAAAATGCAGTAAAGAGGTCATACCAGAGTGTTTTATGAAGTGGTTATTTAAACCTGCCGTTATGAGGCGGCTAATTAATTTTTGGCCACCATTTTTGTTCAGTGGTATAAAAATTGTTGAGTTAAGCTCAGACTATTGCTATTGCAAGGTGGTGTTAAAGTCACGGCCATGGACTAAAAATATTAATAAAAGCCAATATGGCGGTTCCATGTTTTCTATGACTGATCCTATTTACCCTTTAATGCTAATGGGCGTATTAGGTAAGCAATATTTTGTTTGGGATAGACAGGCAGAAATAAACTTTTTGCAGCCAGGTAAAGGCAAGTTAATGGCTGAGTTTCATTTAACTGAAGATAGGCTACAGCAAATTTTACACGCTACAGCTGATGGCAGTAAATACTTCCCTCAGTTTAGAATTGATGTAAAAGATAGTGACGATAACGTAGTTTGTGAAGTATTGCGCACTATTTATGTACGAAAAAAAGGCCAATATCGTCCCGAATAAATAAAATGTGCAACAACCAATAAATATAAAAAAAGCCAGTTTAATTTACTGGCTTTTTAAGATAAGTCACTTTAATAACAAAGTTTTAAAGGCCTTCAAATTCTTTTAGGCTTAACTCTTCATATATTTGCTTGCACCAATCTTTAACTCGCTGCTCGGTTAGCTCTGGTTGGCGGTCTTCATCAATACCTAAACCGATAAAATGATTCTCGTCAGCTAAACCCTTAGAGGCAACAAAGTCGTATCCCTCAGTAGGCCAATGACCAACAATAATAGCGCCTTTGGGTTCGATAATGTCACGCAATGTGCCCATAGCATCAAGAAAATACTCAGCATAATCTTCTTGGTCGCCACAACCGAAAATAGCAACTAGTTTGTTGGTAAAATCGATTTGCTCTAAATCAGGAAAAAAATCATCCCAATCACATTGCGCTTCACCGTAATACCAAGTAGGGATGCCAAATAAAATTAAATCAAAAGCAGCAATATCTTCTTTACTGCTTTTGGCGATATCACGCACATCAAATAAGTGCTTACCTAACTCTTTTTGGATCATTTTAGCAATATGTTCAGTGTTACCTGTATCACTTCCAAAAAATATGCCTACTGTAGCCATTATCTAACCTTCTTACCTGGTCAACATTTGTGTCAAAATATGTTCAATATAGGCGCTACGCGTCATTTGCGCGTCGCTTGCGTGCTGACTTAACTGTTCATACAACTGATCAGACACTTTGAACTCTATACGTTTTAAACCTTTACTGCGATCACGTTTGATCTGATTGCGTTTGTTTAACTTGAGTTGCTCTGCTCGAGGCAGTGGGTTGGTTTTTGGCCGTCCCGGACGTTTATCTTGCGCAAACAAATCAATAGTAGTGCGATCAGTGGCAATTTTAGCCATTAATCTGAACCCTTTACTCAAGAAAAAACGGTATTACGCTTTTAATAACAAATACAAGTGGCGATAGAAATAACACTAGCCAAACAAAGATCTGCCCATACTTAGGCACCTTACTTTTTTTCAAGACATCTACAATCGCCATAACGATAAAGCCGTATAAAATCAGTAAGCCAAGCCATAATCCAAGCGTTTCAATTTGCTCAAAAGCCAATTTATTTCCCCTGCCTGTAAAAAATCGACGGCACTATAGCATAAATTGGCATAAATTGAGCTGTTATACTGATAAAAAATCTTGTACTAATCGGCTAAAAATAACTGGCTTTTCTGCATGCAACCAATGGCCAGTCCCTTCAATTACTTTTATTTTTGCCTGTGGAAAGTGGGCTAGGATCTGCTCTTTATGCTCGGCTAATATATAGTCAGATAAGCCACCTTTGATAAATAAACAAGGGCCTGCAAAAACACCGTTCTGTTGCGGCTCGCCAATTATGTTGTCATATTGCTTAGTTAGTGCGGTTAAATTAAAGCGCCAGTTAAAATTTTGCTCTTGTTTATCTAAGCTTTTTAACAAAAATTGTCGAACACCGGCTTCATTGATATATTGTGCTAAATGCTTGTCTGCATCAGTGCGGCTTTTTATTTCTGCTAAAGGAACTGAATTTAAAGCGGCCAAAATCTGTTGATGTCTTGCTGGGTAAGCCACAGGAGCAACATCTGCTAAAATGAGTTTTGTTACGCGTTCAGGGTAAGCTAGGGCAAAAGCCATAGCTAATTTACCCCCCATAGAGTGGCCTAACATAGCAACTTTACCCAAGTCTAAGTGATCTAAGGTTTGTTTTAAATCTTCGGCCATCAATGGGTAGGTCATTTGCTCGCTGTGTGCAGACAGCCCATGATTACGCACATCTATATTTATAACATGGTAGTGTTCTGCCAAGCTTCGGGCAATAATACCTAGGTTTTCATAACTGCCAAAAAGGCCGTGGATTAATACAATGGGTTCTCCAGAACCTGTAGAATGAGTATGTAATAGCATATAAAGCTCTTAGAGTTGAAATGTTCGCTAGTTTAACAAAGGTTGTTACTGGCGTCAGTCGATAAGGCTTTATATAATGGTAGAAATTTTTGTAGGTGGAATAAATGTATGAAAACCATCGAGATTGATGAAGAGCTTTATCAATATATCGCAGGACAGACACAACAAATTGGTGAAAGTGCTTCAGATATTTTACGCCGTTTATTACTTGGTGATGCAGAAACACAAGTTGCTGTTAGTGCTAAAAGTGAAGAGACGGTTTCTGCTAATTTAGCTGTTAAACAAGAGACAGTGACTAATTTATCGGTTTTTGACTTAATTAATCGTCAAGAGCTACAGGCAGAGTCAAGTGTAGTCGGGCGCTTCTTATTTATCTTATCTGCATTAGCGAGAGCACACAAAAAGCAATTTTCAGCGGTTTTAGAAATAAAAGGCCGTAACCGCCTGTATTTTGGACGATCCTACGATGAATTGTCTGAGGCAGGAAGTAGTACTAATCCAAAACAAATTCCAAACACGCAATACTGGGTTATGACCAACTCTAATACAACGCGAAAAAAATTAATGTTAACTGAAGCGGCCATTAAATTGGGTTATGCAGAAGCGGACGCTGAGCGGATCCGTGATTTACTTTAAGGAAATTCTATGTCTTTACATCCGTTAGCCGGCCAAGCTATTCCGTCCGATTTAATTCCTAATATTAGCCGTTTGATGACGGCCTACTATGTTTTAGAGCCGGATGTAGAGCAGTTTCCTGGGCAAAAAGTTAGCTTTGGTACATCAGGGCACAGAGGCTGCGCGTTAAAACAAACGTTTAACGAGCCGCATGTCTTAGCTATTTGTCAAGCTATTGCTGACTATCGCAAACAGCAAGGCTATACGGGGCCTTTATTCTTAGGAAAAGACACCCATGCGTTATCTGAAGCCGCTTTTGCTTCAGCGTTAGAAGTCCTTATTGCGAATAAAATTCAAGTTTGTATTGAAAAAGATTTAGGCTATACACCGACTCCGGTTATTTCCCATGCTATTTTAACGCAGAATAAAGGCCAAACGCAGCAACTGGCCGATGGCATTGTAATTACACCATCACATAATCCGCCTGAAGATGGTGGGCTTAAATATAATCTACCTCATGGAGGGCCGGCTGATACCCAAGCTACCGCTTGGATTGAACATCGGGCAAATGAATTATTGGCTAAAGATTTAGACGGCGTTCGCATGATGCCTTATCAAGTAGCTTTAACCTCAGGTTACTGCCAGCATATTGATTATATTCAGCACTATGTTGATGATTTAGAAAATGTAATTGATATGGCCGCCATTGCTAAGGCTAATGTACGTATTGCCGTGGATCCTATGGGTGGGTCGGGTATTGCTTATTGGCCTAGAATTGCCGAGCGCTATGGTTTAGATATCACTGTAGTTAATGACAAAATAGACCCGGCTTTTGCGTTTATGCCATTGGACAAAGATGGCAAAATTAGAATGGATTGCTCCTCAGCCTATGCCATGGCAAATCTTTTAAAGCTAAAAAATCAGTATGATATTGCTATAGGCAATGATCCTGACTTTGATCGACACGGCATCGTTACCGCGTCAGGGGGGTTAATGAACCCTAACCATTATTTAGCGACAGCAATTAATTACTTATTAATTAATAGGCCCAATTGGTCGACTGATTTAGCTATTGGTAAAACCTTAGTTTCAAGTGCCCTTATTGATCGAGTGGTGACTAGTCGTGGCCGTACCTTATATGAAGTTCCTGTTGGCTTTAAGTGGTTTGTTGATGGTTTATATGAGCAAAATCTGGCTTTTGCTGGTGAAGAAAGTGCCGGCGCCAGCTTTTTACGGCTAGATGGTACGGTTTGGTCAACTGACAAAGATGGTTTTATTTTAGGGCTACTTGCCGCTGAAATGTTTGCTAAAACGGGGGTAGATCCTTATCAACAATACCAAGCCTTAACCCAAGAGTTAGGAGCACCTTTATATAAACGTATTGATGCGCCTGCTACTACAGAACAAAAAGCAGCATTAAAAGATATAAATGTTACCTCTATCCAACAAACCAACCTTGCCGGAGATACGATTATAAGCGTTGAAACCCAAGCTGCAGGTAATAAAGCTGATATTGGCGGCGTTAAAGTCGTGACTAAAAATGGTTGGTTTGCAGCTAGACCCTCGGGTACTGAAGATAGCTATAAAATTTATTTAGAAAGCTTTATTGATCAAGATCATTTGCTTCAATTAGAGCAAGATGCAAAACTTTTTGTTAAACAAGTTTTTGCTTTGAGTTAAAAATTTAACATTGATGCAATAATTAGTTTTATCTGGAACGAGGCAATGCTAGACTCAATTGAATTGAGCGAAATTTACAGGGATTATTTTGCAAAAAGGAAGCTTAGTTTGTGTTGGAACCGGCATGACATTAGGGGCTCATATTAGTCCCATAGCGCGTAGTCATATTGAGCAAGCTGACATTGTGTTTGTGCTGGTATCTGATGGTGTGACAGAGCAGTGGCTTAACCAAATGAATACGGATGTTAGATCGTTGCAACCTTATTATTTGGAAGGCAAATCTCGGATGGAAACCTATCAGCAGATGGTTTCTGCTATGTTGGCTCAGGTTAAATTAAATAAAAAAGTGGTAGGTGCATTTTATGGCCATCCAGGTGTATTTGCTTGGGTGCCGCATAATGCCATAAAACAAGCACAACAGCTTGGTTTTCATGCCCATATGGAACCTGGGATCTCGGCCGAGGATTGCCTATTTTCTGACTTAGCGATTGATCCAGGCCAGTACGGGTGTCAGCATTATGAAACAAGTCAGTTTATGTTTTATAAGCGTACTATCGATACTGCTGCTTATTTAATCCTCTGGCAAGTGGGGGTGGCCGGTGATAGAAGTTTAGCTAAATTTAGTACCGGAGCAGAATATAAGCAACTATTGGTTGATTTGTTAGCTGAAAGTTATCCTAAAGAACATCAAGTTATTTTATACGAAGCCATCACATTGCCGTTACAAAAACCTAGAATTGAGATTTTATCTTTAGCTAAATTGCCTATTGCTAACATGGACTTTAAAACAACCTTAGTTATCCCCCCTTGTAAAAAGATGCAATTAAACTCTGAACTATTATATCGTCTAGAAGCGATAACGGCATTAGAGCAGGCTCAGCATGCAGCTAAGTGATAATAAAGCCGCTATTTTAACGTATTTTACGTTCACTACAGCAAGATTACGTTTGGAACCAATTGACTCATCTTCTATTGAACTACTTGCAAAATTATATGGTTGTAGTAAAACGATGCAATACATCGCAGATCCGTTATCGTTTAGCAAGATTGAAAAAATGATGTCTGACATCATGTACAAGCAACAACGACAGCATTACGATACTTTATTGTTACGAATAAAGCATAAAGATAACGAGACAGATTTTGGCATAGGCGGGATGCCGTATCTTAACTTGACAAATAAAGAAGCTGAAGTAGGTGTGATGCTATTGCCTTTAGCACAAGGAAAAGGCCTTGCTGTTGAAGTGGTTAAAGCACTCGTAAATATGCTAAAACAGCTTGATGTAAATACTATATATATGAATATTGACCCTGACAATAAAGCGGCAATTATCGGGGCAACGAAAGCTGGTTTTGCTGTATCGTCAGATCCAAGTCGGTACGTATTTCAATAGCCAAAATAACAACAATAATAGTAAAGCTTTATAAACAGGGAGTTAAAATGAAAAACGTAGTAAGTCTACTTGAGTATGTTGCTAGTAACGCTAACTTACAAAATGCATCGGAAGAACAATTGCAACAACTTTTTCTTGCTCAAGGCAGTGATAGCGAAATATTGGCTGCTTTACAGCAAAATAAAGTGCATGAATTAGAAACAGCATTAGATGCAAGAACTGGCCTAATTTGTGGCGTTATGCCAGCAGAAGAGCCTCAGAAACAGCCTGATGATGAGCCTGCACCGCAAGAGGAACCGGAAGAACCTGAAGATAGTTCAGCTTCATTGCATAATGAAATTGAAGCATTTAGGTTAATTGGCTAATAAGATGCCTTATTCAGCGATGGACATAAAAACCTATATATTTGCATTACTGTTATTATTGTCTTTGCCTCTAATGTCCAAGACAGTTGACGAAGCTGAAATGGGAGCGACAAATAGAACCATCGCTGAAAAATTGCTTTATGCCGATAAAATTAAGAGTAGTGAGCCAAATACACTGTCTGATTTGTTACTTGAAATTTCGGACAGTGGTCAGAAACTAACCACACGACAGCATGATTATTATCAATATCTCTATGGTTACTCTTTGGCCTATAACGGCAAATATTTAGCTGCTATTGAAGTGCTGAAAAATATTATTGATAGTGAAGATAAAGAATTAGCTTATCGTGCTATAGCTGTTATTTCTAATAGCTATCTATTAACTAAACAATATATGGATGTTTTTTATTTTCTTGATAAGTTAGATGAGCTAGAGAAGTTTGTAGTTACGTCTTCTGCACTAGAAAATGGTATTGGCTTAAAAGCTATGCTGTACAACAAACTTGGGGTATATTCTTTAGCGAAATCGTATTCGTTACAGTTAATAGAAAATGCTCAGGACCCACGCTATAAATGTATCGGTTATCAGTTATATTCCGAAATCCTCTCTAATCTAAACGATAAAGTTGAATTTGAACGAATATATCCAGAGGCAATAGAGTATTGTAATTCTATTAATGAACTATTGTGGATGAACATTATTCATGCTTATGAAATTAAGTTTTTAATCGAAGAACAAAACTTTAGTCGTGGACTATTAATGCTTGATAAACACTTAGCGGCAGTTAAAGCGACTCAGTATCCTTTTATTAAAACTGTTTTTTATGCATTTTATGCTGAAGCTTATTTTGGTTTGGGCCATTATGAAAGAGCTTTAGAAAATGCCGACTTAGCAATTGCTACCGGTGAAATAGATAATGTCTATCAAGCACATTTAATGGCATATAACGCAAAATATAAGGCACATAAAGCGCTTGGCGATAGTGAAGCTGCGCTAGCAAGTTTAGAGTTTTATAGTGATATTAGCGCGACCTACAACGATGAAAAGTTAAGCCAACAAAAAGCTTTTTATCTTGCCCGGGGAGAAATTGAAACTAAAAATCAGCGCATTGCATTATTAGATAAAGACAACGAGTTACTTTATTTGCAAAGTAGTATTTACGAGCAAGAAGTTAAAAACCAGCGTTTAATGGTAACCTTGTTAGCTGTGGTTGTTTTTATTGCTATTGTGCTTGCAGTAAGAGCAATATTTGGCCGAAATCGCTTTAAAATATTAGCTGAGTTTGATCATTTAACAGGCATAAGCAACCGGTATCACTTTAATAATCAGGCAAAAATTTCACTAGAATATTGTGAGACAAATAATAAACCTGCTTCATTAATTTTATTTGATTTAGACTTTTTTAAGAGGATTAACGATGATTATGGTCATGCTACCGGTGATTGGGCATTACAAAAAGTAGTTAAATCCTGCCGTAACTTTATGCGCAATAATGATATTTTTGGCCGAATAGGTGGTGAAGAGTTTTCTATATTATTACCCGGTTGCCAACCCGATAAAGCATTATTGCTAGCAGAGATTTGCCGTGAGGCGATTAGTGCGATAGATACAACTGAAAGTGGCCATAGTTTTACATTAAGTGCCAGTTTTGGCGTGAGTAACTCTATTACATCGGGTTATCAATTGAAGCAATTACTTGCTGATGCAGATCATGCTATGTATCAAGCTAAAAAACAGGGTAAAAATCAGGTTGAAGAGTTCGAAGCCCATTAATCATGTCTTATCATTTTGGGTTACTTTGTCTGTTCACTAAACTAGGATAGAATTACGTTAGTTTAGATAACAGGAGAAGTGTCGATGGTAGAAAATGTCATCCCAGGATATGATTTCTTAGCTTTAAGTTTGGCTAACCCTAATCAATTAACTGCGCAAAAATTTACTTTGGCGAATAATACAAAGGTTGAAATTTGTGATACTGGCATTATTCGTTTTCAACCTGCTGAAATAACTGAAAAAGATATTGTCTTGTCATGCGGGATCCACGGCAATGAAACCGCTCCTATTGAAATTTGTGCCGAGCTAGTTAAAGATCTGTTGCAGGGTGATTTAATTTTAAAGCATCGTTTATTAGTTATTTTTGGTAACTTACCGGCGATGTTAGAAGGTAAACGTGAAATAGATGAAAACTTAAATCGTTTGTTTTCTGGTCATCATAGTTTAGGTGATGGGGTGATAAACCCAGAGCGAATGCGTGCTAAAACACTAGAGCATTACGTAAGCCAGTTTTATCAAGCGGCAGAGAAAACCGATAGCCCAAGGCATCGTATGTTGTATGACTTACACACGGCAATTCGCGGCTCTCGATTTGAGAAGTTCGCAGTTTATCCTTTTTTACATGGCAAGCCTTGGCATAAAAATCAATTCGAATTCTTACAAGCCTGTGATGTAAGCACAGTATTACTTATGCAAACACCGGCTTCAACCTTCAGTTATTACGCGTCGAATACGCATAGCGCGGACTCTTTCACCATTGAATTAGGTAAAGTAATGCCCTTTGGACAAAACGATATGTCGCGTTTTACTAAAGTACGCCAAACGTTACGTGATTTAGTTAGCCAAGAGGCAGTAACTACGCCGACTTTTGCCGAAGAAAACTTCAATCTGTATCGTGTATCCCGAGCAATCAATAAACAAACAGATGCCTTTACGCTGCAATTTGCAACTGATGTTGAAAATTTTACGGCTTATCCAGTAGATACGGTACTGGCAACCGATGGTGATATAGTGCATAAAGTTGAGCAAGCAGGAGAAGCCATTATTTTCCCTAATGCTAATGTCGCTATAGGTCAGAGGGCCATGTTATTAGTAGAGCCTACGAGTGTTAGTGATAATTTACTTTAATGCTTTAGTAAATTTTTTCTGACACTAATAATGCAATAAACATGGCTAATTATCGGTGCTAGGTTGCAATGCAGTTTACGTAAAGGTAAAGTTGCGCCGAGATTAATTAGAACAAACCGGTACCAGACTGAGTCTGACATAAACGGGGAATGCAACTAACGTTGCAGTAAAGTTGAGTGTAGTTTAGTGACATAAACGGCGCTTTAACCAACATGTCTATCATGTACAACAAATAAGAGACACCCTATGACTAATCCAAATAACGCCACCATTACTACGGTGCACACGGCAGAATTCACTGCTGGTGATGCGTTAAAAATTCCAACACTGCGTATTTTACGTGATGACGGCAGTTTATATGATGGTGCAACCGAGCCAGAATTAGATAAAGAAACTGCGCTTAAAATGTATGACACTATGGTATTTACTCGCGTTTTAGACGAGCGAATGTTAGCTGCTCAACGCCAAGGCCGCATTAGCTTTTATATGCAGTGCCTAGGTGAAGAAGCAACAACAGTAGGTAGTGCTGCAGCGTTAGATGATAAAGATATGATTATGGCGCAATATCGTGAGCAAGGAGCCTTGCGCTATCGTGGCTTTACTTTAGAACAGTTTATGAATCAGCTTTTCTCAAATGAGAAAGATTTAGGTAAAGGCCGTCAAATGCCTGTGCATTATGGTAGTAAGGATATTCACTATATGACTATCTCATCACCATTAGGCACGCAAATACCTCAGGCAAGTGGTTATGCTTATGCCCAAAAGTTACGTGGCTTAAAAAATACGACTATTTGCTATTTTGGTGAAGGTGCTGCATCTGAAGGCGATTTCCATGCTGGTTTAAATATGGCGGCTGTGCATAAAGCGCCAGTGATCTTCTTCTGTCGTAATAATGGCTATGCTATTTCTACACCTGCTAATGAGCAGTTTGTCGGTGATGGTATTGCTAGCCGTGGTGTGGGTTACGGTATGAAAACCATCCGTGTTGATGGTGCTGATATTCTAGCTGTGTATCAAGCAACAAAAATGGCACGTGAATTTGCCTTAGAGCATAACGAACCTATTTTAATTGAAGCGATGGCTTATCGCTTAGGTGCTCACTCATCTTCAGATGATCCAAGTGGTTATCGCTCTAAAGAAGAAGAAGAAAAGTGGCGGCAAAATGATCCTATCTCACGCTTTAGGTTATGGTTAATTGAAAAAGGCTGGTTAAATGACTCTGACGACAAGTCGATCATAGATTCATTGCGTACCGAGATCCTAGATGCATTAAAAGTGGCAGAGAAGGTTGCTAAGCCTGGTATTGAGCATTTAATTTCAGATGTGTATAAGCATCCTATCCCTGCGCTAGAGCAGCAGTTAGAAGAATTAAAAGCGCATATCCGTAAATATCCTGAAGCTTATCCGATTACGGCGGGGAGATTAGACTAATGGCAAAGATGAATATGTTACAAGCCATTAATAATGCGCTTGACTTAGCAATGGCTAAAGACGACAGCGTAGTGTGTTTTGGCGAAGACGTTGGACATTTTGGTGGCGTATTTCGTGCAACCAGTAAGCTGCAAGAAAAATATGGTAAAGCACGCTGTTTTAATACGCCATTAACCGAGCAAGGTATAGCGGGTTTTGCTAATGGTATGGCGGCACAAGGCATGAAACCAGTCGCTGAAATTCAATTTGCTGATTATATCTTCCCAGCCTTTGACCAAATAGTTAATGAAACAGCTAAATTCCGTTACCGCTCAGGTGATGAGTTTAATGTTGGCGGCTTAGTATTTAGAAGCCCTTATGGTGGCGGTATTGCCGGTGGTCACTATCATAGTCAATCACCAGAAGCTTACTTTGCTCATACACCAGGCTTAAAGGTTGTTATTCCTCGTGATCCATACCAAGCTAAAGGATTATTATTAGCCTCAATAGCTAGCCCAGATCCAGTTATCTTTTTTGAACCGAAAAAATTATATCGGGCTTCAACGGGTGAAGTGCCTGAAGAGTATTATGAAATTGAACTTGGCAAAGCCGAAGTCACTCAGCAAGGTAAAGATATTACTGTCTTAGCTTGGGGAGCTCAAATGGAGACGGTACAAAAAGCCGTTGACATGGCAGCTAAAGAGGGAATTTCATGCGAGGTTATTGACCTGCGCAGTATCTTACCTTGGGATGCTGAAACCGTAGCAAAATCGGTTATGAAAACAGGTCGTTTAGTCATAAACCATGAAGCGCCGTTAACCGGTGGTTTTGCTGGTGAAATTGCTGCAACTATTCAAAAAATGTGTTTCTTACATTTAGAAAGCCCAATAGAGCGAGTCTGTGGTTTAGATACTCCATATCCACTGGCATTAGAAAAAGAGTATGTTGCTGATCACTTAAAAACATACGAAGCGATTAAACGCGCAATTAACTTTTAGGAGGCAGTAATGAAAAAAGACTTTATTCTGCCGGATATAGGCGAAGGTATTGTTGAGTGTGAAATTGTTGAATGGTTAGTCGCAGAAGGCGATAGCATTAAAGAAGATCAGCCGGTTTGTGATGTAATGACCGATAAGGCGTTAGTGCAAATTCCAGCCGTTCATGATGGTGTAATTTCAAAGCTTTATTACGCAAAAGGCGAAATTGCTAAGGTCCATGAGCCACTATTTGAAATGGAGCTAGCAGGAAGTTCAGACCAAATGGCAGAGCCAAATCCAGCCGTAGGTGTGGAAAATGGTGCAAGTAATGCCGCAAATACTGCAATGGAAGTGCCAGCCTCTGCACCGGCGAATGCAACACAAAGCAATGCGACTATGCAAAATAGCGAAGACTTTATTTTACCTGATATTGGTGAAGGCATTGTTGAGTGTGAAATTGTTGAGTGGCTTGTTGCTGAAGGTGATGAGATCGTTGAAGACCAGCCTGTTTGTGATGTAATGACAGATAAAGCCCTAGTACAAATTCCAGCAAAATATTCTGGAACAGTTACTAAGCTTTATTACGCAAAAGGTGAAATTGCTAAAGTGCATGCGCCATTATTTGCAATGCAGCACGAAGGTAGCATCCAAGCTGCGCCAGTGAATACCCAGCCTGCGCAAAGGGCAACTGCGACTCAGCCAGCTAGCACTACGACTAACAAGGTTGCTAACACTAGTGCGCCAAGCAATGGTAAGGCCTTAGCTAGCCCAGCGGTTCGTCGCTTAGCCAGAGAGCTTAATGTTGAACTTAGCAAGGTAGCTGGAACGGGTGAAAAAGGCCGAGTGTATAAAGACGACATTCATGCCTTTTTAAAGGCTAATAACAGCCAAGCTAGTGCAACTAAAGACACAGCTCAGCCAACTCAACAGACACAAAGGGCAAACCGCGTAGAGCCTATCAAAGGCATTAAAGCGGTAATGGCGCGGCAAATGACCGATTCAGTTTCAACAATACCGCATTTTACGTATTGTGAAGAAATTGATTTAACTGATCTTATTGCATTGCGTGCTAGTTTAAAAGATCAATATAAGCAGCAAGGCATTAAATTAACAATGATGCCGTTCTTTATTAAGGCGCTTTCATTAGCAATTAAGCAGTTCCCTGTTATGAACAGCCAAGTGAATGCTGATTGCACTGAGTTAACTTATATAGCCCAGCATAATATTGGTATTGCGGTTGACTCTAAAGTTGGCTTATTAGTGCCTAATATTAAAGACTGCCAAGATAAAACAGTAATTGAAATTGCTCAAGACCTAACGAAATTAACTGATTCGGCTCGCGAAGGCCGTGTTAGTCCAGCAGATTTAAAAGGCGGGACTATCAGTATTTCGAATATTGGTGCTTTAGGGGGTACTGTAGCTACGCCAATTATTAATAAACCAGAAGTGGCTATAGTTGCTTTGGGTAAGGTGCAAAGCTTGCCGCGATTTAATGCTAAGGGTGAAGTCGAAGCAAGACAGTTAATGCAAATTAGCTGGTCTGGCGATCACCGTGTTATTGACGGTGGTACTATTGCTCGCTTTACAAACTTATGGAAACAGTATTTAGAGCAGCCAGTCTCTATGTTAGTTGCTTTAAGTTAACACTGTATACTGCAGATAACTTGGCAGCATAGCTGTTATTTGATAAAACCCACTGTATACAGTGGGTTTTTTATTGGAGCAATAAAGTAATGCTAGATAAGTCGCTAGAAAAGGTTCCTTTAAGAAATTTTTATATCTCTGAAGAGCAATCGGTTTACTTACTCAGTTCTAGCGACGCTAAAAAACTTAAAGATTGGGTGTCGTTATGTATAACGCAACTACAAAAGCTGGGCTATCGTCAAATAGAATTAATAGGCAAAGGCGCTTATGGCTTCGCATTTGCTGGTTTAGACGCGAGTGAACAACATTGTGTTTTTAAGTTTTCTCGAGTCAACTTACCGCAACATATTCAAGATAGGCTAGCTGATGAAGCTTATATGCTGTCTCAAGTTAAGCACTCAAATGTACCGGCTTATATTACTTATCAGGTTGTAAAAAAGCAGGGCATTTTAATGATGCAACGGGCCAAAGGGATTGATCTAGAACATTACAGCTTAAAGCATGGCCGGCTTCCCGTTAGAACAATTATTGATATAGCCTGTCAGCTAGCCGACTTATTAAAGATATTACGTCAACATAGCAAAAATGGTATAGAAAGCCCTATAGTCCATGGTGACATTAAACCGTCAAATTTAGTTATTGATGAGCAAACCGGTAAGATCGCGTTAATTGACTGGGGGTCAGCTGTATTTGCTCAATTAGATGCCCAAGGCCGGTATATCTCTAGTAATGTCATGCACTTGATGTCGTCTGACTTACAAACCTCTAATGCCAGAATGGGCGATATCTACTTTATTGGTAAAGAACAACGGCTAGGCGGTTTATCTAGCCCTCGGTTTGATGAGCAAGGCGTTGCGGGTACTTTATATGCGTTAGCCTCTGCCCAATCATGTCGTTTTGGCTATAAAGCCATACCCGCGCGCAGCTTAGGCTTACCGATGGAGTTTGCGACCATGTTAGATAGCATGCTTTCTGACGATAGCTATCTTCAACAACAAGCAGGTGATTACTTTTTACAACATATGCCAAGGTTAAAAAATTTAGTCTTACCTGATCTTAAGCTATTTGACGATAAAGCTTTGTTGCCGGTCTGGGTCAGCCCAAAGCATTATGAATTAGATACTGTAGTTTATTCATCACGAAAATCATTTTTACGCGAAACCAGTGAAGAACAAAGTATTGCCTATGTGGATGACGTACAACTAGAAAAATATTATAAAAATTATCTAGAAGGCATGGGCGAGACAGAAAAAGCCTTTATTGCAGCTGTAGGGCGCTTAGGTCGTTATCCAGTAGTTGGAGGCTTAGTTGTCCACTGGCAGGCTGGCGGTATTTATATAGACTCCAGTTTAAACCTATATGACGCAAGCTTAAGTGATGCGTTTAATATAGCGGTAAATAATGTGGTGATGTTAGCGCAATCTATTACCCGGATAGGAACTTTTAAAGCTTGTTTATTTAATGCTCGTAATACTATCCATTTAAGCAGAGATAACGTGCGCCAGCCATTTATTGCGCCAGATAATGTCAGTATTCCTTATCATATGGCACCGGTATTAAGTGCCGAAGACGCCAGCAAGCAGCACTCTTATTTTGAAGATGGCCGAGATCCAGATGAACAATTAACTTTACCTGATGCCATTATGGATGACATAGCAAGCTTAAACCTTATACGCCATACTGGTTGTATAATTTTTGAAGTGTCTGAATTAAATATGAAGATCCATAGCTACTACCGTTTACTGGATAATGATGCAGCACAAGAGTTTAACAGCCTGCTACAAGGCATTTTGCATAAAGTGTCTTTAATTATCGATCTTGGTGTGGGTGGCTATATGAAACTGCCTTTTAAAGATACGCGACATTTTAAACATATGCCGCAAGAGACGGAGCGATATTATCCTGCAAACCCGCAACAAGGATAATTTTAATTGTACGAATTATCGTCGATTAAGCCTAAAAGCACTGTCAATAACCACCGCAGAGTAAATCTTTGCAGATAAGAGGTTTAAATTTACGGGTAAACCGAGTAATGTAACGGGCTATTAATTTATTAAGAATTCAACATTAATGTCGAGTGATAAAGTTTCTACATATAGCTTGTTAGCACAGCAAGCGAAGGCTTTAATTGAGCACGAGTCAGATCTGATTGCTAATATGGCAAATCTTAGTGCGCTTTTGTTTAATCAGCTAGATAACTTAAATTGGGCTGGTTTTTATATCTTACGCCAAGATGAGCTAGTATTAGGTCCTTTTCAAGGCCAGGTTGCTTGTGTTCGGATCCCTGTAGGTAAGGGCGTTTGCGGCACTGCAGTAGCAACAGGCAAGGTGCAATTGGTTGCTGATGTGCACCAGTTTGCTGGCCATATAGCCTGCGATAGTGCAAGTAATTCTGAAATTGTAATACCCATTCGTCATGCAGATGACGTGATTGCAGTATTAGATATAGATAGTCCATTGTTAAACCGTTTTGATGAAGAAGATCAAGCGGGTCTAGAACAGATTGTTAAAATTTTTGAACAGCACTTGGCAACAACACTATGAAAGATCTCGTTTCTATTCAAGATTTTTTATTCCAAATTTCCGATGTTGGAGACTGGGAAGGCGAAGAAGAACTTGTAGCAGATAAAGTTAATGCAATTTATCATGCTGTTTGGCAGAAGTTACCCGACGACGTGAGCGTCGAAAAAGTCGAACTCTTGTTCCCTAAAATTTGGGATGAACTAAGAGGCGGCACAATTTTACTTGATGTTGACGAACATGAATTAATTGACTGGGCGTTGGCTTATATGCGCCAACAGCTGCAACACGGTATGCTGGCTTTGGATACTACTTATGATGAAGAAGAGTGAAGAGTAAATGACCACCCCAACCGAACCAAAACAAAAGTTAACCACAACCAAAGACGTTATTGCTTATTTGGTAACAGAGTATCCTGCTTGCTTTAGCTTAACAGGCGAAGCCAAACCACTTAAAGTAGGTATTTTTCAAGATTTAGCCCAAAAAATTGAAGCCGATAGCGTGATTAGTAAGACGCAATTGCGCCAAGCATTGCGCGTATATACCTCCAGTTGGCGCTATCTTGCGGCAACAAAAGAAGGCGTGGCGAGAGTTGACTTAGACGGTAATGCCGGTGATGTAATCGACAAACAGCAAGCTGAGCATGCGGCAACTGCATTAAAAGAAAGTAAAGCAAAAGCAGCAGAGAAACGCAAAGCACGTCAAGCATCGCTTAAAACAGATACAGTCGAAGGCGAAAAGCCAGCGGCTAAGGCACGTTTTAAAAAAGCAGTGAACAAATCTGTACCTAGCCACTCTAAACCGGCAGACAAGCCGAAAAAAGAATCTATAAATAAGCCTGCACAAGTTAAGCTTGAGGCGATAGCTGCAGAAGCTGTAACTGTTGGCACTAATGTTTTAGTAAAATTAGGCCAAACCCCTATGTTAGCAACAGTTTTAGAAGTTAATAAAGGCGATGTGACAGTACAATTAGGTTCTGGTATGGTAATTAAAACCCGTCAGGACAGTTTGTATTTAGCCTGACTTTAATAGAGTAGCTTATGAATAAACTATCAGTATTGGCAGCAGCCTTATTATGTGTTGTTAGTGTTAGCAATGTAGCAAGTGAGAGTAGTGCGACCTTTAGCTTACCTGTGGTTTCTCAGGATTCCCAACACGCCACAGCTAGTAAGCGTATTATGGCATTATTCACTCGTGGTCATTATAAGTCTGTGCAGTTTGACGATGAATTATCGTCACAAATGTTTGATACTTATCTTAAAAACTTAGATTTTTATCGAAATGTTTTAACCCAAGCTGAAGTTAACAGTTTTGAGCAGTATCGCGATCAGTTTGATGATGGTATTAATAAAGGTAATTTAAACTTTGCCTTTGAAATGTTTAATATCACTTTAGCAAAGCGAGCTGAACGTTATGACTATGCTTTATCACTCTTAAAGCAAAAGTTCGACTTTAGTGCCGACGAGTTTTATCTTTACGACAGAAAAGACGCGCAATGGCCAAAAGATGTTGCTGAGTTGAATGAGATCTGGGCTCAAAGAGTAAAGTTTGATGCCCTTAACTTAAAACTAGCGGGTAAGTCTGATGAAGAACTTAGCACAGTTCTAACCAAGCGCTATACCAACGCTAAAAAACGTTTAGCTCAAACAGAAAGCGAAGATGTATTTCAACTGATTATGAACTCATTTGCTCGCAGCATAGAAGCGCATACCTCATATTTATCTCCTCGCAATGCCGAGCGCTTTCAGCAAGAAATGAACTTGTCGTTAGAAGGTATAGGTGCCGTTTTACGTGCAGATGAAGATTACACTGTTATTCAAAGTTTAGTCCCAGGTGGTCCAGCAGATTTATCGGCAAAGTTAAAACCAAAAGATAAAATTATCGGTGTTGCTCAAGATAAACAAGACTTTGTTGATATTATTGGTTGGCGCTTAGATGATGTTGTTGACTTAATCAAAGGCCCTAAAGGCAGTACCGTAAGGTTGCAAGTCGTTAACGCAAACGATATCGGCACCAGTAAAGCGCAAGTCGTTACTATTGTTAGAGATAAAATTCGGCTTGAAGATCGTGCAGCTAAAGCAGAAATTTTTAGCCCTCAACTATCTAATCTTAAACAAAAAATCGGCGTTATTAGCATTCCTAGCTTTTATAATAATTTAGCTGAAGATGTTAAAGCGTTATTAGCAGATTTAAAGCAGAAAAATGTTGATGGTATTGTTGTTGATTTACGCGGCAATGGCGGTGGCTCTTTACAAGAGGCAACTTTGTTAACAGGGTTATTTATTACTAAAGGCCCCGTTGTTCAAATACGCGAAGGTAGCGGTAAAGTTACTGAAACCCGCGATAACGACGACATTATTTTTTATGACGGACAGTTAACCGTGTTAGTTGATCGCTATAGCGCATCAGCGTCAGAAATTTTTGCTGCCGCCATGCAAGACTATGGCAGAGCCGTAGTTATTGGTGAGCAAACCTTTGGTAAAGGAACGGTTCAGCAACATCGTGGCTTAGGGCGTATCTATGATATGTTTACAAATCCACTTGGCAGCGTGCAATATACTATTGCTAAATTTTACCGTATTAACGGTGGCAGCACCCAGCATAAAGGCGTGATCCCAGATATTTTATTACCAAGTCCAATTGAACCGGCTGAGTGGGGGGAAAGTACTGAGGAGTATGCTTTGCCTTGGGATTCAATAAGTGCAGCTGCTTTTAACCAAGTTAATGATTTAACCCCTGTTTTGCCACAATTGTTAGCCAAACATAAATCAAGAGTTGCTAACGAGCCTGAATTTCAATATTTATTAGAAGATATTGCTGAGTATAAACAAGATAAAGACGATAAGCGTATCTCATTAAATGAAAAGGTTCGTATTGCTGAGCGTGACAAAAATAAAGCAAAGCAGCTTGAGCGTGCTAATTTAAGGTTAAAACGATTTGAACTTCCGGCTATAACGTCTTTAGATGATATCCCAGAGAAGATTGAAAAATTAGATCCATTCCTTGAAGAAGCCGCTAATATAACGGCAGATTTGACGCAAATTACCCAATTAGCGCAATAATAAACGACGAATATAGTTAGCAAAAGGCGGTATTTTTACCGCTTTTTGTTGATGGGTATAAATATAATAATTATAAAGGTTATGTTATGTCATCACGACAGTCTATGCACGGGCTCTGGTCTAGCCGTTTAGCATTTATTCTAGCCGCCACGGGTGCTGCAGTAGGTTTAGGTAACATTTGGAAATTCCCTTATATTATGGGCCAAAATGGGGGGGGGGCTTTTGTTCTAGTTTATCTGCTTTGCATCTTACTCATTGGTATTCCAGTCATGATGTCTGAAGTAATGATTGGACGACGTGGAAGACAAAGTCCAGGCTTATCGGTGAAAACCTTAGCTATCGAGGCTGGCGCGAGTACTCGCTGGCAAATCGCGGGTTGGAGTGGTTTAGTAGCCAGTTACTTTATCTTATCTTTTTATGCTGTTATTGCCGGTTGGGCATTATCTTATACCTTTAAAACAGCCAAGGGTATGTTCACAGGCGCAACTGCTGCCCAAACCGGTAGCGCTTTTAGTCAGTTTACCGCCGATCCCATAGGGTTAATGACGTGGTCAGCCGTTGTCTTGGCTGTAACGGTTTTTGTTGTTGGCAAGGGCGTGCATCGTGGCTTAGAGAAAGCAGTTAATTATTTAATGCCCACGTTATTTGTTCTATTAATTGTTATGGCTATTTATGCCGGTGTTAATGGCGCATTTTACCAGGCGCTAGATTTTATATTTACCCCTGATTTTTCAAAGCTATCGGTCAATGGCATTTTACTGGCCTTAGGTCATGCATTTTTCAGTCTAAGTTTAGCATCTGGCGCTATGATGATTTATGGTGCATATTTACCTGATAATATTTCTATTGGTAAAACAACACTATGGATTGCTTTAGCTGATACCTCTGTTGCGCTATTAGCGGGTATGGCAATTTATCCATTAGTATTTGAGTATGGCTTGCAGCCAACTGAAGGGCCAGGTTTAATTTTTGTTACTTTACCTATTGCTTTTGGTGGTATGCCATTTGGTGCTTTCTTTGGCACCGTGTTTTTTATTATGTTAGTTTTTGCAGCCTTTACGTCAACTATTGCAATGATTGAGTCTACCGTCGCTTGGTTGGTTGAGTCTAAAGGTTTTAGCCGCTGGCAAGCGGCTATTGGCAGTGGTCTTTCTTTATGGTTATTAGGTCTATTAACCGTATTTTCGTTCTCAAAAGCGCCTTGGGCTAGCTTTAGCCTAGATATTATGGGCAAAAAAATAACTAACTATTTTGAAGCTGTCGACTATTTAACCTCCGCTATTATGCTGCCTCTAGGCGGTTTGGTTATTGCCTTATTTGCCGGCTGGGTGGTTAAGAAGCAAATTTCTAAACAAGAGTTACAAACGCCAGCATTAAGTTATGCTTTGTGGCGTTTTTCAATCCGCTGGTTTACACCTGTAGCCATTGTAATTGTATTTTTTAATTTAATTGGCCTGCTAGATCCCGTGCTGGCATTTTTTGGATTTAGTGGGGCTAAATAATGACAACAGCAACATATAAAGAAGCCAGTTTTCTTGATGCTTCATTACCGTTAATTGTATTAATTATTCTGTTATCACTGTCGGTTTATTTATTTGGTGATAGCTCGTCAAGTGGACCAAATCAAATGGCGTTATTTGTCGCTACCGCGGCAGCTGTGTTGGTTGGTTTAAAAAATGGCTACCATTGGTCAGTCATCGAAAAGGCAATGGTTAAAGGTATTTCTTTATCCTTAGGGGCGGTATTAATTCTACTATCAGTTGGCGCCTTAATCGGCACTTGGATGCTATCAGGTACAGTGCCAACTCTAATTTACTATGGCTTACAAATTATAAGCCCTAGCTGGTTCTACGCTGCAAGCTGCTTGTTATGTGGCATTGTTGCTATGAGTATTGGTAGTTCTTGGACAACAGCGGCCACTATTGGTGTTGCTTTAATTGGGGTTGCTAATGGTCTAGGTTTATCGCCGGCAATTACTGCCGGTGCTATTGTCTCGGGTGCCTATTTTGGCGATAAAATTTCGCCATTAAGTGAAACAACCAATTTAGCACCTGCAGTGGCAGGCGCTGATTTATTTGATCATATTCGCCATATGTTGTGGACCACCGTTCCTAGTATGATAATGGTATTGATCTTATTTACCATTATTGGTTTTAATGCTGATGCTGAATCTAATATTGGTCGTATAGATGAAATTCGCACGGCATTAGATGCCAATTTTCAGATTGGTATAATTCAACTTGTTCCTTTGTTTATCTTGCTTGCGATGGCAATCAAAAAAGTGCCTGCATTTCCCACTGTTTTTATAGGTGCTATTTTAGGGGCTATATGGGCTTTGTTATTCCAACAGCAATTATTAGCAACTATGATCGACAGCAGTATGCCGGTGGTTTTAGCGACGATTAAGTTTGTTTGGTATACCTTTTTTGCGGGCTTTAGCATTGATACAGGTAATGAAAACTTAAATAGCTTACTCAGTGGTGGCGGCATGGCCGGCATGCTAAATACCGTTTGGTTAGTTTTTAGTGCCATGATGTTTGGTGCGACCATCGAAAAAATTGGCTTATTACGTAAATTTGTATCGGCTATTTTATATTTTGCCAAAAGCACTGGCTCGTTAATTACTAGTACTATCGCGACTTGTTTTGTTACTAACGTGCTAACTGCCGATCAATATATGTCTATTGTTATGCCGGGGCGTATGTTTAAAGAAGAGTATGAACGACGTAATTTAGCGCCAGTTAACTTATCTCGCACCCTTGAGGATGGAGGGACTATCACTAGTCCGTTAATCCCTTGGAATACTTGTGGAGCCTATATGCATAGTGTGTTGCAAGTTAGCCCATTAGACTATGTGTTTTATGCCTTTTTCAACTTAATTAATCCAGTATTAGCCATAATTTATGCCTATTTAGGTATTAAAATATTACGCTTAACCCCACCCGAAAGTGTGCAAAATACTGTAATCGCTAAATAATATTTTAAAGCCTGATTTTTCAGGCTTTTTTAGCTTTATTCTCCGACAAACCAGTTAGGAATTAATAATGACCTCTGCTACTGATACACGCTTAGTTAAATATCGTACTGACTATAAGTCACCTGATTATACTATTAGTCATGTTGATTTACGTTTTGTACTTAACCCAACAGCAACACAGGTAACTAGTGTGATGAAGGTCGCTAAGCTTCGCCCAGGTCAACCTTTAATTTTAGATGGTCTGAAACTTGAGTTAGTGTCGGTGGCAGTAGATGATCGCGAATTAATCGCTAGCGATTATCAGCAAACTGAAACCAGTTTAATTTTGCCAGAGCTTGCTGATCATGCGCAGTTGACTATTGTTACTGAAATTTCTCCGCAAGATAACACAGCATTAGAAGGCTTATACTTAGCCGATAACACTTTTTGTACTCAGTGCGAAGCTGAAGGCTTTAGACGGATCACCTACTTTTTAGACCGGCCTGATGTTCTCGCTATTTATACAACAACTATTGTTGCAGATAGCGCTGCTTACCCTTATTTATTGTCTAACGGTAATAAAGTGGCAGATGCAACGGATAACAAAGGTTTACGCACGGTAACTTGGCAAGATCCTTTCCCTAAGCCTAGCTATTTATTTGCCTTAGTCGCCGGTGACTTTGATTTACTACAAGATGAATTTATCACTCAGTCTGGTCGCAAGGTAGACTTAGAACTCTATGTTGATAAAGGCGCAGCAGAGCGGGGGCAGTTTGCCTTACAAGCCCTTAAACGTGCTATGCGCTGGGATGAGCAGCGCTTTAACTTAGAGTATGATCTCGACGTTTATATGGTCGTTGCTGTCGACTTCTTTAATATGGGTGCTATGGAAAACAAAGGCTTAAATGTATTCAACAGTAAATTTGTTCTAGCCGATGCCAAAACCGCTACCGATAAAGATTTTTTTAATATTGAATCTATTATTGGTCATGAATATTTTCATAACTGGACCGGAAACCGAGTGACTTGTCGTGATTGGTTTCAGCTAAGTTTAAAAGAAGGCTTAACCGTTTTTCGTGATCAAGAATTTAGTGCGGATATGTCGTCTGATACATTAACTCGTATTGACGCCATTAAAGTGATGCGTACAGCACAATTTGCTGAAGATGCCAGCCCTATGGCGCACCCTATAAGACCTGATCAGGTTGTAGAAATGAATAATTTTTATACTGTTACCGTTTATGATAAAGGTGCAGAGGTTATTCGTATGCTACAAACTATTTTAGGCAAAGACGCCTTTGCTTCAGGTATAGCTTTGTATTTACAGCGCCACGATGGCCAAGCTGTTACTTGTGACGACTTTATTCAAGCCATGCAAGATGCTACAGAGGTAGATTTAAGCCAATTCCGCTTGTGGTATAGCCAATCGGGTACGCCTGAGGTAACCGCCAGTTATCAGTATGATGCTGCTAGTAAAAAACTAACACTGTCTTTAACACAGCATACAGCGGCAACAGCAGATCAAGCTGAAAAAAAAGCCTTGCAAATTCCTGTAGCGATAGAGCTAATTTTCTCTGAGCAGCAATCAGAGCAACACTTGTTAATGTTAACTGAAGAGCAACAGCAATTTGTTTTTAAACAAGCTCAAGCACCAGAAGCGGTAGTCTGGCTAGCGCATTTTTCTGCGCCAGTTAAATTAAAAACCAATTATTCCGAACCAGAATTACTGGCCATCGTAGAGAATGCAACTGACGGCGTAGCAAGATGGGATGCGATGCAGCAGTACTGGGCAAAATTAGTTGCTGATAGTGTAGATAGGAAAATCACTGCTCCTAAGATCCCGCAGTCGGTAATTAGCGTACTAACAAGCTTACTTACTCAGCCACAAGCAGATGCAGCCTTAACTGCAGAGTTATTGGCTTTACCTGACTTTGATACCTTAGCAGAGCAGTATCAGGATATTCCGGTAACGCAAATTCTGACTATTTTACGTCAATTAAAACAAAGCTTAGCCCAAGAATTAGCAGCGCCTTTGTTACAGTGTTATAACGCTATTGAGCAAAATGCATACCACTATAGCCCTGAAGATGTTGCAAAGCGTAGCTTGCGCAATCGTTGCTTATTCTATCTTGCCCAGCTTGAAAACACGCAGCAGCTAATAACTAAACAGTTAAGCTTAGCGGATAATATGACTGACAGCCTTGCGGCTTTAACGGCTTGTCAGCAAGCAGAACATAAAGATTTTACTCAACGAGTTTCTGAATTTGCCTCATATTGGCAAAAAAATGCCCATGCTATGGATAAATGCTTCTCACTCGTAGCGACAGATCCTACCGACAATGTTTTTCAGCATATTGCAGACATGGTTAAACACCCGTTATTTAGTTGGAAAAATCCAAACCGAGTACGGGCACTATTTTCTGCATTTAGTATGCGAAATCCAGAGCAGTTCCATCGTGAAGACGGTAAAGGGTATCAATTACTCACAGAAGTTGTACAAAGATTAGATCCTATCAATCCACAGATATCAGCACGCTTAGTTACGCCATTACTTAGTTGGCGCCGTTTTGATGCTACACGGCAAGAGAAAATGCATGCATGCTTAAAACAGCTACTTTCAATAACTGCTTTAAGTAATGATTTGTATGAAAAAGTAACTAAAAGCCTGAGCTGATGCAGCAATATTATTTCAATATGTCAGTATCATATGAGGAATGCCAGCGTTTTTATCGCGGCCAGACTAAGTTTGTTTTAGTAACAGATGATAATGGTAAAAAAATTCAACTGCTATTTAGCCATTTTAGGCCTTATATTGATAGCCTAGGTATTAGAGGGCGCTTTAGATTAACGCTGACAAAACAGGCAACTTTTGTTCAATTAGAAAAAATTAATTAGAGCTTATACTTTAAACGACTAGAGCAAACTAATACTTGCAGTTTTACTGTGTATGGCCTTTAATTTCATTAGCTTAGGTTTAACTGTAAGCGTTTTTTTCTACTTGATTAAACTAAAGTGAGAACAATAAAGGTATTTTTAGTAGCGATAAGTATAAAAAATGACTATAAATCAATAGATTTAGCTACTAGCAAGCCTTGCCTGATAGCGAAAATGATGTAATGATTTTAGTTAGCAGGACTGAGATCCGATCAGTTATTAGAAAAATAGAATAATTAGACTATAAATAACCTGCAGGGACAGGGGGGAGATAACAACATGAATATAAGGCCCAAAACCTTTGCTAAGAAGCCCTTAGTGCTAGGTGTTGCTTCAGCGCTGTTAGCCTTGTCGTTGGCACCAGCACAAGCAGCAAGTTGGAATTTCGGTGACGTTAATGTAACGTTTGATTCAACATTCTCTTATGGTGGTAGTTGGCGCACAGAAGATCGTGATTTAAATACGGTTAGTAAAGTAAATCACCCAGCTAATAACTTTAACTGGTCAGATTACGGTTATTATATTGATGGCAATGGTAAACCTAATTTTAACTCTGTTTATGCTAGCTCTCAGTTATGGTCTAAACCTGGTAGCTACTCAAGTAATGGTGATGCTGGTAATTTAAATTATGACCGCGGTGATATGTTCAGCAGTTTACTCAAAGGCTCTCATGATTTATCCATCACTGCAGGTAACTTAGGCTTCTTTAGCCGCTTTATGTACTTTTATGACTTTGCAACTAACGATCAAGAAGGGGCATATACTAATCCTTTAACTGGCAATAGTGTTGACCCTTGTGCTGATAAAGAATCAAGAGAGTTAGCTTGTCGTGATTTACGCTTACTTGATGCTTATGTTTATGGCAACTTTAGCTTTAACGAAGGCAGAAACCCAGTTACGGTAAAAGTAGGTCAGCAAGTACTAAGCTGGGGCGAAAGTACCTTAATACAACATGGTATTAATATTACCCCTATTGATGTTGGGGTTGCTCGTGCGCCTGGTGCAGAATTAAAAGAAGCCTATATCCCTGTTGGTATGGCAACGATTAATATTGGTTTAACCGATAATTTATCGACTGAAATTTTTTATCAGTACGAGTGGGAGAACAGCTATTTACCGGTACCTGGTAGTTACTTTTCAACTAACGACTTTGCAGGTAAAGGCGGTTATAACCAAAACGTACAGTTAGGTTTTGCTAGTAACCCAGATATTGACTTACCTTTCCTTGTTAGCGAAATGAATATGTTATCGCTAATGGCGCCAGATTTATTAAATATATTAACGAGTGACACTGCTTCGGCTTCAGATAAAGCCAATGCCATGAGTCTAGCCATCGCTTATCCAACCAAAGTTACATTAAGACCTAAAGGCGCTGATGGTGAAATTAAGCCAAAAAATGGTGGTCAGTACGGTATTAAATTTGAATATTTCTCGCCAGATTTAAATGATACAGAATTTGCCTTTTACTATATGAACTACCATAGCCGAGTACCGGTAATCTCAGGTATTGCAGCTGATTTTGATCTCTATAAACGAGATGCTGATGGTAATCTGCTGCTTGATGATAAGTTGGGCAAACCTATTGAAGGTGGCTTACTCAAATCTTTAACGTATTTAAAGGATCATCAAGGCCAAATTAACAGTGATAATATTGATGATTTAGCTATGTTCTCTAAAGCTAAAATTGAATATTCTGAAGATATCAAACTTTATGGCGTGAGCTTCAATACAGCTATAGGTGAAACGTCTGTAGCGGGTGAGTTTGCCTACCGTCAAGACGAACCGTTACAAATTGATGATGTAGAAATACTCTATGCAGGTATGCCAGAGCAGCTGGCAAATGCTGGCATTCGTCCTGATTTTGATGGCATTTCTCAAATTGGCCGCTCAGATTATAGCCCAAATAAAGTATTACCTGGAAAAGACGCAAAAGGCTATATTCTAGCCGATACCATGCAAGCTCAAATGACTTTTACCCACTTATTTGGCCCTGCATTAGGCGCTGATAATATGGTAATGCTTGCTGAAATTGGTGGTATTCGTATTCAAGATATGCCTTCTTATGACGAGTTACGTTTAAATGGTCCTGGTACTGACCGCAGTGGTGGTCCATTATTAGGATTAGATGGTCAAGGTAACTTAATTAACAAAGATGGTTTGCATACAGGCTTATCAAATGGCGCTGAAACAAACCCATTCCCAACAGCTTCAGCTTGGGGCTATCGTGTTTTAGCTAAGATGGATTACAACAATGTGTTTTCTGGTGTTAACTTATCTCAGCGCATGGTGTTTTCACATGACGTAAATGGAACTACGCCAGATCCACTATTTATGTTTGTTGAAGATCGTAAATCTTTAGCTTACGCCGTAAGTTTTGATTACTTAAGTAAATGGTCAGGTGAGTTATCTTATAACTTATTTTGGGGCGGTAAAGGCACAACTAATAACGTAGCCGACCGCGACTTTATCTCTTTTAACATTAAATACTCTATTTAAGGGACGAGCAGACATGATTAAAAAACTCACCCTATTATCTTCTGCGATAGCACTGGTAATAAGTTGTAGCGCTGGAGCTAAGATTAGCCCAGAGCAAGTTGCCAAACTTGGTAAAGATTTAACCCCGCTAGGGGCAGAGAAAGCTGCAAATGCTGATGGCTCGATTCCAGCTTGGACAGGTGGCATACTAAAAGCACCAGAAGGCTATACTGTAGGCGATCATCATCCAGATCCATTTGCAGATGATAAAGTATTGTTTACCATAGATAGCTCAAATCTTGCTGATTACCGCGACTTATTAAGCCCAGGCCAAATAAAGTTATTTGAAATTTATCCTGAGACATACAAAATGCATGTCTACCCAACGCGCCGATCTGCGTCTTTCCCACAATACGTTTATGATGCGACAAAAAAGATTGCTACCGAAGCTGAGCTAGTCGAAGGTGGTAACGGTATTATAAATGCAGCGATTGGTATTCCTTTTCCTATTCCTGAAAATGGTTTAGAGGTTATTTGGAATCATTTATTACGTTTTCGTGGCGTAGCTGCATCGCGTAATGGCGGCCAAGCTGCACCTACTGCTTCAGGCGCTTATACTATTATTGGTTTTGATGAACAGATCATGTTTAAGTACTCTGATCCAAATGCAACCGCTGAAGCGTTAACAGCCGAGAACATTTTATTTCGCTTTAAGCAAAGTGTTACCTCTCCAGCGCGTTTAGCGGGGACAGCGCTATTAGTGCATGAGACGATGGATCAAGTTAAAACGCCGCGTCAAGCTTGGACCTATAACACCGGTCAACGTCGAGTGCGACGCGCGCCAAATGTGGCTTATGATGCACCAGGTACAGCATCTGATGGCTTAAGAACAACAGATGATTTTGATATGTTTAACGGCTCTCCAGATCGTTATGAATGGAAACTAGTTGGTAAGCAGGAATTACTTATTCCTTATAACAGTTATAAGTTACATAGTAGTGATCTAAAGTATGCGGACATTTTGATGCCTGGTCATATTAATCCAGAGCCAGTGCGTTGGGAAAAGCACCGTGTTTGGGTTGTAGAGGCATTATTAAAAGATAACATGCGCCATGTTTATGGCAAGCGGGTATTTTATATCGATGAAGACAGCTGGCAGATCCATGTAGCAGACTTGTATGATAACCGTGCAGAATTGTATCGAGTCGCTTTTGCTCATGGTCTTAACTATTATGAAGTGCCAACTCAATGGAGTACATTAGAAGTGTATCATGATCTTAACTCTCGCCGTTATATTGCGATTGGTTTAGATAATGAAGACCGTATGTATAACTTCTCTGAATCGTTAAGCGATGCTGACTTTACGCCTGCTGCTTTACGTCGTGCAGGTACTCGTTAGCAGTTAAATTGTTTAATGACGGTTGGCTTTATGCCAACCGTTTTTTTATTAAACAGTTTTTATTAAACAATATGAGTAATAACTAAAGATATGTTGAATAAATACATCTGGTTAACTGCAGTTAGTGCGCTACTTCTTTCTGTGTGTAACCCAAGCTTAGCGACCGAATCCGTTAAACCTATTGCAGCTTTTAAGGCCCCTTTGGCAAGTGAAAGCCTGTTAACCGATTTAACGAGTGTTAACAATGAGTTTTTAATCGCTGTCGGCGAACGTGGCCATATTTTGCGCAGTATTGATGGTATAAATTGGCAGCAGGCTGAAGTGCCAGTGCAAGCGAATTTAAATGCAGTAAGCTTTGTTGATAATCAACATGGTTGGGTGGTAGGCCACGATGCAACAATTTTGAGTACGGTTGATGCTGGCGTTAACTGGCAAATTCAACAATTTTTACCTGAGTTAGATAAGCCATTATTTGATGTGTATTTTCGTAATCAAAACCAAGGCATCGCTGTTGGTGCTTATGGTATGTTTTATCGCACTAATAATGGTGGTGAAACTTGGCAAGCTGAATTTCATGCCGAATTACTCTCTGAAGATGACCAAGATTATTTGCTCGAATTAAAAGAAATCGATCCAGCTGCATATGCAATTGAACAAGGTGTTATTTTACCTCATTTTAATCGTATCCATGCAGTTGGTGATTTTCTTTATATGGTAGGCGAGGCTGGTTTTGCCGCTATAAGTTCTGACTTTGGCCAGAGTTGGCAACGTATAGAAGCGTTTTATAATGGATCTATGTTTGATATTGCAAGCACTTCGCAGCATAGCTTGTTAGCGGTAGGTTTACGGGGGCATGCATTTCGTAGTACCGACAGCGGGGAAAGCTGGCAAGAAACTGAATTACCTAATCAAGCAACCATCAATAGCATAGTGCTTGATAGCGCCGAGAATATTTATTTGCTTGGTAATGCAGGTAGCTTGTTAATAAGCCAAGATGATGGCGAGACATTTGCTAACCATAGCCAAGACGATGGCAAGGCGATTGTTAACGGTTTAATATGGCAAGATAAACTAATCCTAGTGACTGAGATTGGTATAAAAACGATAAATTTAAGTGAAATGAATTAATATGACTGCAAATTGGATTGTGAATAAATTTGAGTATGCACTATTTCGCCACCGGTTGTTGGTTATTTTAGCGTTTGTTGCAGCTACGTTATTTTTAATATTTAAAGCCGCTTCTATAAAGTTAGATGCTGAATTTACTAAAAATATTCCCTTAAAGCATGAATATATGCAAACCTATCTAGAGCATGCGGAAGACTTTGGTGGCGCCAATAATATCTTAGTCGCCTTATGCGATAGCCGAGGCGATATTTTTAATCCCGAATTTTTTGATACCTTGCGGCAAACTCATGATGAGTTATTGTACACATCTGGCATTAATAGAGTTCAAGTTAAGTCTTTATTTAGTCCAAGTACACGTTTTGTTGAAGTTGTCGAAGATGGCTTTGCAGGTGGCCCTGTTATTCCTGCTGATTTTCAAGCTAATGAAAAAGGCTTAGCGAAAGTAAAACAAAATGTAGAGAAAGCAGGCATTGTCGGCCGTATGGTGGCCGATGATTACAGCTGCGCAATGATATCGGCTCAACTGCTTGATATTGACCCTGAAACTAATGAGAAAGTTGATACAATTAATTTTGCCCAGACCTTAGAGCAGAACATCCGTAATAAATTTGCCAATGAAACTATTAGTGTTCATATCATAGGCTTTGCGAAAATGGTAGGCGATGTTGCAGAAGGGGCTAAAGGCGTTTTATTATTTTTTGCTATAGCGATAATCGTTACAGCTATCATGGTTTATTTCTTCTGCCGCTCATTGATGCTGACTTTGTTGCCTATTGGCTGTTCGTTAATCGCGGTCGTTTGGCAAATGGGCCTGCTATCAGTTCTGGGTTTTGGTATAGACCCTATGTCTATTTTAGTGCCGTTCTTAGTTTTTGCTATTGGCGTTAGTCATGGCGTACAAATGATTAACTCTACCGGTAAACGGGTGGCATCGGGAATGAATGCCAAAACTGCGGCTCAAGCAAGTTTTCGTAAATTGTTAGTACCAGGCGGTGTAGCGCTTCTTTCTGATACCGTCGGCTTTTTAACCTTATTAATTATTGAAATTGGCGTAATACGGGAGTTAGCTATAACAGCAAGCTTAGGGGTTGCGGTTATTATTTTAACGAACTTAATTTTATTGCCGGTGTTAATGTCTTTTGTTCGCTTTAGTGAAAAATATCAGCAACGTGCAGCTTCAGGCTCACCGGTTATGGATAAGGTGTGGTACAAGCTATCGGCTTTCGCTACCCGTAAATATGCTATTGTTATTTTAGTAACAACAGCCATCTTATTTACTCTTGGTTATATGCAAAGCCAGCAGTTAAAAATTGGCGACTTACATGCAGGTGCACCTGCACTACATGAAGATTCTACCTATAACCAAGATACCTTTTTAATCACTGATCGTTTTGCCATCTCAGTTGATTATTTAAATGTGATGGTTGAATCAATTCCTAGTGCCTGTACTGAACATAGCATAATGAAAAAGGTTGATGATTTTCAATGGTTAATGTCTAACGTTCCAGGCGTACAGTCTACGGTTTCATTAGCTTCTGTTTCTAAAACAATTAATGCCGCCTTTAATGAAGGTAATGTTAAGTGGCGAGTATTACCACGTAATACGCAAAGTTTAGTGCAAGCTTCCTCGCGCGTTGAAACTAGTACTGGGCTGCTTAATGCTGACTGCTCAGTGATGCCGGTTATGCTGTTCTTAGAAGATCATAAAGCCGAAACTCTAGAGCGTGTTGTCCAAGCGGCTAAAGAGTATTCAATACAGTTTAATGATGACAAAACACAATTTAAACTAGCTTCTGGCCCTGCCGGGGTAATGGCGGCAACAAACGAAGCGGTAGCAGAAGCACAACAGCCAATGATGTGGTACGTTTATGGGGCTGTTACTTTATTGTGTTTAATCAGCTTCAGATCAATACGTGCTACGGTTTCTGTAATCGTGCCCCTTTACGTTGTTTCTGTGCTAGCAACCGCATTGATGACAAAGTTACAAATTGGTCTTACCGTGTCTACCCTACCGGTTATCGCACTTGGCGTGGGTATAGGTGTAGATTATGGTATCTATATCCTTTCAAATATGATCCAAAGTTTACGTGAAGGTGCTCCATTGCGAGAAGCCTATTACCAAGCACTTAAAGAGCGGGGCAGTGCAGTGTTATTTACTGCGGTGACTTTAGCTATAGGTGTTAGTACTTGGGTATTCTCTGCCTTAAAATTCCAGGTAGATATGGGAATTTTGTTAACCTTTATGTTTGTGGTTAACATGCTTGGCGCTATTGTAGTGCTACCTGCTATTGCTGCATTTTTATGGCGTAAAAAATAATATTTAAATCTTTTGCTATTATTAAATAAATTATGAATAAGAAATGGCCTAAAAATCATTTCTTATTCATATTAAGCAAATATACTTTCACTTTGGTTGAGCTTGAGTGGTTTAACCAGTAATAAAGCACCAAATAGAGCTCGAAAAGCGTTACAATAAGCACTACACTGCGCACCTGACACGTTCTGATATGTTCGATATAGCCCACCCTTGAGGTGATGGTAAAAAAGGATATAAAAATGGCACCGATTGACGGTCAACCCTCTGTACTTCTACAAAATGTAAGTAAATTAATTAAGCAAAGAGTAAAAGATCAGACTTCTCTGGTTGAAAAGTTTGCTTATATGTTATTTGGTAATATGTCTAACGACGATCTTACCGGCCGAAATGACAGCGACCTTTATGGTGCTGCTTTAAGCTTATGGCAAACATTTAATCAACATGCCTCTAGTGGCGAAAAAATCAGGGTTTTTAATCCTGAGATAGCTAAACATGGCTGGGAGTCTAAACACACTATTGTGGAAATAGTGGTACAAGACATGCCATTTTTGGTTGATTCTATACGCATGGCGTTAAGCCGACAAAATATCACTGCCCATTTATTATTACACTATCCGATACAAACTGAGCGTAATAAAGATGGTTCTGTAATCGACTTTTATAAAATTGGCAGCAAAGAAGCGCATAGCACTAAACAAACAGTCTTTCATATTGAAATTGACCGTTTAACAGATAAAGAAACAATTAACTCTTTAACCCAAGAGCTACACTCAGTGATGGAAGATGTCTCACTAGCGGTTAATGACTGGTTGCCAGCACGAGATAAACTTAAACAGGTTATTAAGGCATTACCTAAACATAGTGGCAAGGCTTCAAAAGAAGATGTGCAAAATGCCGTCGACTTTTTAAATTGGTTAGAACAAGATAATTTTACTTTGTTAGGCTATCGCAGTTATACCAATTCACCAGTAAAAGGTGACTACAAAATAAGCGGTATTGATGATACATCGCTTGGCTTAATGCGTGCATCTTCAGCGCGTGATTTAATGTTATCTGAGCTGCCAGAGTCTGGCCGTAAAATGGCATTAGATAGTAATTTATTAGTATTAACCAAAACCAATAGCAAATCGCGGGTACACCGTCCGGCTTATATTGATTATGTTGGTGTTAAAAAGTTTGATAAAGAAGGTAATGTAGTAGGTGAAGATAGATTTATAGGTTTATATTCATCCTCATTCTACAACAACAGCGCAGCTGATATTCCATTATTAAAAAGCAAACTTGCCAGTGTAATGGATGCGTCTGAGTTTGCAGCAGGTACTCATGCTTACAAAGCATTACTTAATATACTAGAAACCTATCCAAGAGATGAGCTTATTCAAGCTTCTGCAGATGACTTGTTAACTGTTGCCATGGGCGTCTTGCAGATGCAAGAGCGCGATATGACGCGTTTGTTTATGCGCAAAGATAGTTTTGGTCGCTTTGTTACTGCGATGGTGTATGTTCCTAGAGAACGTTACAACACACAGTTACGTAAAGAAACCCAAGTTATTTTACAGCAAGCATTAGGTACTACAGAGCCTGTAGAGTTCACTACTTATTTTTCTGAATCCGTGTTGGCACGCACACACTATCTTGTGCGGATCAACGATAGCCATGTCGAGTATAAAGTGAAAGATATTGAAAGAAATTTAGTTGAAGCAGCCCGTACTTGGGAAGATAAATTAGAAACTGCTTTAGTCGGTGTTTATGGCGAAGCACGTGGTCGTGAATTAACACGTAAATATGCAACAGCTTTCCCGCGTGGCTATAAAGAAGAAATGTTACCTAACGATGCCTTAGTCGATATTGGTAAACTTGAAGCATTAAATGATGATAACAGACTAGAAATGCTGTTTTATCGCCCGCAAGAAGAAGGCGCTCAAAGTAAAGCGGTACGCTTAAACTTATTCCATAAAGATCATCCGATCCATTTGTCTGATGTCTTGCCTATTTTAGAAAACTTTGGTTTACGTGTTATTGGCGAAACGCCTTATGCAGTGAAAAGTAGCGATGGTTCAGTTAGCTGGATTTTAAACTTCACCATGGAACTTAATTGTGCCATGCCTGAAGATTTTGAAGCGGCGCAGCAATCATTCCAAGAGTCTTTTGCTAAAGTATGGGCAGGCCAATTAGAAGATGATGGTTTTAACCGTTTAATTCTAAGTGCCGGTTTATCTGGCCGTGAAGCCTCACTTTTACGTGCCTTAGCTAAATATAAACGTCAAATCGGCGGGACTTTTAGCCAGTCTTACGTTGAAAGCACCTTTGGCCGTTATGCTGAGCTAGCTAACTTAACGGTTCAGTTGTTTAATAAGCGTTTTTCTCCAAAATTACGAGCAACAGCTAAATCTATTGAGAAACTAGAAGAGCAAATTGCAGCGCAATTAGAGCAAGTTGCTAACCTAGATGATGACCGTATTATCCGTCGCTTTATCGATATGATTAATGCCGTTGTTAGAACAAACTATTTTCAACAAGATGCACAGGGTAATGATAAGGCGTATATCTCATTTAAGATTAAACCTGATTTAATTCCTGATATGCCTTTACCTGTACCAATGTTTGAAATCTTTGTTTACTCACCACGCGTAGAAGGTTCGCACTTACGCTTTGGTAAAGTAGCACGGGGGGGGTTACGCTGGTCTGATCGCCGTGAAGACTTCCGTACTGAGGTACTAGGTTTAGTTAAAGCGCAAACCGTTAAAAATACCGTTATTGTACCAACAGGTTCAAAAGGTGGCTTTGTTTGTAAAAAACTTCCTGAAACAGGCGGTCGTGAAGCCTTTATTAATGAAGGTAAAGATTGCTACCGTACCTTTATTCGTGGCTTATTAGATGTTACAGACAATATTAAACAAGGTGCTATTGTTCCACCTACCGATGTGGTTCGTTTAGATGAAGATGACCCTTATTTAGTTGTCGCAGCAGATAAAGGTACCGCTACCTTCTCAGATATTTCTAACGGTATCTCAGAAGAGTATGGTTTCTGGATGGCCGACGCCTTTGCTTCTGGTGGTTCAAATGGTTATGACCACAAAGGCATGGGGATTACCGCACGCGGTGCTTGGGAGTCAGTAAAACGTCATTTCCGTGAAATTGGTATTGATTGTCAAACCACTGATTTTACTTGTGTTGCTATCGGTGACATGGCGGGGGATGTTTTTGGTAATGGTATGTTGTTATCTAAACATAACCGTTTACAAGTTGCCTTTAACCATATGCACATTTTTATTGACCCGCAGCCAGATGCAGCTAAAACATGGCCAGAGCGTGAGCGTTTATTTAAGTTACCTACTTCAACTTGGGATGACTTTGATAAATCACTTATTTCATCAGGTGGTGGTGTTTTCTCTCGCAGTGCGAAATCAATCAAGTTATCTCCTGAAATTAAACAGATGCTAGGTACAACAAAAGCTAGCATGACACCAAATGAGTTAATTCGTGAATGCTTAATGATGCCTGTCGATCTTATTTGGAACGGCGGTATTGGTACTTACATTAAAGCAACTGATGAAACTCACGCCGAAGTGGGCGATCGTGGCTCTGAGGCTTTACGTGTTAATGGTAAAGATATTCAAGCTAAGATTGTTGGTGAAGGTGGTAACTTAGGCGCTACCCAACGTGGTCGTATTGAGTATGCAATGCATGGCGGTCGTATTAATACTGACTTCGTTGATAACGTAGGTGGGGTAACTTGTTCAGATAATGAAGTAAATATTAAAATTTTACTTAACGCATTATTAGCGAGCGGAGATTTAACCTTTAAGCAGCGTAATAAATTGTTATTTGATATGACAGATGACGTATCACGCTTAGTTATTGCTGAATGTTACCGTCAAACGCAAAGTATCAGTATTTCTTCAATACTGGGTTCTGAGCAAATTAAAGAATATACCCGTTTTATTCATACTTTGGAAAAAGACGGTAAGTTAAATCGTGAATTAGAGTTTTTACCATCTGATGAACAACTTGCTGACCGCATGGTTAAAGGTCAGGGTTTAACTCGCCCAGAGTTAGCGATTATTACTGCTTATGGCAAAATGGTCTTAAAAGAGCAGTTGGTGTTGCCAGAAATTACAGATAATGATTACTTTAAAGACTTATTATTTAGTTCTTTCCCAACTTTGTTACAAGAAAGTTATGCAACACAGATTGAGAACCACCCATTAAAAGCTGAAATTGTTGCGACTAAAGTTGCCAATATGCTGGTTAATGAAATGGGACCTAACTTTACACAGCGCATGTTAGAAGAAACCGGTGCGGGTGTCGGTGAAGTGACCTTGTGTTATTCAATAGCGCGTGACTTATTCGATATTCCAACTATCTGGGCTAAATTAGAACAGCTAGATAACGTGATCCCGGCTAAGTTACAAAGCCAATTGTTGCATCAGATCCGCCGTACTATGCGTCGCGCTACGCGTTGGTTCTTACGTCATCGTAATAAGTCGCTAAGTATTCAGCAAACGGTTGATTATTTTAAACCTGGTTTTGAGCAATTAAGTGCAAATTTAGCTAGTTTCTTAGTACCAGCTGAAGCTGAGCAATTAGCTAAAAAGCAAGCTGGATTCGAAGAAAAGGGTGTACCTGCAGATATTGCTCAATATCTAGCGCATTTAAGCACCTTATTCTCAACAATGGATATTGCTCAAGTAGCTGATAATGAGAAAGTATCTTTAGCTATGGCAGCTGAAATTTACTTTAAACTAGGTGATAGCTTAGATTTACATTGGTTCTTAGAGCAAATAACTCATCAAGCTGTCTCTAACCATTGGCAAGCGCTTGCTCGAGCATCCTACCGTGAAGAGCTAGACTGGCAACAACGTTCACTTGCTGCTGTTGTTGTTCGAAGCTGTGGTAAAACTTGTTCAGCTGATGATGTTATCGCGACTTGGATCACAGAGCACGATGCTTTATTAGAGCGTTGGCGCTTAATGCTAGCTGAGTTTAAAACAACTAAGAATCATGAAATGGCTAAGTTTTCAGTGGCATTACGTGAACTTATGTTATTAAGTCATAACTGCGATACTGTGCAATAGACCAATAAATGGTTAAAATACCCCAGCTAGTCTGGGGTATTTTTTTTCTAAATAAAAGGCGATATATGTTTTATCCATTGGCAAAAAAATTAATGTTTGCATGTGATGCTGAGTGGTCACATAACTTTGCGCTTGGTAGCTTAAATAAGCTGGCACATAGTCCATTTTCTTTATTATGGAAACAGGATTTGCCTGTTAAGCCGGTCACTGTAGCAGGTATTCGTTTTGATAATGCCGTGGGTCTAGCCGCTGGCTTAGATAAAAATGCTGAGTGTATTGATGCCTTTGGCCAAATGGGCTTTGGTTTTGTTGAAGTGGGTACGGTTACGCCTAAGCCGCAACTAGGTAACGATAAACCACGAATTTTTCGATTGCCAGCGTCTCAAGCCATTATTAACCGTATGGGTTTTAATAATAAAGGCGTTGATTATTTAGTAGAAAACGTTAAAAAAGCACAATATAAAGGTGTTTTAGGCATTAATATTGGCAAAAATAAAGATACGCCAAATGAGCAAGGCAAAGATGATTATATTCACTGCATGCGTAAGGTGTATATGCACGCTAGCTATATTACGGTGAATATATCTTCGCCTAATACCCCAGGATTACGTGACTTGCAGTTTGGTGATGCGTTATTAGATCTGTTAAATAGCATTAAAAATGAGCAACTCGATTTACAAGCTAAGTATGATAAATATGTACCTATATTTATTAAAATTGCACCAGATATGGATGAAATAGCGGTACAGCAAGTAGCGCAAACTTTATTGCAAAGTCAAATGGATGGTGTGGTGGCGACCAATACCACATTAGAGCGTGCTGCGGTTGCAGGTCAGCAACATGCTAATGAAGCTGGGGGGCTAAGTGGCTTACCAGTGAAAGATAAAAGCACAGAAGTTATAAGGCAACTACGAGCAGCAGTAGGTAAAGAAATGCCAATCATAGGGGTTGGTGGCATTCATGATGCAGATTCTGCTATAGAAAAATTACAAGCAGGCGCTAATTTAGTGCAAGTCTATACAGGCTTTATTTACCAAGGACCGAATTTAATCAAACAGATCGTTACTAGCTTATAATGATCAAGCATAGATCTGTTGTTTTTATAGCCAATTAATCTTTAATATATTGAACACTATAGTGTTATTCTATAATGTGTTTGTTTTATAATTGCAAGGATTAGCCATGTTAACGCCATCAGAAAGTTGGCAGTGGAACTATTGCCAAAAACGAGATCGTTTATTGCTAGATATTAGCGATGAACTGGTTTTTTGTTCGCCCTTTTGTGCGGCGCAACTTGTGGCTAAACCTATGCAACAAGCGCTATCAATTGCCGAAGCAGAAGTGTTTTGGGATCTTGATAAAAGCCTACAAGCGTTAACGTTACCTGACGCGGTGCGACTTGAATTATGTTTAACCGGATTAAGTTGCGCATATCTGCCTTTATTAGCACATAAAAGTTGGCATTTTCAGCAGACTAACAATCACAGTGTTGAACCTTACTCTATTGTTGTAATTCGTGGCCTAAGTACGCAACATGCTATTGTTGTTAGTACAGATGATGAATGTAGCACCTGCTTACTGTTAGAAAGTATAACTACTTTAACGGGTAAGGAATTGCCTCGGTTACATGTCGTTAGGTTACTGAATAATAGAATAAGCCCTTTACCTAAAAGTCAAAAGTTACGATATACAGCCTAATAAGCGTTAATAGTTTCCCTGTTACTGGGTTTCAGTTTAAAATAAGTGCTTTATCTGCTATGTAGCTTTTCTCATGTCTGACACTGCGCAAAATTTAGTTAAAATTAACAACTTCTTCTCTCAATTTCAGGCGGCTGTTACCGCCCAATCAATTCAAAAATTGGTGTTAAGTAAATACCAAGGGCCAGACGCACTAAAGCAGGTGCAAATTCGTCCTGTTTTACTAAAAGAACAATGGCAGCTGAGTTTTACTTATAAATATAAAACGAATGATATTACTAAAAATTTTTTAGCAACCGCTGCTATAGCTGAAGTTAAAGCCTTATTAGGAACAACATTTTTCGCGGCTAATTTATTTACAACAGACGCAGAAACGCAAATTACCTTTAGTAAAAAAGGCAAATGTTTAGTTAAAACTAAGGCAATCACGCTAAAAGATAACAACTCAGTGCAAGTTAACGCAGCTCAAGTTGTAGCTCATAACAGAGAAAAGCAGCGCTATTTATCACTACAGCAGCCCTTCTTGCAAGCGCTAGGCGTGACAGATGCACAGCATAAGCTAATTCCGGCAATGTCTAGAAAGTGGAAACAAATTAATAAGTTTATTGAGATTTTCGCAAACGCAGTACAAGAAGCCGGCTTAGCTGACTTGCAAAACTTACATATTGCAGATTTTGGCTCAGGCAAAGCTTACTTAACTTTTGCAATGCATGACTATATTAGTAATCATTTAAAATCTACTGCACAGATTACCGGCGTAGAGCTAAGACAAAACTTAGTAGACTTATGTAATGCAACGGCAAATAAATTGCAATTAACCGGTATACAATTTGAGCAAGGTGACGTTAAGCACTTTAAAGCCAAGGGGATTAATATCATGGTTGCTTTGCACGCTTGTGATACAGCGACAGACTATGCTTTGCATATGGGCATAGCAACAGGGGCCGAAATTATAATGTGCTCACCTTGTTGTCATAAACAAATTAGACCGCAAATGAAGATGCCGCAAATTTTAGCGCCTATGCTCCAGCATGGTATTCACTTAGGCCAAGAAGCTGAAATGGTAACAGATAGCTTACGAGCCTTATTATTAGAGGCGCATGGCTATTCAACAAAAGTGTTCGAATTTATCTCTTTAGAACACACCAGTAAAAATAAAATGATTTTAGCAACCAAGCGTAAACAGGCTAAAGATCCTAGTCAGGTATTGGCTCAGATAGCAGAAATTAAACAGTTTTATGGCATTGAACAACATTGCTTAGAGCAGTTATTAGCTGATCCTGCTGCGTAATTTAGCCTTCATATCTAAGGCTAAACTACATTATATAGCTGTTATATCAAAGATAACGCCTGTGCTGTAGCGTTAGGAATACACCACAGGCGTGTATAGCAGATTAGCAGGGCTTAGTTTTGCTTATCAGCGCCATGGTGCTGCAAATAGTTTTTGGTACATATGCTCTGCATAATCATCAGTCATCCCTGAAATATAATCACAAATCACTCTTAACTTTAATTCATAAGGGGCTTGGCGCCAACGCACTTGGGTATTTGCCGGCAGTAAACGCTCAGGATCTGAGGCAAAGGCATCAAATAATGACATCAGCATATTTTGACTGCGAAAACGCGACTGCTGTATATCGGGGCGTGAAATTACACAGCGATATACCACTTGTTTTAAACAGTTTAATAATGTTTGCTCAACATCGGGCAGGGCGGCATTAAAGCGGATCAACGGGCTTTTTGCTTGACCTAAACTGGTAACAAGTTCAACCGAACAAATCAGTAAGTTAACTAAATAGCCAATGGCTTCTTTTCTAAGGTGATGCTGCTCACTAAACAGGTTTTGGCTAATGTTATCTAATATCTCTTGGTAGTCACTAGATAGGGATGAAAAACACGAACTAGTGTGACTCAACCACTGATTGTGGCTTATATTACCCAGCACGATAGCATCTTCAAGATCATGCACACCATAGGCAATATCATCTGCCAGCTCCATAATAGACGCATCTAATGATTTAAACCGCGATTTAAGATAAGGGCTGCAGGCAATTACATCAGTTTGTTGAAATAACTGGCGATCATGCTCACTTAAAGGTGCTAACACCCAATCAAGGATATCGGCATCATCGGCAAAAATAGCTTTAGTTGGTTTCCAGGCATTTAAGCTTAGCGGGTTAACCTCTGGCAGTTGGATATGCTGTAAGTCAGGCTGTAACACCGGGTATTTTAATAAACCCAATAAGGTGCGCCGTGATAAATCCATACCGTTATCTAAAGTATAAGGCTCTAGTTTTGCAACTATACGTAGGGTTTGGCCATTACCTTCAAAGCCACCAGCATGGAGCATTTTATAATTTAGCGCGGTTTCCCCCCCATGACCAAAAGGAGGATGGCCAATATCATGCGCTAAACATAAGGCCTCAATTAAACTATGATCTGGCAGCAATAACTGCTGTTCAGCGGCGAGCTTACTTTTTAATTGATTAACTAAACCGGTACCAATTTGGGCTGCTTCTAATGAGTGAGTTAGCCGAGTACGATAGAAGTCATTTTGGCCAATACCGAGTATTTGGGTTTTAGACTGTAAACGACGAAAAGCAGCAGAGTGCAGTATCCGAGCTCTATCGCGTTGCCACGGCGTTCGTAAATCTTTAGGGCGGCTTAACTCTGTATTTGAGCGACGTTGTGACCAAACGATATCTGTCATATTTTTCCTTGTTTATTCACCCAGATAGACAAAATTATATTACGTTAAACTTGAGCATAATTCGAGCTAAAGCAGTCGACATTTAATAATAATTACTGTATAAAATAACAGTTAACTAAATAAGTGGGGAATAGCATGGCAGTTATTATTAAATATGTGGTCGAGCGTAACGGAGCCCAGAAGATGACTTTTACTTCTAAAGCAGAAGCAGATGCTTATGATAAAATGTTAGACACGGCAGATGAGCTTACTGAATTTTTAAGCGCCAGTGAGCTAATGACAGATGAGCAACAAATAGATGCCTTAGCATTATACTTAGCCCAAAATAAAGATGAGGTATTAATTGCTTTAGGCGCTAAGAAAAAGCCAACTAAAAAAGCAAAAGCGCCGGCTAAAATCACAGCCGATAAAGCTGGCTTAGCAGCAACAAAAGACGCATCGGAAGATGCCGCAGCAGAAGGCGTTGTTGCAGAGGCTAGTGCAACAACTGCATCTAAGTCGACATTAAAAGCTGCAGCCCAAAAGGTGGCTTAATAAAGCTGCACTATACCTGCACTATATCAAGTTGAGTTGCACCTATAGTAGCTGCAACTCAAACTGAT
>NZ_JBOTRC010000012.1:0-60243 GCF_050936095.1 Rheinheimera sp. WS51
ACCTGGATGGCCAGGCGCAGGACTTGTGACCATTCCTCGCGATCTTAACAAGTCAGTTACTTTGTACCATCAAAGTTATTGATTTTGCAGGTCTGCGGATCTACACTGTGCATCAATATGTGCATTTTTGAGGTGTTTACAATGGCAGCATTGATAGAGCGCTCAGATCAATTAATCAGCCTAACGGCTTTAACTCGACGCGGATCAGGTCACTTTGACAGCCTGGCAGAAGGGAAGAATGATCGATTTGTAGTAATGAGCAGGGCCGAGCCTGTAGCGGTGGTTTTGAATATCCATAGCTTTGAGGCAATGCTTGATGAAATGGAGCGGCTTCGTACAGAATTAATGGCGTTACACCGTATAGGGCAATCGGCCAATGACGCTATTTCTCACAATCAAATGCAACAAAGCTTGGGGTTCTGATAATGCCCCAAGCATGGACAGCGGTATACCACAGTGACGTATATAAAGATCTTCAGGCAATGGCCAAAATTGATGCCGCCAAAGCATTGAGGATCATCGAATCATCATTGATACCAGATCCTTTTAATGTCGGCATTTCTGCCGAACCAGCCCTTCAGGGCTGTCGTTTATTGAAATCCGACGAATTCCATATCCTGTACCAACTGATCGCAAGTCGTGGTCAGGTGTATGTATTGGCTATTCGTAAGGAATCGGGTTTGCCTGGCTGTGGCGGCCAGAAAGCAAAAACCCACCGGGAGGTGGGTCAATGATGTATTTGGGAAATTTGGTAAGCACTTTGGCGAGTGCGAAATGTTTCGTTGCTGTTACTAGGGTTGGCACCCTGGTTATCTTCAGTTCTTTGGTTTGGCAGACCGCGAGAACTGAGCTTTCGATGGCAGACACCCACAAAAAGAAGGAGGTATCCGCTATGTAGAACTTTCCAGTACCTAACCGCAGGGCGGTTACATCGTCCGTACATTCACCGGGCTTGTTCTACCAGGGTGTCATGCTGTTTTTGGCGAAACAGCGTGGACACGTTCCTCTATTCTAGGTAGTTCAAAGCCCCATTGCAAGTTTTGGAGTGAAAATTGGGGTTTTTTTCGTCAGGCCGACCCCCTTTAGCCGGGGGTTCTGGTGGCCGCAAGTAGCTCAACAGCTCAGCAGCAGCGATTTTTTCAGGCTGACACTGCGTTAAATCGTGTATTAAACGAAGCGCCTTATCTGTCCCGTTGCAGCGATAACAAGATTCCCGCGAAGATAAGACCCCGCGAATATGCGATCCGCTACCCGTATATGCAGGTGAACAGGCCTGGCATGGTGTCATGGCTCGTGTTCGACCTCGATCATACCAATTCATTGATATGGGATGATGAGGGGCTTCCGGCCCCGAATATCGTTGTGCGAAACCGCGATTCAGGGAGAGCGCATTTGTATTATGCGATCCCGCCGGTATGCACGTCCGAGAACGCACGCTCCAAACCCATTGCGTACATGAGGGCGGTCTATGAGGCGATGGTGGCGCGGCTTGGTGCTGACGCTGCCTATAGCGGCCCGGTCGCCAAAACGCCTGGCCATCCTTGGTGGGACACTTGGGAAATACACAACGCGGTATATGACCTGGGCGAGCTGGCCGACTATGTTGATCTGGAGTTAAAACCATTGTGGAGCACAGGGCCAAACTTCGAAAATCTTCCCCATTCACGGCATTGCATTCTGTTTGAAGAACTTCGCTTTTACGCCTACTCAATCGTTAACCGCGAACGCGAACAAAACTCCTTTAAAAATTTTATCCGTCTGCTCGAAGCCTACGCTTTCAACCACAACAATTTTAAGAACCGGGGTTTTGACATGAATTTGTCAATTTCCCAGGTAAAGGCAACGGTGAAATCGGTGTCCAGGTGGACATGGGATCGTTATACCGGAAGTAGTCGCTGCAATCGTGGGGTGATGCGGCTCGATCCTGACATGCCACTCCAGGAGAAGCAGCAGCTATCAGCAAAGCGCACTCATGAGACGCGCCAAAAGGCCACAGAATCGCGCATAAGGGCCGCAGTGCACCAGCTCTTAGAAAAGGGTTCAAGGCTGACTCAAACGGCCATAGCGGCCACTGCACGTCTATCAAGACAGACCGTTGCAAAGTATGCACAGATTATCGAAGAGATACAAAACAAACCGACCAACGTTGTACCGATGGTCGCAGCTAATGGCGGCAAACAAAATGTTAAGTATGGTGCACATCAGATACCTGCCGCTGCTATGCGGTCGGGGGTTAAAGAGAAGCCTGGCGGCCACAGCGATGGTCTATGTATATCAACTAAGCAAGGTGCAAGCCAGTTAGACCTGGATTTTGTCGGTGTGACTGATTTTATGAGGATTGCAATTATGCAATTACGGCTAATTCCGCCGCCTGATTAAGCTGTATAAAAAAATAAATAAAAAATAATTTTGTTATTTGTTGTTGATTACCGAGTTGTGGGCAGAGTGTGTAGTGAGTGTGGGCGACAGTGTGGTCAAAGTGTGAATGGGGTTTTTGCCATTCATACTTTGTCCACACGTCCCGAAGGGATCGTCCATGCTCAATGCACACGCCTCGGAGAGCTGTCCACAACATGGATCTGGCACCGTAGTTCGGATGTACTACGTTTATTGTTGAACACTATATCAAAGGAGATTTTATGTCGGCGCATGATTGGATGCTTTTAGGGTACCTGCTCTTCGTTACATTGAATGTTGTTGATCTGTTGGTGACAAAAGTTATTTTGGAGAATGGTGGCAAAGAATGGAATTTCGTTGCCCGGTTTTTTTATAAGCACATGGGTATTAAGGGAATAGCCTGGTTAAAGGTGTTCGTCCTGGCCTGGTTTGGGATACAGTATTATTTCAAGGTGCTGGATCTGTACGTGATCTTTTATCTGAACTTCATGTTTGCTGTTGTTCTGTACTTTATGTACCGGGATGCAGTTCAGGCCGGGTTGAAAGATAAGTTAAACCCAGCTCGGTTGTTCACTCGGAAATAGCCTTTTACAACTTGGGGGCACTTGCCCCCTTCCTTCCTCGCTGTATCTCTACAACCTTCCCTATCCACGACACTGGTTCTGGTTACAGTAAACCAGTGCCTGTGCTCTTGGCCGCCTCTTGCTTTCGTATGCCGGTGAAGACCCAGTTTCGCAAGCGAAATTGAATTTATTCTAGGTGTATACTTGTTTTGTATGTATAGGTATGTATAATACATACATACGATTACATACACCTGAGCGGGGTTTATTGGGATGGCTATTTCAAGAGAACAAATCATCGACGCGGCAGAGCAGTTGGCCGGTGAAGGTATCAATCCAAGTATGCAGGCGGTACGTGAGCGTCTTGGTGGCGGTTCGTTTGCAACGATCTCGCCGGTGCTCCGGGAGTGGAAAGAAAAGCGTGAAGCTACTACCGTGGCCGTCCTGGAAATGCCTTCAGATATTAAAGGTGCACTTGAACGCTTTGGTGCGGATCTTTGGAAGGCGGCTTCTGCCCTGGCGACCGCACAATTTGAAAAGTTGAAGGAAGAGAGCCGGTTTAGTATCGAGGCTGCCAATAAAGAACGTGACGAAGCCCTGGCCGAGATTGAGCGTCTTGAGGTTGACCTGTTGGCCAAAGATGAACTTGTATCATCAGCCAAGGGTGAGCTTACTCAGCTCCAGGGTGTGGCTGATGAAGAGCGCCGGAAGGTTGCAGCGTTACAACAACGCAATGATGACCTACAGGAGACGATTGCCGGCCTGAGAGACGATTTAAAGGAGAGCAAGGCAGAAGCGCGAGGTACGCTGGATAAGCTGGATCAGCTTCGCCAGGCGCAAGCTGAGTTGTCTCGCGTGAACGGCGAACTCAGTGCAACCGTGGAAGCTGGTCATAGAGAGCTGAAGGAAGTAACCGAACAGCGCAATGAATTCAAGTCTGAGATAGCACGGCTGACCAAAGTTGTTTCCGAGCTTGAGACTGAAAAAGAAAAAGCTGTAACTAATTCGCAGGTCTTGAAGACTGAGAACGCTACGCTTCAGAGCGAAGTTAGACAGCTTTCCAACCAGGTTAAGACATTGGAAGAGCAGGTAGCGCAAAACCGGAAAGTGATTGATTCGTTAACAACGAAAAGCCGTCAGAAAGCAACGCCTGGCAGCAAGCAAGCTGGGGCCAGCAAATCAGCGACCAAATCGGATAAGAAGGAGAACGAGTGATGAAAACACAGGTTGTGAGCCGTGATGAAGCGGTGGCCGAGCTGGCCACATGGGAATACAAGGGGCATCTTTATACTGAAGCGGCTGTATTGCTCAAAGTGGGGACTCAAGGGGTGATGGTCGGTATCCTGAGCTACACAGACCTTGAAACAGTTCTAATACCCGACAGCTATGCTCCGTTCTATAAAAATTACTGCCAGGCAATGAGCGCCTTTGGCGCTCTTCTCGATGAAGCTATAAAAGAATGAGGGTTTAGGAATGTCACGGCACTTTTTTAAAACGCTTGGAAGTTGAAATTGATGGTGCTGCACGTATGGGAAATATCGAGAATGAAAGCAAATTTAGTTAGTGTCGAACCTACTAAAGCTAACTTGGTAAAGTGGCTGGTAATTATTAGTGCAGTTGTTGCAGCCTATTTTGTAGGTAGCTTCTTCTGGTCGCACATTGCCAAAACGTATTTTTCTTAGCAGAGGAAAGCATGAACTCTAAATCATCAAATATGGGATGGGGATACGAATTAATCGCTGCAATTTGCATATTTGCATTAGGTATTGCGTTTGCTTTTAGCTCATTTCGCCAGGGTGATCAACTAGCTGTAGCGGCTTACAAACCTAATCCCGCCGGCGCAAATATATCCGCACGGCCCGGCTCAGATTAACTGACAATACGCCAGGCCACCGGCTCACTTTATTTGCCAATGGGCGCAGATTAAGAACGAGCTGGCTTACATTCATCACGCCGGGCTCACTTTAAATGCCAATAAAATATTTGAGTTTTTCCAACACGTCCCGCGTCATTTTGTCCATCTCAAATAGCCTTTCCATCGTTTCGAGCAGCTGTGTTTCAGTGTCCGGATGGGTGTTGTCAGCCAACCAACGTTCACACTGCTGCTGAAACAGGCTCAACGTTTCAAGCTGGTTGGTATAGGCCCGTTCCATCCTGGCCAGTTCATGGCCATCAAGCAAAAATGGGTTGTGCTTTGCATGCTCCAGATTCAGCCGCTGCTTTTGCGTACTCTGGTGCACCTCGTCAATCACTTGAGCCGCCAGAGGCAGCATGCTTATCGGTTGCCACTGTATGGGGTCGCTCATATCACGCCTTATATGGGTAAACCTGCTTCCCGCAAGTCCTGGGTAATGTCTTTGGCCCGGTTGACATCCAGCTCACCTTTAAAGAACCGGCGTATTTCTGCCAGTTTATAATTGAACTGCTCTACCAGCACTTTATCAGTGTAGCCATGCCGGATAAGCCGCGGCTCTATATCATCTATCCGTTTGGACAGCGTGGTTTCAAGTACATCAATTGTGATCGGTTTAATGCCGGCAACGAAGCCTTCCATTAATGCCATCGTCAAATGCTGTTCTATCTGTAGTGGCGTTGTCAGCCGCTCTACCAGGTAATCTATGGCTTGCTCTTCTATAATGTCCGTTGGCTTCACTTTACCGTTGCTGCAGTTATCGAGTAACCACAGTACATACTCCCGCATACTGCCCTGAAGGCTATCGAGGGATATGATGGTGGTCCGGTACCCAACTTCTTCCATCGTCGGCCCCTTCAAGTCATTACGCAGTTTCGGGTGACCGGCAAGAATAATGGACAGTTTACCACCACCGTCCCGGATCACCTCCATCAGCCGTTTCAGGCCGGTCAATGTCCGGTGATGCAGATCATGGGCTTCGTCCACAAACAGCACGACCGGTTTTTTCGCGTCCTGGATCAAGTCCCGCAGTTCCCGTTCACGTTTCTCACCAAGCTTTGGTACCCGGTAGTTTTTGTCATTACTAACATCATAAAACAGAGCAGTAATTAAGGTGGTTAAGTTGGCTTTGCTTTTCTCAACTGACAGTGACTTGGCCACAATTACTTTTTTCTCTTTAACCAACTGCTCCTGCAGCCTGGACAGTGTTGTTGTTTTGCCGCTGCCGACGACACCGGACAGAGCTATCAACTGGCCCTCGGGGATCATCTTTTTCAGCTGATTGAAGATGCGGCGCTGGTTCTCTGTCTCGAAAAATTCTGCGTCACGAAAATACTTAGTCAGGCCGTAATGTTCCATAACGTCAAGTTGCATGGCTGCTATCCCTCTTTGGATTAAAGTGGTCTTTTACTCTGGCCATAACAACTGTCTTATCAAGTGTTTCGTCCAATATGGCGTCTATAAAGTCCCGGTCAGATTGTGGCAACAGTGCCAGTGGTTTACCAATATAGTCTGCAATGGCCAACTTCGCCTTCAGGGCGCTGGTATACGCCAGCTCGTTAAAGGGATCGGGATCAGTAAAGGGTATAGAAGGTAGCTTATTGGCGGGACTCAACATGGCTTTGATGGCCTGCTGTCCCTGTGTGTCGCCTTCGTCCCGTAACGACAACGACTTGGCCAGTGCTTCTAACTTATCCAGGGTTTTCTCGGCCCGGGTTTTCTTGAATTTACGGTACCGATACAGTGGCACTGGGCCACTGATCGGGTAATAAGGGCCATAACGCTGAGCATCATGTTCAACAAAGAGTTCATCGTCAAACAACCCCCACCACAACACAACCCGTTCGCCGGCTAAGTCAGAATGGATCTCATAGACAGTACCTTCGACCGGGATGCGAGCATCGATACCAACGGTACGCTGTTCCGGCTCCCTGGCAAACGTGCAAAACCGCTCCCAGCTGCACATTTCTTTAATGCCACCTGACTTTAAGTTCAGCTGCCAATCATCCATCCTGGAATGCGCTTCGTGCCGGTGCTGATGGTCGTTATACTGCTTCAGGTATTCCAACAGCCTTTGATTGGCTTCGGCCTCGTTCTTCGGCTCCCGAAGGTGATACAAAACCTCATGGCACTCTTTCACCGTCCGGAATGCCCGTTCAACTTTGCCTTTTGACCTGGCTGTTTTGCGTCGGTTAGTTTTACTGGCCGGTTCATGGATTTTAACCTCGATGCCGAGGTATGCCATGACATTGCGAAATACCCGGCTTTTAGCAATAGGGCCGTTATCCAGATAAATAGCATCCGGCATGCCGCGAAACGGAAACTCTGGATCAGCTTTGGCCGACATCGCATTAAAGAGAAACAGTAATGCACTGGCGGCATCTTCCCCGTATACACACCGGTATTCCTGGTAACACACACCGCTTCGGTCATCCACTACGCTGTAGAGCATGAGGATCGGACGACCTCTTTGTTTGTCGTACCAGATTGGCTCCTGCAGGTGTTTCAGATCAGAAGGGCTTAAATCAAACTGCCAGCACTCATTACTGTGTTGCGCCTGAAATCGGACTGCCGGCGAATCTTTTAATACCGTTTTTGGTGTGAAGTGCCACTGCAGCAAATACCGGTTAACGGTTGCTTTGTTCAGCTGGCCCGGAGCCAACTTAATAAAGCCATAGTCTGATTCGATGCCGGATGTTTCCAGTAAACGGATTGCTCCGACCGTTGAGATATGCCGCCCGTTTTTGTTCATGGTGCGAATTTTCAAAGCAGCAATAATTTCACAGTACCGCTCCATCTGTGCAGATGGCATCACTCTGGATTTGCCTAAGTCACTGCGCCGAACCGGCTTAGGCTGATACAACGTCCGCAGGTAACGGTAGAGGGTGCTTTCTGAGACACCATACAATTGAGCAGCTTGCTGCACTAAATCCCGGCGCTCAGCGCAACGCGCAGGCAATCCCTCCAATCGGCGATAGAGATCTATCAGAACTTCTTGTGCAATAGTGCGTTTAGCCGCGCTCACTCATGACCTTCTGTTTGTTGTTATAACTGCCTATCTCAACTCCCCGATGGCGTAAATATTTATAGAGTGTCGTTTTGGATATGCTCAATTTATCAGCGATCTGCTGCGCACTTAAACTGTTTTGTTTATAGAGGGCTTCAGCGGCAATTGTTATCGCTTCCGCTTCTTTGCCTAACCCTACGGGGCGGCCGCCATTTCGGCCTCTTGCCCTAGCTGCCATCAGACCTGCCCGTGTCCGCTCCCGGATCAAGTCCCGCTCAAACTCGGCTATCGAGGCAAACACATTGGTAATCAGCCGGCCCTGGGCTGTGGTGGTATCCACCGGGTCATTCAGACTTTTCAGCCCAACCTGGCGTTCGGACAGATTATTGATCAAGTCCACCAGGTGTCGCAGTGACCGGCCAAGCCGGTCCAGCTTGTAAACCACGATCACATCACCTGGCCGAAGCTGTGCCAGCATTTCATCCAACCCCGGTCGGGAAGATTTCGCGCCGGAGGCGATATCGCGGAACACCCGTTCACAGCCTTCCGCTCTGAGGGCATCTTCCTGCAGGTGGAAACTCTGCCCCTTTGTACTGATCCGGCAGTAGCCAATTTTCATGTAACATCACCAATAGTTCATTAATTATCGTGTTGAAGTATGGTTTTGAACTTTGATTACATCAACCAGTTTTGTGAACGGATTTCACTGAATAACCTCAGTCAGAAATAACAGGTCGAATTTGTTCATAAAAACGGCCGTTTATCTGAACTCAACAGTCAGACTATGCAATACTGGTCAAGGTCTGAATTTAGGGCTATACTTAGAGCTAAGTAAGTTTGTGCCAATAATCGGAGATGGAGGCAGTTATGTTACAGAAAATCTTATGTGGCTATACCACACCGATCAGTAAGTTTAAATCAAACCCTAATGCTGCTTTGGCAGAGGCTCAAGGGGATGCTATTGCTGTGTCATCAAATAACCAAATCCAGTTCTATGCGGTCCCGGCGTCACTGTTTGAAGAAATGACAGCCTTTTGTGAGTTTGCGCAACGTGGTACAACCGAGCTGGAAAGTATCCCGGCCAAGTTCACAGCAGAAGGGCTGGATATGGATAAAGTGTCTGCTGACATGGCCAAAAAAGTGAAGCAAGGTGGCAAAGGAGAGTTTGAAGAATGGCAGTGAAGCATTTACTTCTACCGCCCCCAGAAGGGCAGATTGAACCTATGATGATCTGTGAGTTCAGTGCCGCCACGGCGCAACCACCTTCATCTACTACTGTACGTTTTAATCTTGGTGAAGAAGGCCTGCGCCAGGCTGCTGAGAAAATGGCGAAGTCATTGGCCAAGAACCGAAAGGATTGATAATGGCGGTACGGATATTCACACATCAGGATTTAAAGAACTCGTTGGGCGAGCAACAAACTAAGGCATTAGTGGGTGACTTCCGCTCTTATAAAGAAGGTAAAGGGCTGCCCTCGACGTTTGGCCGCGATGTTCCATACAAGTTCACACACAATCGCTCTTACCTTGAATTGCAGCATCTGCACTTTAAGAAATCAGGCTTCCCGTTAAAACTTGTGCAGTTTAAGCGTACCAGTGGTTACGTTCTCGTGTATTGCCCCGGCTTCTTTGATAGCAATAGCTATCTGCTGATCGCTATCATCAAACACTGGGACCCAAGCAAACCCAATGATGTCAATGACACAGACCGTGATACCCGGCTAATGGATTATCTGGAAAAAATTGCAGAGGGTTTCCGGGAAAGATTTTGATATGTTGGCCGTTTTCGCAGCTATGTGGTCACTGGATGGTAAGTTGGAGTTATGGCCGTTTTGTCTTCTATGTGGTCACCACTATATTGTTGTCATTTAAAGTGAGCCCGGCGTGATGAATGTAAGCCAGCTCGTTCTTAATCTGCGCTCATTGGCAAATAAAGTGAGCCGGTGGCCTGGCGTATTGTCAGTTAATCTGAGCCGGGCCGGGCAGATGTATTTGCGCCGGCGGGATTAGGTTTGTAAGCCGCTACAACTAGCTGCTGGAGTGATGGCCATAGGCAGCCTTGTGCCGCTGCTTTTGTCTTTAGGGTTGTTAAAGTTCAACTGGCCAAAAACGTCGAATAAGTGATACAGGAACCCTTAGAATGACAGCACAGCAATTGGCCGCTTTACTGGGCCAACCAATCGTGAAAGTTGAGCAGGCTCTGGCGTCTCTCCGCGCTAAAGGCCTTGTTGAAACCAGCAAAATGGTTAGTAAATAGGAAACCCGACATGAAAAACACAACTTTTAAAGAGTTTGTTCCAGGGAAAAGCGCTGCATATAACGCCGGTTGGGAGTCGTTTTTCATCGACCGAGCACTGGATGATAACCCGCACTCAGCCGGTACAGAATATCACAAAGATTGGGCAGACGGCTTTGCCGCAGCTCAGGCCAGTAGCAAAAACTGATATAGGACACATCGAGAATGAAAGCAAATAGTCACAATTATCTATCGTTGCGAGGAATAAAAACTGTGAACAATCCAACTAGCATTAAATCAGAAAGGGTCGATTTCCAAATAACCATTGCTGGCATCCCTATCCCTGCTGTAATTGCTCTTATAGCTGTACCATTTTTACTCAGTTATTATCTGTATCCGGCAACAGTCGTGTACTTTCTTGTGTTGCTTCCTATAGCTTACGCAATCCGAATTAAAACCCAAAAGGATTTTCCACTCACAGTGAAAGCAGACCTTGGCGGCCCTATGCCCACAACGGTAGCTATAAAAGGATTACCAGCGTCGTTCAAAGAAGACATTGAAAATGCCATTGCTGGAAACAAGCTAGTGGTCATTGGTCTACCCAAGCAACATAAATTCAACTTCCTAAAAACTGTCTTGTCTAAATATATCTACACACGTGCCGGATTCTGTGAATTCGCTCACTCAGAAAACTTTTCGATGTCATTTCGTCCATTAGATAAAAAGGCTTTACTGCTTAGCTACCATTCAAAACAGTCATTGCAAGACGCGATAAGTATTATGTTGAAACGAGGCTGGCAAATTGAAGGTTCACAGTCCACAGAGTCAAATCTGATTAGTAGGGTATATACGCAGACAATGGTTTATAACCCGAGCGCAGCTTCGGTAGAGTAGGAATCCACTTACAACGCTAAATGTTACTGGTACAAATTAGCGTTGTAATTCACAAGAGGTAGATTAGAACGGCCTTGTTTTGACATTCCAGACCATTTTATTTCTATGCCTTGGGTGCGGTACCTGCTTTGCATTGTCTTCAGCAATAAGTACCGGCCCTTTCAATCCATTGTCTTCTGTATAGAATACGTCCCCTTTTTTTACCTCGCTCATTGCGCACGTTTCCCAGGTCATTAGATCGTGATCTTTAATTCGTTTAACCGCCATTTAAGCCCCCTGCTCTATCGTTGGCTTGCCGTCTAAGTCATTGATGAATTTATGGCATCCTTTTTCATGCGACTGAGTTTGGTGAACCCAAAAATGAAATTCCTTAGCCTGTGAGTAGCGGCGGATAACCGGTTTGCCACAGCCAGGACATTCGCAAGATTGATCTTTTACCACTACTGGTATGCCATCTTCATCCTTGATGAACTTCACACAGTTTTTTGCGTGCTTCTCGTTAGTGTGCACCCAAAAATATTCGTCATCAGTGTCTTTCTTTTTCAGGCGCTTAATTTCATTGCCGCAACCTGGACAGTCCATTACCGGGGAATCATACTTCTCCCGGTAAACGGGTATACCATTATCATCATCCAGGAAGTCCTCACAGCCGTGTTCCTCTTCCATATGAACCCAGAAGTGCCCTACCCCTTTCTTTTTCGACTTCAAGCGTTTAACTGCCTTCCCGCATTGTGGGCAGTCCGCCGTTTCAACCAGGGAATCAATTTTTATGTTCTTCGCTTCGCTTGTTATTGAGGAATATACCGATTTAACTAACTGGAAGTAATTTGATTGGCCCGCTGCTATTTTATCCAGGTGACTTTCCAAAATGCGGGTATAGTCGAGGTTCATAAAGGTCATAGCGTCCAAGGCATCGACCAGCATTTCGCCAGTTTCTGTTGGTCTAATCTTGTTGTCAGATTTCTTTTTGCCATCACCAATGATGATGTATCCACGGCTCTTGATGTTCTCCATGATACTGGCATAGGTTGATGGACGCCCTATTCCTAATTTTTCGAGTGCCTTTATCAGCGTTGCTTCGGTAAATCTTGATGGCGGCTCCGTCGATTTCGTTAGAAGATTAGTTTCTACATCGAACTCTTCTCCTTCTTCAGCCGTTGCTGGAAGCTCATTATCGTTTGATCCAGGCTTTTCTATTTCCGCAATAACTCGCCAACCAGGATATTTTTGCACTTTACCTGATACGGTGAATTTCGCTTGCGAAACTACTTCACCAGCGGTGATTTCATCGACCGTTGTGAACTCGATACTGGTTACAATATCGACAGCAGGAGGCATTACGCTTGCCAGCGTTCTTTCACGAATGAGTTGATACAGTTTACGTTGCTGTTCCGTTTCTCCGCAGTTCTCGACTGCTGGATCTGTTGGCCGGATAGCTTCATGCGCTTCTTGCGCTGATTCTTTGGTTGCCCACTTCAATTGAGTTTGTTGAGTGTCTTTACCAATACTGGTCAGAAACTCTTTTACCAGGCAAAACGCATCCTCAGACAGATTTGGGGTGTCAGTTCTATGATAAGAGATTGCACCTTGTTCAAAGAGGGCTTGTGCGTACTTCATTGTGTTTGCGGGCGTGAACTTCAGGATGCTTGATGCGGCCTGCTGCAAGGTAGATGTGGTGAAAGGTGCGCGGGGTTTTGCTTCCTTTTCTTCTACGACAGATTTGCTGACAAAAACCTTATTTGCTTCGGCAATTGCTTCAGCAACTGCTTTATCAAAAATGTGTTTACCATCTTCACACCATCCCTTTGCATCTAATGTCGCCGTTAATCCATTAGCCAGGTGAATTTCAACTACATAGTAGTTTCGCTTGCGAAACTCTCTTATCTCACGCTCCCGTAGAACGGTTAGTTTCACTGCTGGCGATTGTACACGACCCGCGCTTAGCGGAATTCCCGCTTGTTGTGTGAGTAGGGGGCTGATGTGATAGCCTACGATCCGGTCAAGGACTCGGCGGGATTCTTGAGCCGATACCAAGTTGTTATCAATCATCCTGGTGTTCTGGATGGCCTTTGAGATTGCAGACTTTGTAATTTCAGTGAACGTCACCCGCTTCGGATTAGTAAGGCCAAGACACATTTTCAGGTGAAATGCGATGGCTTCACCTTCCCGGTCAGGGTCTGTTGCCAGGTAAACCTCGCTGGCACCACTAGCCAGGCTTTTGAGGTCGCTGACCACCTTTTTCTTGTCTGGACTCACAACATACTTTGGCTTGAAGTCAGGAGGCTCTACACCCATTTCCTTGTCTGGTAGGTCACGAATGTGGCCTACGCTGGCTGATACTCGCCAGCCATCACCAAGGTAGCCCTTAATCTTCTTCACTTTGTTAGGGCTTTCTACGATCATTAGTTTCATTTTAACCTTTCCCGTATCGTTTTGACCTATTTTGATTTATCATAGTAATACATTTTGAATTCTGTGTCTTGTGATCGTTGCCCTGTATAATCGGGGCCAGCTTAAACCGATTTCGCAAGCGAAATTAAAACCTCAAGGGACGTAACAATGGAAAAACTACAGCAACTAAAACTATCAGATTTGGTGCCTGACCCGAATCAGCCACGTAAAGATTTTGACCCTGAAAAACTGGAAGAACTAGCAAGTAGCATTGCTGCTGTAGGTGTTATTCAGCCTATCCGGGTGCGGCGTAACCCGGATGGCCAGCCTGCTTATATGATCATTGCTGGTGAAAGGCGCTGGCAAGCGTCCAAAAAAGCAGGTAAAGAAACCATACCGGCAGTCATTGTGGAGGATGAAGAAGCACTTACAGATGATGCAATCTACGCCCACCAGTTAACAGAGAACTTACACCGCCAGGATTTAAACCCGGTAGAGAAGGCTGAATTTATAAATGGGCGCATCGAGTACCTGAAGAGCCAAGGAATTACAAACGCCATCGAACAAGCTGCACAAGAGCTGGGTGTCACGCCGTCCTGGGTAAGTAAGAATACAGCGATTCTTAAATACGAGCCTGAGATCCGTGCACTGGCCAGAGACGGAAAACTCCGTGATTACACGTTGCTCAAAAAGATTTCAGGGCTTCGCTCGGATAAGAAGCAACAGGCAATTGACTTGATAGAGCGTGGTGAATTTAACGCGAAGGAGTTCTTTGCGCGAAAAAGATATGACAAAAAGCCGAAGCAAGAAGACCCGTCTGAGGAATCAGTTTCGCAAGCGAAATCTGATCCAGAGGCCAAACAGAAGCCAGCAGCCCTGAGAATCTTATTCACGTCAGATGAGCTGGTTAAGTTGATTGATAAAACCGGCTATTCTTCCATGCTGGATAGGCATGACCCGGATTGGCGGGTAGCTAATCCGGCTATCATGAAAAGTTACGCAGAGAAGTTTAAAGAATGGGTGTTGGAAACTGAATGAAATTTTTGCGCAAAATAATCCGAGTAATACTTATGCTTGGCTTTGCATTGATGGTATGGATGATTGTGATGGAATTCCTTGAGCAGCACCTTCAAAACATCCCTAAGACAGCCACGCAACAGGAAATAAAAAAGGGGGCTTAGCCCCCTTTTTTATTTGTCTTCATCTTCTTCAAGATCATTAAGAAGACTCATTGTTTTATCGTCACTTTTCAGATTAAGCCCACCGAAGTCCATTGCAAAATCATCTGGCAGTTCAACGACAGCTTTTGCCTTTTCAGCTTCAGGTTTCGCTTGCGAAACTGACTTTTCTTCAGGCGCGGCATTTTCTGTTTCAGCTTGCTTTTTGGCTTTTTGTTTCGCCTTTCTTGCGCGATTCTTTTCACGTTTTTTGGCGGCTTCATCCGAGTCTTTACTGCTGTCGTCTTCGGGTTCGTCCAGTTGCGCCGGGGTAGGTTCTACCGATGAATCTGGCTTATTCTCTTCCTCGCTTACTTGCTTCGGTTTTCCGGCAGGTTTTGTTGGAGAGGATTCGTTCGGTTTAGCCTTATCCGATTCTTGGTCTTCAAAAAATTCAGGATTGTCGATACCTTTAGTTGACTCTGGCCTACTATCTTTATCGGCGGCCTTTTTACCTCTGAACTGGACGACATTATCATCCTTTTTACTTTTACCGTCTTCTTCATCTGAAGGCTTTTTGTTTTCTGGTTTCGCTTGCGAAACTGGTTTTTCCTCTTTTTTCTTAGGGGCAGAGAATTCTTCAGGAACGGTATCAATACCTGTGCTTTCCTGCGGTTCGTCGTCACTGACGTTGGCCGGTTGAGTTGGAGGGGTGTATACCTTTTCCTTATGCTCCAGGTATTCGTCAAGAGCCTTCATATCCTTCACTGGAACGAATGAGCTAAAGCATATTGATGCCAGGTGTCGTGGTTGAACAAACACACAGACCCTTGGGGGGAGGGTAAGCACCATATTGGTGTTGATGTAATTTTCTTCCTGTGCGCCAACAAATCGTTGGTTGTCCCACGTCTCGCCACCAGTATTGCTAATGTCGGTTTTTTCCATCCTGGTAACTTCCTTGATGATGGTGCCGGAGAGGTTAGCTGCCCATTCTGCCGTCTCGAAGTCAGCACCACCATAAACCGCCTTTATCTGCGAGTTCACATTGATACTCTGGTGAACATACTTCGGATTCACCGATTTATCGTCAATGTTGAGCAAGTCGTTCTGAGATTGGTATGCCAGAACGAAATTAACACGGAAGCCCACTGCCGTAGCAAGCGCTTGGGCAAGCGTCTTGGATGCCAAGAAGCTCACTTCGTCAATGACTGCGGTCAAGTGGGTTTTGCGCTCTTTATCCAGGCGGCGAGCTTCTTGGATAAGCTCAGCGATAAATATCTTTGTTGCAGTCTTAACTACGGAATCGTCCAGGCTGCCTTGCACATAGACAACAGCTCCTTCTTTCAGCGCCTTCTCAATGCTAAAGCCGCTACCCTTTTTCGGGCAGAGGCTTTCGATGTTTGACCATCTGGCAAGCTCTGCATTGATGCGGTTTGCATCCGTTTCTTCCATAAGCCTTTTCAAAACTTCAACCTGGCGAGTCTGACGAAACGCCTTTTCCAGCTCTTTCCGCTCCTGTGACTTGTAGTAGTCGGTACCGGGGTCGCCGGTGAAGTCCAGACCGAAAGCAGTCTCAAGGCGCGTCAGTCCGTCCCGATCTGTCCCGCCTGCAAACGGTGCCCATTTGCCTATGCCATCGTCGTGGAGTGTCAAATAATAGAATTTTCGACCAGTAGCCTTGCAGGCCTGGTACATGACATGCGGAGCGAACTTGTCTTTTTTGGGATCAATATAGAACAGGCAGTCGCCACGGCGAATTGCCTGATCCATAAGCCCACCCATGATAACGCCTTTACCGTACCGAGTAGGGCCAATCACCTGCATGTTTGTTTCGTACCAGGTGTCAGCCGGAATATGAATCGGTTTATCTTCTTCGCTAAGGCCAACCAAGATGGCGTCTTTTTTATAGTATTTCGACGGCAGGAAATCCTTAACGTTGAACCGGCTTGCTTCAAGGCGGATATCCGTAGGCGTATCGTCTGTTTGTGTGTTACGTAGTTTGCGAAGTATTCCTGACCAGGCAGGAAGCGCATACCGCAATAGCATAAAGCGTAACATCCAGCCGGAAGTGGCTGAGGCAAACAGAGTAAACCAATTTTGAACGGCGAGATTCAGGAACCACTGAAGCCAGACCTGCTGGCTATCGGCCAACTGCTTCTGAGTGGTCATGTCGTACAGGTACAACATTATGAAAGGCAGCAGGAGCAATATTGCTCCAAGCCACAAGATCGCTTTTCGTATCCAGACGAAAACGATCTGGTGGAACGGCTGCTCATGGTGAGTGCTCAGGGGAGCCATGCTAATGAGGCAGCCTATGAATACGATGCCAGCCCAAACAGGCCACCAGTAATCATTCGTCCATTCCATCATTGCATAATTCACCTGGCCGAACCAGTTGAGTACGGCGTACTCAGGTTGTGATGTTGGCATTTCTGTTTGTCCTCGCATTTGCGTAGCGGCCTGGCCGGTCTTTTCCGACCGGAAAAAAGGCCGCTACATACACCTTTTTACCATCATTTTCTAGCACAATATTATCATCAATCTTTATTGAGTGTAAGTTTGATGATAGAATTGACTGTGTTTTTGATGGTAAAAAGAGGTTCAGCACAATGCAAAACGCTGTTGCGTGCCCTGCATCATGCTTCACTGATGGCACACCAGGCGGGAGCGCCGCCAGGTGCGCTAGGCTACGCCTCTTTGACTTAAAGCCCTTCTGGACGGCGGGCTTACGTCAAATTCACCATTGCACGCGGGGGAGCGCCCCGCTTAGCAATAGGGACAAGTCCCTCTTGCCGCACTATGCTCGCTGGACGCGAGCGCCGTTTGCAATTCACCCTGCCGCCGTCTTCGGCTCAGTCGTGACCGACCGAGCCTTGACCCCCCGCTTTGCGGGGCTTCGTCCCTACGCTTCGCTTCTGTCCTCGTCGCTACATAGCCGTTTGGCTATGTGCGATTGGGCTGGACGCCCAACCACCGAAAGCGGGGGGTCAAGGCTCGTTGTCACTCCCCTCGACGGCGGCAGGCCGCACAGGACAGGGATGCCTTGGGGCACCGCTTCGCTTCCCTGTCCTTCAGGCGAGCGTTGGCGCTCACCTGTCGTCCTTTCGGTGTTAAGCCGCCTCGCTAGGGCGAGACTGCTTAACAGTTCCTGTCTTCGGCTGAACGCCTTCGACTGGAACCGCATCGGCCAACGCGCCGTGGGCGGCGCTTTTGGCCTGGCTCACGCGGGGGGCGTGAGCCAGCGCCGGGGTTCCGGTCGCCGGGGCGACCTCCGAACCTGCTGGCTTGCTGAACGCAATGCCAGCGGGTTCGGCATCCGCAACCTGAACGGTTGCTGCCGTGTGACGCCTGCATCTTGTCAGCAGGCAACACGGCTTTGCGTTTGCTTAAGCAAACGCTGTCAGCGCTTCGAGCATCGTAGTTACTCTGATGCTCCGAAGTGGCTGCAAGAACGCATGGCGAATGCCACAGCATTCGCTGATAGTAACGGCACTTCGCTTGGCGCGTTGTGCTGTCGTTTAACCGATTTAAGGACGTTGTGCCTATGTTGATTGAGAAGCGAGATACAAGCCTCAAATACCCGAAGGCAATAAAAGAAGAAAAGACGCGGCTTGTACTCGATTGGCTTCTTGAGTTCCGTTTTTCTTCCATTGATCTATTGGCTAAGCGAATTGGCAGTAACGCAGTGAATGCCAATCGCTTCTTCAATGCACTTTTGTCTGACGGCGTAATCCAGTCATTCAAGAACGTGCACACGAAAAACGAACGTTATGTGATGCTAACCAGTGCAGGCCTTGCTTATCTCGAAGTGCAGGGTAGGGACATATCGAAGGCAACGACCAGGGTTCAGCACCTTGGCCGATATTCACACATTATCCATGACATGGCGGTTCAGTACGCTGTACTGAACCGCCTTGACCAGTTTGAAGAGGTTATATGGGATAGGCACATTGATTTACCCGAGCACCAGGAGAAGCCGGATGTAATCATGAGATCGCCCAGGGGGTATTGGGTTGCACTTGAGTATGAACGCTGGCGTAAGGATACCAAGCGCATCTATATCAGTTTTATGAACCACTCGGCGGCCCTGGAGGCAAAGCTGTACGCAGGGGTGTTTTACCTCTTTGATCGGGCCGCCGATCACCTTCACTACAAGAAGCTATTTGATGCTGAAGAATGGCCTCGTTACAAGCGTGAACGGAAGTCTGGTCGAATCAAGCACCTTGATTCGACCTTCAAACCGGATGACGTAAAGAATTTGCGGAAATGTTTTGTTTTTTTACATGAGCCAGTTGAACAGCAATAAAGCTTGCGTTATGATGCGTCAAAGTATAGTATTTTGATTGTTCAAAATTGGCTAAGTTGAATTGTACAAATGTTGCGCAAATATGGAATTTCATGTATAGTCGCGGTGTCGTTTGCTAACCCTTTGTTAGCAAACGAGCTGCCGGAAGCAGCAAGTTCAAGCAACTGTTGGGTTGACGCAGGGACGCGCTATCAAGTTGATCCTTGGCTTCTCTACGCAATTGCGGAACAAGAAAGTAGTTTGAATCCGCTTGCCGTTAATCACAACAACCGCGACAAGTCGCGGGATGTTGGGATAATGCAAATCAACTCTTTCTGGTTTCCAAAGCTGGAAAAGTACGGCCTTTCTGAACAAAGCCTATTCGACCCTTGCACGAATATTCATGTGGGTGCCTGGATACTTTCCCAATCCATACAGGTGTTTGGGAATAATTGGCGCGCTGTTGGAGCTTACAATGCTGGTACAAGAAAAAATGAAACAAGAGAAAACCTTCGTCAAAAGTACGCCGAGCGCGTTTATCAGCGTTATCTTCGCCTTGTTAGCGGCGGGATGCACAAGCCTGCCGAACCGTGAAGTTCCCCATGAACTAGGTATTAAGCAGGTTCCTGGTAAGAGTGAAGGGCATCCCGCCGAGTTTGTGTTCTGCGACATGAACGGCGGTGCTTGGAGTTGCGAGGCCGCAACCCCAAAAACGCCGGTATCATTCGTGTCAGTAAAGCATTCAGATGACAAGCCGATCACCGGGATCGTCAGAGACTCAATTAAAGTTGCAACGTCTGACGGCGGTGTTTCTGCTTTGGACAAGCAGAAACAAACGTCGTCTTCACAAAGCAAGACGGATAGTAAGAAGTCACCTTCACAGCCTGAGAACACAAAAGCTGTGCCTGCTGTCCCGCCAGTAGCGGTGGTTTACTTTGATTTTGACAGCTCCGTGATTACCACTGATGCCAAATTAACCCTTTTGGCTGCCCTTGATGAGTTATCAGGCAAGGCAGTTGAGATACACGGGTATACCGACAATGTTGGCAGTGAACCCTACAACAACTGGCTGGGATTACGTCGAGCCAATAAGGTGAAGGATTTCTTTGAAACGGCCAAATCGACTGCTACGCAGATCGAGGCCTATGGACATGGCCTTTGTTGCTACGCGGAACCTAACGGTACCGCAGAGCAACGGGCCAAAAATCGGCGCGTCGAGGTTTACGCAGTCGATTAACCGAAGTGTCGCTGTCCTGGTAGAGGCGATTAGGGCAGCGGCCTGTTTAACTAGCCTCAATCTCAAACTTCATGGAGTTAATAAAGATGAAAACTGCAATTTCATTGCAACAAAACGGACAGAAGCGGGGCTACTTCGCAGCCGCGCTGATGTTTGCCTTCGCGTTTATGCCTGAGCTTGCTCTTGCCGCTGCTATCGGTATTGGTGGTGGTACTGGCGGTACCGAGTTCCAGGCGTTCTACAACTTTATCTATGCCGCAGCTACAGGTTATCTCGGTCGTTCTATTGCCATTGTTGGCGGTCTGATTGGCCTGGGTATCGGTGCAGGTACTGGTAAAGCGTTGCCTGCTGTTATCGGTGTGTTCCTGGCGATCTTCGGGGTGCTTGGCCCGACCATCGTTAACGCCCTGTTCACCAGTGCGACGATTTAACGGTAATTGCAACAGATGGGGTTAGCCTGGCTAACCCCTTCGCAAAAGCGAGGTGGATATGGACGAAGAAGATTACTGGATTCCACGGAATCTGGATGCACCACCACTGATGTTTATGTGGGAAGCCGACAGCGCCATCTTGGTTATCTTTTGGCTGATAGTCGGCGGGGTGCTGAATATGTTTCTCATGGGTGTGGTGTTGGCGATTGTGTTTGGTCGTGGTTACGCCTACCTCAAAGAAGAGGGTGGCCGAGGCCTTCTAATGAAGATCCTGTATTGGTACACGCCTTCAGATATTTGGCTTTCAAAGCGTATCCCATCGCACATACGGGAGTACATAGGTGGATAAACAAAAGTACAGTTCAACAGTTATCAATGCCAATTACAAGGCATCACTTTGGATGGGGGTAGCCGGTGTGCTCCTACTTTCCAACTTGATGCTGGCTGGCTTTGTCGTGACTGCTGATACCTCAGAAAAAACAATTGTGGTACCGCCGCAGGTCGATACGCCATTTTCTGTACAGGGTAATGAAGTCAGTCCTGCATATATTGAACAAATGGCCCGGTACTTTTCTCAGCTATTGCTGACGTACCACAAACAGAATGCCCAGGCTCAGTTTGATACCGTTCTTCATTACACAGATCCGTCTGTATATAGCGCAATGAAGACCCGGTTTGCGGTGGATTACGACCGCATTTCACGCAACGACATAAGTAGCGTTTTTTACCTGATGGGAATTCATATCAAAAAAGACGTGGCCGTCATCACCGGCGAGCTGAATGGCTTTATCGGTAGCCACCTGGTCAGCAAGCGCCAGAAAACATACGAATTACGATTCAAGTACAACGGCAAGTTAACCATAACTGGCTTCAATGAGCTTGAGAAAGATTCTGTTGGTTCGTACCAGGTGGTGAAACCGAATGAAGAAGTAATGATCGAGAATCAGGAAGCCACAACAGACGCTGTTATGCCTGGTTCATTTGAGGGTGGAGTGCCAAATGAAAATGAATAATCAATACGTGGATACAGGCTCACTTCCTGTTCAGCCCTGGCTCGTATGGATGATCACCACACCTTTAGCTATTGCAATGGTGATTGCAATGCTTCTGTATTCCAGTAACGCGAATGCTGCACAGGAATTCAGAGTAAAGGATGGTGACACGATCACGGTGAAGGTTTCTTCTCGTGAGTTAACCAGGATCAGCATTCAGGGTGAGGGCCGCCTAGATAAAGTGTGGGGTTCGGCTGGGGTGCTGGAAATCCAACCCGATAAAGATAAAGGTGAGATTTTCATCCGGCCAGCGCCAGGAGCGCCAACTGCGCTCAGCTTCTTTGTTCGTGATGACATGGGGGCCACCTACACGGTAGTGGCGCAACAGCACGATATACCGTCTGAAACAATCATTCTGAAGCCTGCCGCGCCACGCAGGAGCGTTGGCCGGGGATCTGAATACCGTTCAACCCCCTTTGTTGACCGGGTAAAACGTTTGATGAAAGGGATGGCCTTGGGTGAGCAGGTAGACGGCTATTCCTACGAAGACTCTGAGAAAAAGGTTCCTCTGTGGGCTGAAACCCAAATCATTCTACGCCGGACATACACAGGTTATGACCTGCTGGGCGAAATCTACACGATTCAAAATATCAGCGATGCAGACATGAACTTTCATGAGCGCGAGTTCCTGGATTTTGGTAGCCGTGTACAAGCGGTTTCTTTGGAGCGGCTTTCACTTGGAAAAGGCGAAACCACGTTTCTTTATGTCGTGCGTAAGCCCCTGGGAGGTGAGTGATGGATGCTCCAGGTAAAACTAAACGCAAGCAACTTATCATTGCTGTCGGTGGGTTCTCAGCTTTCATCATCCTCATGATGGGCGGTATGTGGCTGTCAGATCCGAACCGGGGTAAGCCTACTCCCATGGAAATCCAGCAAGAGAAATCCCAGGAAGTGATGAGGGACTTCACCGCACGAAGCAGCGGTTCAGTTAGTGCTGAGGAAACGTGGATCGCGCTTTCAGAGAAGCGTCTTAAAGAGCTTCAGACCGAGAATAAAGTATTGCGTGATCGCCTGGAAGAGATTGCCAGAATGGTTGGGAACCAAGGCGGTAACTCTGGTATTCAGGGTACGCCAGTGACAACCGCAGGCCTTCCGGCCACTTCATTACCACCGGCACCGGTACCGGTTGCTCCGCCTGCACCGGTACCAGGGCAGGGCCAGGAACAGCCAACTGGCGAAATAACGCAACAGTTCGTCAACCGATCCTTACCGCCGCCACCTATGCAGAATCCAGGTGCTTACGGTGGTGAGCAGGCCGTCAATCAAAATGGTCAGCCAATCAGCCGGATTCAGGTAATAAGTTTGACCGATGACACGGCACAAGGGCAGGGCGAAGGCAACAAAAAGGCCAAGAACGTAGCGCACTACTTGCCAACAGGCGCGTTTTCAACCGCAGTCCTGTTATCTGGTATGGATGCGCCTACCGGTGGCCAGGCCATGTCAAACCCTGTTCCGGTGTTGCTACGCCTGATGGATGCAGGCCAATTGCCTAACTTCTGGAACAGTGACGTAGATAACTGCCACGTCACCGGGGCGGCACATGGCGACATTTCAAGCGAACGGGCACATATCCGCCTGGAAACGCTGACGTGTGTCCTGGTCAATGGCGACATTATTGAAGAGCGGGTTCAGGGGTACGTTGCAGGTGAAGACGGCAAAGCAGGTCTACGCGGTCGCCTCGTGAGCAAGCAAGGCTCAATGATCGCAAAATCGCTGCTTGCCGGTATTGCGTCTGGTATGGGCAGCTCTATTTCGCAGCAGTATCAGCAAGTATCAACCAGTGCATTAGGCAACGTAACAACCATTGACCCGAATAAAACGGTTCAGGCCGGTCTTGCCACTGGTACAGGTAACGCACTGGAAAAAATCGCTGATTATTACATTGCGCGAGCAAACGAAATGTATCCGATCATCGAGGTCGATGCGAACCGGATTGGTGAAATTATTCTGTTGGGTGGTACCGAGTTTGGTAAGAACCTGATTGGTAACACTAGGGAGCGTAAAGAATGAAGAAGTTAATTTTCCTGGGCCTAGCCCTGACTGTTTTAAGTGGCTGTTCAACTAAATATACCTGCGGCCAGTTTCCACAGTCAGGCTGTCAACCGGTATCGACGGTGTACGACAGGACAAATGATGGTTTCCATGATTATCGACGTACCTTGTACGACGAGGAAAAGAAAAAAAAAGGTTCGCGCAAAGAAGCCGACACTCATGTGCATGTAGGCCAGGCACATCGAACGCTCAATTATGCTACGCCGGGTGATCCGTTATTAACGAAGCCTGTTGTCCTGAGAATTTTGTTTAATTCATGGGAAGACAAAGATAAGGATCTGAATGCCGGTGGTTTTGTTTACGTGCGTCTGAGGGATTCTGAATGGGTAGTCAACAAGTAACACTGGCTGATCGTTTTCACGCAGTAAAACGAAAAATTGCCGACAAAGTTAAGTCGTCCCTGGTTAATGATGTACCGCCTGGCGTCCGTTTTAAAAACACTGGTGATGTACCAACACTGGCATCATTGAAGGCATTTTCAGAGCGCTACGCTGTGGCCTCTATACTGCCGTATGAGGCCTATGACGCGGAAACGGGTATTTATTACAACCGTGATACCGTTGGCTTTATGCTGTACGCTAACCCCGGCACAGGCCTTACCGCGACAGAGTTAAAGACCCTCAACGGGTTCTTTAACCAGTCACACAAGGCTGATACCACCATTCAGATTTCAGTTATTGCTGATCCTAACGTTGAACCTATCTTAAAAAGATGGGCTGAAACAAAAGGCAACGCGACAGATAAATCTATCGCTGAAATATTTGAAACGCTGGGAAACAACCGGGTTGAATACATGCGCCAGGGTAAGTGGAACTCTCTGTTCACTGACCAGGCGTTCTTGCTGCGCAACATGCACCTGGTCGTTTCATACACCATTCCAATTCCGAAGGGTTTAACCGGCGTTGATGTGCACCAGGACGATATTGATCGTCTGGTGCGTACCAGGGAAGCTGCCATAGGGACACTGCGTTCTGCAAAGATTTATGCGCAGTCTATGTCGCCTGAGCTGTTCATTAACATAATGAACGGTCTGCTGAATCCCTCTACGGAGCCTCAGCCACGGCTTTATTATGACGACAACAATCTGATTAACAGTCAGATTGTTGATGATGACACAATGGCATTGTTCGATTCTGGAGCGTCAAGTCTGATCCACAAAGACCAGGCGTTTTCCATCTTGCCTTATCACGTTCGTCAGTTTCCGCAGACGTGGCCAGGCTTCAAGAATGGTCAGCTCATTGGCAGCTTTACCAATAACATTCTACGAATCCCTTGTCCTTTCATCGCCACTTTGACCGTGAACGCACCTGACCAGGTATCAGCTAAAGGCAAGGTGACTCGCAAATCCGTTCGAGCAACACAGATGGCCGATTCTCCAATGGCCAAGTACGTACCCCAGTGGAAAGACCGAAAAGTCGATTGGGATTATACGGCCAGGAAGGTGGACAACGGTAATAAGCTGATGGATGCGTTCTATCAGATTGTCTTGTTCACGCCTCAAGGCCGTGAACAAGAGTGTGAGCAGGCTTTAAAGTCTGTTTATGAATCACTCGGCTGGGTGTTATCAAAAAGCCGCTACACGCCAATACATTCATTCCTGGGGGCGCTTCCAATGGGGCTTTGCCAGGAATCGAAGCGGGCCTTGCAAATCTTTGGGCACTTCAATACGCGCCTTTCCTGGACGTGCACGAATATTGCTCCCTGGATAGGTGAGTGGAAGGGGACGCACACGCCGATGATGATGTTCAACGGTCGTCGTGGGCAAATCACTTACTTCGATCCGTTTGATAACGATAAGGGTAACTACAACATGAGTTGTAGCGCTACCTCGGGTTCAGGTAAGTCGTTCTTCACTCAGGAATGGGTGTTTAGCTGCCTGGGGTATGGTGGACGTGCATTTATCATTGATGCCGGTCACTCCTATAAGAACCTCTGTAAGCTGCTTAAAGGCACATACCTTGAGTTTGGTAATGATGAGGTTAGGGTATGTCTAAATCCCTTCAGCTCAATCAGCGATGACGATCCGAAATACTTCAAAGAGCAGTTGCCATTGCTGAAGATGCTGATTGCTCAAATGGCTTCGCCAGAGAGGCCATTATCAGCCAAGCAACGCGCAGTGCTTGAAAAGGCGATCATGCGGACTTGGGAGCAATACGGCAGCAAAGCGACTATTAGCAGCGTAGTTGACGTTTTGCTTGCCGATAACAGCGATGACGGCCCTATGCACGCAACAGCTAAAGACTTAGCTGTAATGCTGCATTCCTACACCAAAGACGGCATGTACGCCGACTACTTTGAAGGCGATTCAAACGTCAACCTGGACAACTCTTTTGTTGTGCTGGAGCTGGATGCCCTAAATACGATGCCCGATCTTCAATCGGTCGTGCTGCTAATTCTGATGATGCGAATCACCCAGGTAATGTACCTGAGTGGTAACAAAAAGCAGCGCAAGCTCTGCATCATTGACGAAGCCTGGCGCTTGCTTGGCCGTGGCCGCGCCGGTGAGTTCATCGAGGAAGGCTACCGTGTTGCTCGTAAGCATGGTGGTTCTTTCATGACCATCACCCAAAAGATCAGTGACTACTACGCATCGGAAACTGCAAAGGCTGCTTACGCAAACTCAGACTTCAAAGTTTACCTACGTCAAGATCCGGGCGAATTGGCAGAGGCTGAGGCAAAAGGCCATATCAGCAATACCAGCGGTATGGTTGATGTTATCCGCTCATTGGAAACCATCCAGGGCAAATATTCAGAGCTTGCCATTGACTCACCAAACGGTCTGGCGGCCTTGCGTTTCACCGTAGATCCAGTGACTGAAAAACTTTACTCAACCAAGGCTGAAGAGGTTGATTACATCCGGGAAGCGGAAGCCAGGGGCATTCATATTTTTGATGCCGTTCAGGAGCTGATTAGAAGAAGCGGAAGCCGGTAAGGTTCCACAGACACTATATGCTCAGGGCCGCTCTATGCCGCGCCCTGGTACCCAGGCAGGCCCGGAAAACGAGTCGAACAGATAACCCTAGTTCGGCCCGTTTTACGGGCTTGCTTTTTTACGAATCAAAGTATAGTATTTTGATTCCTCATTATGGTATAGTTTGAAACATGAAAAACATAATAGTCTCACTGATCTGTGGCCTGTTGGGTGCGATGATTTTTACGCTGATCAACAACCACTTATATGCGCGTCCAATCGCTGTTGTGAAGCTGGACGAAATCATTGCGTCACACCTGAGAGAGTACGGCGAAAGGGAACTGACTGAAGAGCAACAAAGGGAAGTCAGTGAGCGATTCGCAAAGTCTCTTGACCAGGTAATTAAGCGTGTTGCAGATGAACATAAGGTAACGCTGTTGGTGTCTCCGGCTGTCATATCGGATGTTCCTGATTACACAAACTACGTCAAGTCGGAAGTAGGGAGGATGGTAAATGGCAACTAAAAGCGTAGCGCCAGAACAGCATAGCGCAACGCCTGAGAAACAGCTTCGCATCAAGAAGTTCAGGAAAAACCTGTGGCGTTGGCTTTGTGCCATTGGTTTCGTGATCTTGTTGGGTTGGGGTGCTTCCCCTTTCGTGAAGATTGGATTCAATGGCACAAGCAGCGTAGACGGTTACGTCTTCCTGATTGTGAAAGGCGTTGCCCCTCAGAAGGGCGAATTGGTGGCGTTCTGGCCGCCTGAAAACGAGTTCTACCAAAACATATGGTTCGTTAAGTATGTTGCGGGGAACGCAGGTGATGAAGTGGTTAAGGATGGTCAGCGTTTCTACCTCAACGGGAAGTACCTGGGGGATGCAAAGACCGCTTCACAAGGTGGAGTGGCGTTAAAGCCAGGCCCGGCTGGCATCATTCCGCAGGGACACATTTTCGTTTGGACAGCACATGAACACAGTTTTGACAGTCGCTATGAACAAATCGGTTGGATACCTCAAAGCAGCGTCATTGGTCGCGCTTATCGCATCCTGTAATGCAGCTTTAGCCAAGGACTTGGGTGTAATCGGTAAAAGCTATCCGATTATTGAACGTGACTTGGTTGAGGTTATACACGAGCGCATTCAGCAGAAGACCGAATCCGGTGAGCTGGATGCAATGCACGAGGGAATGCGGGATAGATCGAAAGGTTATGCCAGGCGTCCGCCTGGTGTTTCGCTACCCCGCGCTCAGGAATACCGAGCCGTTGAAATAAACCCGCTCTACACCTTGGATAGGGATATAACGGATGCAGATGGCAAGGTGTTGTTCACGGCTGGTACCCAAGTAAACCCTCTTGAGGTTAATCCGCTGACCAAGGTGCTTTGTTTTATCGACGGGGACGACCCGGCGCAGGTTGACTGGCTTCAGGCCTATTGTGCGAAAGATATACGCAACAAGATGATTCTGGTTAACGGCGATTTTCTGGCCGTGAGCGAACAGATTGGTATGAGATTGTACTTCGACCAGCGTGGATACCTGGTTGAGCGTTTCGGTATCCAAGCGGTACCGGCTGTAATAAGACAGAGTGGCAAGGTGCTATATGTTGAAGAATTTCCGATTAAGTAGCTTGGCCCTTGCGTTCCTTGTGGCACTGGGCTTTTCAGGGAAGGTAACGGCTGCTGCCTGTGGGGGCAGGTTCCCCAACCCAGTTACTGACATTTGCTGGCTTTGCCTGTTTCCAATAAACATCGGCATGGTGCCTATCACCATGCCTGGTCAAACAGACAACCACGATCCAAAACCGCCATTAATCTGTACCTGCCCAGCACCGCCGCCAATATTCATGCGCATCGGTGTGGGTGTCAGCTTTTGGGAGCCAGCGCGGGTCGCTGAAGTGGTGCGCACCCCTATGTGCTCCCCCACGCTCGGAGGGGCCGTGTTGGGTACCTTACCGGTACCTGCCGGTACGAACCATGAAGGCGATGATAGTGGCGGCGCTTTCTACCACGTACATTGGTTCCAGTACCCTGTTTTGAGCTGGTTGGGTATGGCCATCACCGAGGGAGCCTGCTATGTCAATGAAACCTTCGATATGTCGTACCTATCCGAACTTGATCCGCTATGGGATGACGATCAATTATCATTTGTCCTAAACCCGGAGGCTATCTTGTTTGCGAATCCGGTAGCACAGGCTGCTTGTGTGGCCGATACCGTTGCCGCCGCAACTACTACGTTTGGTTTGGATACCCTCTTCTGGTGCTCAGGTTCGCAGGGATCGCTTTACCCGCTCAGCGGTAGTCATGCCAACCATGTGGGTGGGGTAGATAGTTCCTTGGCCATTGTTCACACCCATATTTTCAAGATGCACCGTCAGTTCCTCGCTCAGGACACGTCAACCTTGGGTGCAATGTGTGGAAACCTGCCTCAACCAATCATGCGGAAGAACCAATACAAGCAACAAATGATGTATCCGGTACCGCAAAACGTTCGCGGCTATGGCCTTGGTGCACCTTCAACGATTTGGGGCGCTGGCCGTGAGTTTCCTTATAAGGGTGAAGACTTCAGCTATTTGATTTGGAGGAAACGCACATGCTGCGCATTCTGATGGTTATGGTGATGCTGTCACCAGCCTTAGCTACTGCGGAAACGCCGAAATACCAGGAGCCTGATGAGGCGGCAATTAACCAGCAAAAAACCGTTATCCAGGACGCGATGAAAGACGCTGATCGCATCATGAAAGACGGTACCTTAGACAAGCTGCTGGGGCAGGAAAGGGCGAAGCTGAATGGCCTTCAGGGAAACATGCCGGGCCTTAATATTCAGATGCCTGAATATCTTGAAGATGAGCGTGATGATCGCTACATGGCTAAAGCGCTGGCCGCAGGCAAAGCCATTGATGATGTTCCGCCCCAAGAGGCCAAGTATCCAATCGTGCTGGTCAGCCTCTCGATGCCGGAAAGCCAAATCAAAAATCTCATAGCCGAAGGGTACAAAATTGGAGCGGCAATTGCCGTTCGCGGTTTAATTGACGACGACTTTGAAACAACGCTGGTGAAACTGAAGCAGCTCGCCGGGGAAATGGATGGCGGTGTTTTGATAGACCCAACATTGTTTCGGCGGTTTGACGCAAAGGCAGCGCCAACGTTCGTCTTACCATTAGAGCCGCTGCAACAATGCACCGATCAAGGGTGCCCCACACCCAAGCATGTTAAAGCAACAGGTTCAGCCACCTTCAAATATTTCCTTGACCTGGTAGAGCGTACTGGCGATGAAAATGAGAAGGCTGAAGCGAAGGCTTGGTTAGCGAAGTACGGAGAATAACAAGATGAAACAAGGAGTTTTATGGTTGTCCATGATTATCGCTTTGAGTGGTGCTTCAGGCGCTGCTTTAGCGAATAACACGACACAGGCCAACGCTGATGGTAAGGCTTTTGCGGACAGTTTGAATAACGCGAAAGTCAAAGACCTGGGTAAAACTGTAGATCCAACAACGGTACCTAATTATCAGGGAACAAGCATACCCGAAGCAGGGTATTACAATTCTGGCCTCAACATCGAGAACCAGGCACAAACAAAGGCCGCGACTGATCCTAACGCGCAGTATATTAATAGCGCCAGAACCAACAGGCCTCAAATCACGGTAGATAGCCAAACAGACCCTTTATTCAAACGCCATGAGGAAATCACCGATAAGGCACATAGCCTTACCGATACGTACTCCGGTTGTGTTGATCTGCCGGTTGGTACGCAGGATGTGACCAAGTATGAAGAAAAGTCATGCAGCGTCAGTGGGCACCAGGACACCATTAACTTTACGTGCAAGCGTCAGTTAAACGTATCGTGCTCCAATCCAAATGCAGGCCAACCAAACCCGTTTACCGATGCTGATTTTACAAAGTCAGGCGATCCGGGTATGGGTTGGGGTTCGAGCGGCAATACCTTCTGGTACGGCCATACAACCAACAACAGAAGCGGTAGCTGTAAGTTTTACGAGAACACCATCCAGTTCTATATCTCCGACCTGAGCACTGTGCCTGAATTCGTGCTTGAGCAGGTTATCTACGATGACTGGATGTTTGTTTGGGTGAATGGCCACGCAGGTTTTCAAGGAGTCGGTGGTTCAACCTATGCTGGTTTCGATTTGGGTTGGAAATTCCCAGGGGAGTATAACTGCGAACACAATGGAATCAGGACTTTCAATATCAACGTAGATGCAAAACCGAAACTGAAAGCAGGATGGAACACCATATTTATTCGTCACCTTGTTGGAGGGGGCGGTAATGCTTATTTAAAGTTCCGGGGCGTTCGCATTCACGGCTGTACACAGTCGTCGTCATATAGCTATGTGTGTCCGGCAGGTGAAACACACACCAAGGGAACCCTGAAGAGCACTACATGCACCAGTGGGCCGGAAACACGTTATATCAACGGATTTCCTGTTTCTCGGTCATGCTGGGAGTGGGATCAGAACTATACACGCTTGTCTGACCCGTATTTCGTGAAAGACCCAGTGTGTGGTCAATTGGAAGCCCAGGGTTGCGGCCAAACCAGCGCAGTGTGTACCAGTCATAATGGTAGCTTCTGCGAAAACCAGACAATCAACTATAGCTGCCCGTATCAAACCTCAGCCAGGCACGTATCAATGTGCGGAAGCCAGCTTGTCTGTCCCGATGGCAATTGCACATCCGAATTTGGGCAGAGCTACGAGCCGGCCACAGAGGATTTCAAAAAAGCCGCGACTGGTCTAGCTGTCGCCGGTGAGATAGCCAAAGAGTTGGATAAAGAGAATCTGACCATTTTTACCGGCGATAGTAAGGCTTGCAGCAAAGCTACAGCAGGTTTCTCGAATTGTTGCAAGGACAGCGGTTGGGGTACCGATATTGGCCTGGCAAGTTGCAGTAATGAAGAAAAAGAGCTTGGCATGATGAAGGAAGCCGCCCGAGTGCATTATGTGGGTAACTATTGCAGCCAGGACTCACTTTTCGGGTGCCTAAGCCGCAAGTATGTTTACTGCACGTACCCATCCAAACTTTCCAGGATCATCATTCAGCAAGGCAAAGCTCAGCTTGGCCAGAGCTTTGGTGCACCGAAAAGCCCGGACTGCCGGGGCTTCAGTCTTGAAGAATTGGAGACGCTGAATTTTGATGCGATGGATCTTTCTGAGTTCTATTCAGACGTTATGAGTAACGCTGAAAATGGGACGACACCCAACGCAAACAATGTGGCTAATGACATTCAGGAAAAGCTAAAACAGCGTTTCCCACAGTTGAATGAAGGAGGGGGCAACTGATGCGTTATATCCTCGCACTGTTGCTTTGTACGCTAATGGCAACTGCACAGGCGGCATCCCAAGGGGTGCCGTCAAAACAACAGAACTCAGCCAGTCAGACCAGGCAGGAACAGGCCAGACCCAAAACCTATTTCTCCGACCGGGAGCGGGGTTGGTTCTGGTATGAAGATCCGATCCAAGAGGTTGAGGAAGAAGTGAAGAAGCCAGAGCCGGTTGCCGGGGGGGCACCGGCTGCGCCAACGCTGTCACCTAGAGAGCTTCTGAAAAAGCAAGGGGAGCAGTGGGAGGATGCACTGGCAACAGCCATCCTGGAGCCGACGAAAGAAAACTATCAGCGGTACCTTGCGTTAACCGCGCAAATCCAGCAGCAAAGCCAGGATTTTGCCACTGGCTTTAAACAGGCGATATGGGTCACGCCGGAATATGACTACACACTTCAGAAGCCTCGCACCACTCAGGCTATTGTTGCTCAAAATGAGCAGGAATTGACGCTGAAGGAAAGCGAGCTTTACCGGCTATCACAAGAGAATGGCCTGATCTTCTTTTTCCGAAGTGACTGCCCATTCTGCCACCGGTTTGCACCGGTCTTGAAACGGTTTTCCGAACAGTATGGATTTACCATTATCCCCGTATCACTGGATGGTGGAAGTCTGCCGGAATACCCGTATCCGAAGCAAAACTACGACATGGGCCGCAAGCTCAATGTGAGTGTTGTTCCGGCCTTGTTTATGGTGAACCCGGATTCCAATAGCGTTTCGACCGTAGGTTACGGCTATTCGGACTGGACACAGTTGATTACTAAAGTTCTCTTCGCGGCTCAGCAGCTCGAAGGAACTGCAACATTGAAAGTAGGGGATGTTCGATGAAACGATCAATCTTTAAAGCAACAGCGCTATCTTTGGCAATAATTCTACCGGCATCCTCGCTTGCAGACACAGGTTCTAAGGTCAGCAGTTGGTTTGACAACATGAACTATGCAACGGTGACTTCACCTGGTGTTTATGAGGGACAATCAGCCAGGTTTGCGACCCTGGGCGGTATTTCGGCGCGAGCGCCTATCACCCAACCATTTAATTTCGTCAGTGTTCAAACCCCTAAGTTCAGCGCCGGTTGCGGTGGTATTGACTTCTATGCCGGTGGCTTCTCTGCCATCGACGCGAACCAGTTTATTGATAACTTACGGGCCATCGGTCAAAACGCACAATCCCTGGCCTTCATGCTGGCCATACAGATTGTTTCCCCACAGCTTTCCGGCGTAATGGAAGACATTCAGACTTGGGCCAATAAGTACCTGAATATGAATATGGACTCCTGTGAAGCGGCCAGTAAGTTAGTCGGTGGTGCACTTCAATACTTCGACCAGGAGAAAGCCAACTGTATTACCACCCGCCAAAATGACTATGGCGAGGATTTTTCAACAGCATCATTTGCGTGTACCACTGGTGGAAGCCGTAAATCGACCGTTGGATCTGATGGTGAGGTAAACAAAACCGATTTCGTAAAAGGCAATCTAGCCTGGTATGTATTGATGCAAGATCCGTTTTTCCAGGCCGACACTGAATTTGCGGAGGTGGTTCTTAATATCATCGGAAGCGTAATCATTGCAGATATGGCTGGGGCGTCTGACACGCCCGTTGAAATACGCATCATCGAGCCTGCCATTAAAGACGTGATTGAAAAGGAGCGTTTCCAAAATATTTATACCGCGCTTCTTTATGGCAACCAGGCCACAGAGCAATTGCGCGTATATCGCTGTGTCGGAGCAACGTCTGATCCGAATAGCTGTGCCAGCATGACCAACTCTTTACAGACCATAAACCCATCCTGGACAGGCCTGTACGCCCGCGTTGAGCAATTACTTCAGAGTATCATTACCAAGATCGACACGGACAGCGCCCTGTCGCTCCAGGAGCGCGGTCTAATCGCCTCTACCAATGTACCGATCTATCGCTTCCTATCAGCGTCAACCACGTATTTCCCGCGTGGTACTGATATTTCAAAAATCACCCAGGAATATACAACGCTGATTGCTCATGACATTTTACTTCGCTCTTTGGATGCTGTGATCCAACGGGTAGAGCAACGAAGCTCTACCCTAAGAAAGGGTATGTCTGAAGCAACTCGTATCAAGGCCTTTCGTGAAGACCTTGAGGCGGTGATGCGCGGATTAGCCAAGCTGCGCCAAGACAACGAATACACCGCTGAACAGCTTATCTCGATGCAGGAACGGATCTACAAGTATGAGAAGGCTTTGCTACCTAAGCTGGGCGGTGAAATTGTGACTGCGGCCATGTGGGGTAAGAAATGAACTGGGAAGTCATTGCATACGGCAGTGGCGATATGCTGAGAATGATATTCACAGCTATCGCTTCAATTTTCGGCAACTCAGATTACAAGGCAGCCATGCAAACTGCCGGTATGCTTGGGTTTGTGACCGTGCTGTTTAAAGCCGCGTTTGACCGAAATGTGATGGCCAATTTCCGGTGGTTTATCGGAACCATCGTCTTAATCATGGTGGTTCTGGTACCCAAAACCACCGTTATCGTGAACGACAGAATCACACCGGCAAACAGCGCTGTGGTCAACAACGTTCCTATTGGCCTGGCAGCAACAGCCGGGTTCTTCTCATTTGTTGGTGACTGGTTGGCACGTTCCTTTGAGACAGTGTTTTCAATGCCAAATGAAGTTAAGTACACCACAACAGGGTTGCTGTTCCCTCATAAGCTGTACGAGGCCACCAGGAAAATGGGTTTTCCTGATGACCGGACAAACAATAACTTCAAAGAGTTCTTTGCTTCGTGTGTGGTTGTCGATGGCATTGGGCACAGACGGTTTACCTGGCGCGAGGTGATGGAAGCCCCGAACCTGATGAATTTCTTTGATACCAGGGTGGCCGTGAATGCGGCGAGCTTCAGGTACACAGCCGGGTCTGGTACGGAGTCAATTCTTCCATGTAGATCAGGTTTCACCAACACCCTGAAACCGGATATGTTGGCCCTCTACACAGACGTTATAAAGTACGGCGTTGAAGGCGATTTGATTTCGCGTTTTGATAGCGCCAACGCGGCATCTACCAGGATGCAGGCTGACATGCAGAACGCCATTAACTTCATGACTGGTGTCAGCCTGACGCCTCAGCAGTTTGTAACACAACAAGCCATCATTAACGCTATGGCAACCGGCACTCATAAGCTGTCGCAGGAAACTGATGCCACAGAGTTCAACCAATATATTGTCAGTGGGGCAGAACTACACCGCCTGACAACATATCAAGCATTGGGCGATATAGCCTCTGAAAAATTGCCGTTATTGCGGACAATTTTCGAGGCCATTATCTATGCGATATTCCCAATCATCGTACTAATGGCAATTGTGATACCTGCCAAGGTACCTATGGCCTATATCACTGCCCTGGTATGGATAAATCTGTGGGCACCAATGTATGCGATTCTGCACTTCATTATGTCCTACTACTCACAGTCAACAATGACCGAGATAGCAGCACTTTACGGAAACGGGTTTTCTGTTCTGGCCAATGCGGAAATGGCCAAATTCAACTCCGATGTAGTAGCAACAACCGGTTATTTGGCAACAGCGTTACCAATGCTTGCCTGGATGCTGGTGTCTAAGTCCGGCGCTATGGCGGCGTCTTTTGCTGGCCGTGTAATGCAGGGCTATGACCAGTCTGTTGAGAAAGGTGCCAATGAAGCCGTAGACGGCCAGGGTCAACGTATGGGTACCAAGTGGGAGCAGACTGGATCTGGTGGTATCCAGAACAGCAACCTAATGGATTCTGGTTCTCGCCAGACCTCGACCGTAGATGGTAATACGCTCCTATCGCAAACCACATCATCGTTGATGGTTAACCCGCAGATTACAGAGCAAGCGGTACAGTCCAAGCAGCAGGCGTTGGATAATGCTGTCAGCCTGCAACAAACCGAACGTGCACAACTTGCGGAATCCAACTCGACAGTATTGTCAAATGCAGGATCGGTATTGCAGCAACTTAATCAACAGCAAGGGGCGAACAATAACTTCAAGCAATCTGAAACTGCACAACAACAGCAAAACTTCACGGCTCTTAAGGGTGCAGTCGATGAGTGGGCCAAAACCAATGGCGTGGAAATGTCTGACCAGGCCAAGGCGGCAATGTACGGCGCTATTGAGGGCAAAATTACTGCTGAAGTCGGTACACCACTGAAGGGGATTTTCGGCAGTGGCGCGAGTACCAGTATCACTACCAGGGCAGGTGGTAATATTGAAGGGTCAACCTCTGAAACTGAGCGCGATGCCTACAATATGGCAGAGAAGTTCATGAACAGTGAACAGTTCTCAAGCGTAACAGCGTCTATTGGAGCCGGTGTGCGTGAAATGGCTGCACAGTTCGGCGTTTCAGAAAACAATTCTACTGTCGATCAGCTTAATACTTCGTTGTCACAGCAGCAGACAGCACAGCGCGAATACTCTGAAGCGGTGAACCAGGTACAAACGGCAAGAGAGACACTGAACGCAACCGAAGAATTAAGAGCAGCTTTAAGCGTTGATGGCGGACAAACATTAGTAAACGCACTTCTTGCTTCAAATAACGGTGATGTAGGTCGTGTCGATTCGTTGCTGAGGGATGCGGCGGGTGGTTCTCAAGCCGCTATGGATGAAATAAAGTTCGCTTTGATTGATGCAGACGCACGTTTCGGAATGTCCAACGACAGCAACTTCCAGCAAGTACAACAAGCTCTTATGAATGAAGGTCAAACTGGTGTGAATTCGACGTTCAGTAGCGGCTCAACAGATGTTACCGCTCAAGGGGCGCAGTGGCGTAGTGATGTTGATGGTCAGGCGACTGTAACCCAAGACCAGGTTCAGTCAGCAACTACGGCGGCCCTGGAGGCACAACAGGCGGCAATGAACGACCCAGGAAGTGTCATCACACAGAATGGAACTACGGAGCGCTTACAGCGCTTAGAAGGCCAAGTAGATGGTAAGGGTGAAAGCACACAGGAAAAGGTAGAAGCCGTTGCTTATATCAATGAAGCATCGCCAACCCCGTTCGCAGCCATGTGGTTCAACGAAGGCCAGCGTGACCAGATGGAGGGTGACCTGAAAGAGAATATTCAGGAACGCACACGCAGAAGGAGCGGAGAATAATGGCAATGCACCATATTAGAAGCGTGATGTTGACATCTTTAATAATGACCAGCTTCGTTACCGAAGCTGGTCAAAATGTCGTTTCAGACGAGTATCACCGGCTATATCCCAGGATGTTCTGTAAGGCTGATATATCAGCCGATGAGTGCCTGAAATGGGCTTCTTCATATGTCGCACAAAAATATATCAGAGCAAATAATGATTATTATCGGAAGCTAGTCGATGACAGGGTGAGAGTTCTGTTCAAGAAGCATGTTGAAAATCGAGCTGAAACATACGACCCCAATAAACGGATGATGCTTGAATCTCAGGTTAAGAAAGACTTGGTTAACGATATTGCCGAACATTGGCTACGAACAGGGTTGTTGCCAGAAATTAACTAACCAAAAGCCACCTACGGGTGGCTTTTTAATTGGTCACTGAATTGTGATGCCGGCGAGCTGGATCTGTGACCAAGGGTAGGTGGTCACAGATTGGCGTTCTCGATGGCCACCAGGTGTGGCCAATGCGGATTGTCCTGGTACCGGGGTGGTGTGTTGGTACTGGTGGTTGCTGAACGGGGCTGTGAGGTTCTTTTAGACGGAATGGAAGGCGGGTCAAGGGGTAGGTGCGGCCCACAGCCGGAGGCGAGGACACGGCCCCTTGACGCGGCTGTAATGACCCAAACGCTCCAGGCTGGGGAGCGGGAAGGGAGGCCGTAGGCCGCATGTCCCGCACCCCTGACGACAGATGGCGAATCGCTCCCCTCGCAGGCGAGGGGCGGGGGGGAGTGGTCACACCGCGGAGGCCCGGGCCGGGTAAGGTTGTGCCCATAGGTATTTGGTCACACGCAGCGCGATCGGCCGGGGTTTGGTTGTGTCCATAGTTGTGGTCACAGATCCTGGATGGCCAGGCGCAGGCCTTGTGACCATCATCATTGCTTTGATCTGTACGTTCCGTGTGCTAATATCTCTAGGCCGACTTGTCGGTCTTGAAACTACTAACGTGATTAATCAGTGTACTTCTGGTTAATCACCAGGTAGTGCACCTCTGCATAAAGGGGTTGAATGATGCGAAATAAACGTTCTGCACAAGCCAGACATGAACTTTTAATGTTCGCTGCTGAAGTCTTGGGAAACCATTACAAAAAGCAAGCAATGTCTGACAATGATCGTTTAGAAGAAAATTTGAAGCGTGAGGTGTCGGCTTTCAAGTCTTCACAACACAAATCAAATTCTCGTTTAAGCATGTCCAATCGGACGGTGGCTTAAATAATTTATGTAGGGTGGGCTTTAGCCTGGTACCTACAGCGCAAGTGCGCAAGATGCACCTCGGTCTTTCAGGGGTTGGAAGGAGTTGTTATGGCTCAGGTAAAAATTGGCTGGTATCAAATCGAAGAGAACTGGTTATCTGATGGAACAATTGATGTTGCAATCAGTGACCGCAGAACGAATGAGCTTGTCGCCTTCCAAATTGATAATTTGGAAGACTACGATAAGGTGATTCAGTTTCTCGATACGAACCGCCAGATTGGTGTGTTGTCGCAGCTCAATGTAGCTAACGGCAACTAACGCTAGGGGATAGAAGTCACACTACTTGTTAGTGTGGCTTCTCCCTAGCGGTGATTTAAAATATCCCGCAGTGCTTCCCTTCAAAACGTGCTTATTGCACCTCTTAAAATACCCAATAGATTACCAGGCAAACCAAGCATTCCAGCCGTGAATCGCTGGTACTGTACAATGGCCAAGGACACGTCACTCATTACGACGTTTTTACATATTTTGCGGCTTCATTACATAGTGTTTTGATTGAGAGACGTGCTTTGATGTGATATGTTAACAGCGCTTGGTTGCCGGTTCTGGTTTGGTGATGCTGAACGGCGGTGCACTGGTGGAATGTAGGCTTCAAGCAAAAAAGGCGCACCTCGGCCAGGGTCAGGGGTAGGAGAGCAACATGAGTAATGCGAATCATACAGACCAGAAAGATGCAGAACTTCCTAAACTTCGCGGTTCCAGGAAGCAACTTGGTTGGGCATACAAGATCCGTGAACGGTTTGCTGAACGCAATCCGGGCGCAGATCAGTTAACCACTGAGCTTGATGCAAAATTCTGGATCGACAACAAAACGTCTCTTATTGGGGATGAGAAGTTGCCGAAAGCACTTCCGCAACTGACAGGTAGCGATAACCAAATTAAATGGGCATTCGCTATCCGGTCAAAGTTTGCAGATGTGTTTCCTGAGAGCGCATTGCTTCGCTCTCATACTGACTCGAAGTTTTGGATTGAGAATCGGCGTGTGTTCGATTTCGCAGTCCTTGGCTTCAAACTGGCACCTACCGGGGATGCTAGTCAGGAAGAGTGATATTGAGCATTGTTTCAATATCGCTTGGAAAAGCCGTTCTTCGGAACGGCTTTTTTTAACGTGGTGAAAACATGGCAAGCCCTAAAGTGACTATTGAAACAAACGAAAAACCACTAGACAAAAATGCGCTTGATGAATTGATACGGTTTTCGGGGTATACCGTTGATATGATTTTGCAATATGTGCCTGACGATAAGGGAGGGTATCTGATTTATGCGAAGTATCAGCATGGCCAGATCGTTCGCCAGGTATACACGCAGCGTAACACGCCAAGACGATTTAAAGACCTGCAACGGGCAATTGATTGGGGCAAGCGAATCGGATTCCGATCTGTTGCCCTGACGATAGAGTACAACACCTACCCCGATCCAGACTCCCCAAACTAAGCCGCCTGGAGGGTATGAACTCGCTTCGCCGGTTCATACCACTCCTGGTGGTGCTCCCTTCCAGGGGCGCAGCGGTTGCGCCTCAAATCCCCTACAAATGGCTTTGAAATACCCTATTTCCTTGCTTACAATGAGTAGGCGGGGTGGGCTTCGGCCTGGTACCTGTGATTGGCTCCCGGAAACGGGATTGTGACCAGTGCATGACTGGTCACTTGGCCAGTCGGTGCACCTCTACCTAAAGGGGTTATATGATGATTGATACACCAAAGGAACTATCCGCAGCACTTCATAAAACAGGTGGTGAGGTAGCAGTGACTCAATCACTGTACTGGCATTACCTTGAAGTGTTACCGCCGCGTGTAATGGGGTCTAACTTCTTTGTCTTCCAGGAAGGCGACGGAGAGAAACTTCAGTTCACTAAGCGGGGTGATCAGTATTATTGCCACTTACTCGGTGATTATCTGGTTACTGAAGATTGGAAACTTCATGCTGCTGTTGGTAGACGCGAATTGAATCAGCCTTTCAAGCTGCTTTTCGTATTTACCGATGACGAAACATGCGATGTGCCGGATGAATTCAGAGAATTTGTTGGCAAAGAGTTTGTTTCAGTATCTGCAATCGCAGCCGCAATGAATGTAACGTTCCGTATTTAAACAATCAGGGTGGGCTTTGCCCGGTACCTGTTGCGCTTTCGCGCAAGACGCGCCTCGGTCTTTCAGGGGTTGGAGAAACGAAATGGGATCTATCGCTAAAACCAGTACGGGAACAGTAACCGTAAGCTACAACAAGGCTCACATGAATGAGCTGGATGATCAGGTGTTCAAATACGCAATAGCGTCATTTTCACACCTGGTACAGCGCAATCAACAGCTTTGCTTTGCAGAGTTTGGTGAGCTGATTCAGCGTCATTATGTCGCTGAAGGTAAGACAAAACTGTGCCTTGAGGTTCTGGAGAAGGCCGCGATTAACCATCGCTACCTTTGCAGCTTCAAGTACCGAAACCCGCAAAGCGGCCTCGTAGAGGCTTCTGAAGCGATAGTTGAAGTAGAGCAGTGGCGTCAGGTCAAACCCATACTGGAACGGCAGATAAACGCCCAGGTAACAGACCTTGAATTTAAGGGTGTTTCCTGTGTGTATCGTAAGGGCAGCTTCGCTTATGACGCTAAGCGTCAGGAGGTGCAATTATGAGATCGCCATTTCAAGAGGGTGTTGATTCACTCAAGGCAGGTAACTACTACTGTAGCCTGAACCCGTATTGCCGGGTTGCGCAGCCAGCGGAACATGAGCAATGGGGTAAAGGTTGGTATTCGGCGTATCGTGAGGCTGCACAGCGCCACGATAATGAATACCTGGTTACTTGGGTGGGGATGGATCGTTCGTACCATGAAGACGAATTTTCTTCCCTGGAAAACGCTCAACGCCATGCGGTGAGCATTTCCGAGCACGGAGGTCATAGCATTACTCTCTCAGATGATGAGGGGAATGAATACGACTTCTGATCAGTAGAGCCACCTTCGGGTGGCTTTTCTTTTTGGTATACTCAGTTCTGCGCAACAATGGCGCACAGGCGCACCTCGGCCTTTTTCAGGGGTTGGATGAGTATTATGGCTAATCCCCATGTACGGGCGTTTACGCGCCTTTTTAACGAGACTGCACGCTATCGGCATCGTTATGAAGTCTTCCGTGATTTTGTGATGATGGCCGGGATTGCGATTCAAAACGCATTCCTGAAGTCTGACGAACTGGAACAGGAATACCTGGGCATTGTTCGCCGGTACGAAAAAGAGGATGCAGCTCGTATGTCGCACTTGTTAGCGGAGGTTGTGATGGGGCTTGAAGTTTATCCCTGTGACTTCCTGGGCAGTGTGTTCATGGAGCTTGAGCTTGGATCTGATCGAATGGGGCAGTTTTTCACTCCGTTTGAGGTGTCCAAAATGATGGCCATGATGGTACACGGCGACACGATAGACGCGCTTTCTGATAAGCCGTTTATCACGCTACAAGAGCCAGCTTGCGGAGCCGGTGGGATGGTTATCGCTTTTGCTCAAACTATGTATGAGAAAGGCCTTAACCCCCAGAAACAGCTCTGGGCGAGTTGTGTTGATGTAGATCCAGTGGCCGCAATGATGGCTTATGTGCAGTTGTCGTTGCTGCATATACCGGCTGAAGTGGTTATTGGAAACTCATTGTCAATGCAGTTCACCAGGGTAATGCGGACTCCGGCGCACTACCTGGGCTTGTGGGATTCAAAACTTCGCCGTCAATGGTCGAACGATGAATCTGACGCCGCTCCAGTCGTTGAGGATGCGCCTACGGCGGTACCTCAACCGATGGTTGTCATAGAAAAAGGGCAAATGTCCCTGTTTGATATGACGGCCTGACCGTGAAGCCACCTTCGGGTGGCTTTTCTTTGGTCTGAATATTGGATCGTACAATCCAATTTTATGTTATTTCGCAAGCGAAACTGATCAGTTATCATGAGGCGGCAGGGTAGGCTTTAGCCTGGTACCTGTTGCGCTTTCGCGCAAGACGCGCCTCGGTCTTTCAGGGGTTGGAGATAGGTATGACAACGCGACAAGCGTACAGCGATTTTCTGAAGCGCCTGAAAATGGAACCACCTGTAGAATGTGAATTCTCGGTTGGTGACATCGTGACGTTCACCAATGAATACGGTGTGTCATTTCCAGGCAACAAGGTTATCGGGTTTGCTGCTGACGACGGATTCTATGGCCGCTTTATCCATCTTGATAAAGAAGCCTGGTGGTTCCCGGTGCGGCCTGCTGAGCTGACCTTAGAACGCAAGGCTTCTGAATCTCGGTAGTGCAGGGTAGGCTTCGGCCTGGTACCTGCTGCGCATTCGCGCAAGGCGCACCTCGGCCTTTCTCGGGGGTTGGATACGGTAATGGCAGACAATAAGCCATACTGCATTGTCACTGAAGATGATGCAGTCCTGGTCAAAGACTTAACACTTGCTGAAGCAGAACAAGAGCTTTGCAGGATGCTAAATCGGGGAGAGGACTGTTACATCGGTGAGACTGAAGCCTATACCATCGAGATTGATGAAACGGGCAGACGTTCAATGATAGACGCCAAAGCCTCAACGTAGGTTAGGGCGGCAACGAAAGCCACCTTCGGGTGGCTTTTTACTTTCTGGCGATCAGGCCGGTGATCGGATAATATACAAAGTACAGGGTGGGCTTCGGCCTGGTACCTGTGATTGGCTCCCGGAAACGGGATTGTGACCAGTGCATGACTGGTCACTTGGCCAGTCGGTGCACCTCTACCTAAAGGGGTTATATGATGAAAAAAGCGACTCGTACCGATATTCAGCAAGCTGTAACTGACACCATCATTGAACGGATCGAGCAAGGCGGAGTGCTTCCCTGGCAGTGTCCTTGGACAAAGACCGGGGAACAACCGATACCGTATAACTGGCTTACCAAGCAGTTTTACAGCGGTATTAACATCCTGATCCTATGGGTTCGTGCGATGGAAAATGGTTACTCAACAAACGCTTGGTTGACATTCAAGCAAGCGCAGCAGTTGGGTGGTCGTGTCAGAAAAGGCGAAAAAGCTGTCCAGTGCATTTTTGTGAAGCCTGTAGAGGTTGAAAACGAAAATCCTGGATGCGACACCGATGAAGACGGTAAAAAAATCATCCTGTGTCGTAAGGCTTTCTCACTATTCAATGTTGAGCAGGTCGAGGGGTTGGATAATCTGCCCTGTGTACCTGAACAGCCTGAATATGATGAGGCTGAAGCTGTTGCCGCAATAAACCGTGTTGCTGAGGTTTATTGTGCCAATACTGGTGTTGAGATCCGGCATGGTGGCGATAAAGCCTACTATTCACCGGTTCTTGATATTATCAAGTTGCCAACAACCTTCCACGATGGGGCAGGTTATGCGGCAACATTGGCACATGAGCTGATCCACAGCACGGGCCACAAGAAGCGCTTTGATCGTTTCGACCAGCAGGCCGAAGCATTCAAGGGGTTTAAAGAGGCATACGCTTTTGAGGAATTGATCGCGGAACTAGGAGCCGCTTTTGCTTGTGCTGAACTTGGTATTCAGGGGCAACATGAGCAACATGCCAGCTATCTCGATAGCTGGCTTAGGGTTCTGAAAAGCGACAAGACCTTTATCTTCAAAGCGGCGGCAGCGGCAAGTAAGGCCCATAGCTATCTCATGCGAGGTGGTGTTGAGTCTGAAAAAATCGTTGCAAACGTCGCCTAACTGAACGGTTCTTCGTTCGTCTGGTTCCCGCTTGCGGGAATTCAATGACCAGTGTACTTCTGGTCATTGATGACCAGGGTGCACCTCTACCTAAAGGGGTTGGAAATATGCGTTACAATTTTACGTCTGCTCAAGAGGCACACGATTTCGCTTACGATAAGGGCGTTCCGTTTACTCGGATTAGAAACCTGTCTGAAATGAACTCGCGTGAACTTACAGGCCTTCGTATACAGCGTGAATGGGTGTTGGGTATTCATACCCAATATTGTTCTGATGATGAAGGTAAACAGTGGTACCCGGTAGATCGGGAATACATATCACTGGATAGCTTTCGGATAGCGAACAATGAGCTTGTGAAAAAGCGAAAGGTTCGGATCTTGGGGTATTACTGCTATCAGTTGTCCCATGACCCGGCCCAGGTGATTCACCTGGAAGAGCTGTCTAAGGTGGCGCTCAGTACACAACTGATGCACTATACTGGCGATAGTTATTCTTCGTTGTCGTTCCACAATGAGGATGATGTGAACAGCCTTCGGGCCGGGAATGTCATCGTGCATAAAAGAACACAGCAACGCTTTTTCGTTCCGGCAGCACCGCTGGATCGCTTTGAGTAACCGCAGGGTGGGCTTCGGCCCGGTACCTGTTGCGCATTCGCGCAAGGCGCACCTCGGCCTTTTTCAGGGGTTGGATGAAAATTATGGGTATGCTGTTTGTCGAAGCTCAACTATTGAAAGACTGCTTGTATGCGTTCAATGAAATTCCCAATCGCAGACTTTGCAATGGGAAAAAAACCTACGAGATAGCCGCACAGCTTGATCAGGTTTTCAAAGAGCAAGAGCGGAATGAAGATAGTGAGGTACTTCAACGGTTCGTCGATTCACTGGCTGTGACATTGATACGTGATGTTAATGTTCCGGTGCTGTGGAAAGACATTCCCTACTTGAGCCAGCAGGTAATGATGGTTCAGACCGTGGTTAAAGCGCTCAACATGGTTGACCGATTTAACTACAACATGGATATGCTCGGTAGAGTGGACTTGATTGTTCCATTTACCAGCAACGAAGAAGCCGCTTAACAGCGGCTTTTTTTTGGTCACTGAAAAGTGATGCCGGCGAGCTGGATCTGTGACCAAGGGTAGGTGGTCACAGATTGGCGTTCTCGATGGCCACCAGGTGTGGCCAATGCGGATTGTCCTGGTACCGGGGTGGTGTGTTGGTACTGGTGGTTGCTGAATGGGGCTGTGAGGTTGTTTCAGACGGAATGGAAGGCGGGTCAAGGGGTAGGTGCGGCCCACAGCCGAAGGCGAGGACACGGCCCCTTGACGCGGCTGTAATGACCCAAACGCCCAGGCTGGGGAGCGGGAAGGGAGGCCGTAGGCCGCATGTCCCGCACCCCTGACGACAGATGGCGAATCGCTCCCCTCGCAGGCGAGGGGCGGGGGGGAGTGGTCACACCGTGGAGGCCCGGGCCGGGTAGGATTGTGCCCATAGGGTTTTGGTCACACGCAGCGCGATAGGCCGGGGTTTGGTTGTGTCCATAGTTGTGGTCACAGATCCTGGATGGCCAGGCGCAGGCCTTGTGACCAGCTTCCATTGTCCGACAAGAGAACGTCGGCTATTATTGACCGCAGTGCTGCCTTGCGTAGCGCTAATGTCCATAAGCCAGTGTACCCTGGCTTATGGCCGGTGGTGCACCTCTACCTAAAGGGGTTGAATGATGAATCGAGATAAAATCCGATTGATAGTAGTGCAGAAGGATGGCTCAAAGTGGATGCAAATTCATTTTTGCCAGATTCTGCAACGAGGGGCTAAGGTTGTTGATGCTTCTCCCAGCGGAGCCTTGGGCGTGGTCGATGTGGCTGATTTGTGGTTTCCGGTACCGGCAGGTACCGACCTATTTGAAGCCGTCGAATACATCCTGACAAGCCATAAGGTGGCTCACCACCTGGTTCATCTGAACCGGGTGAATGAGACTAAACCTTCAGGCGCGGTTTGCACTGATTGGGAAGCTACGTTCTGCCCAATTCAAGCAGCCACTGTTGGCGTTATTGCTGAGGGCGAGTAAGATAGTTCCTCATGCAGGGTGGGCCTCGGCCTGGTACCTGTTGCGCTTTCGCGCAAGACGCGCCTCGGTCTTTCAGGGGTTGGAGATAGATATGAAAACAGTTACTTTCATGGGCATAGATTGCGAGATTGACAAGCGTGCTTATCCTCGCAATAAGCAACCTGCTTTGCAGTTGTTCGCCGCTGATAGCCCTGGCAATCGTGAAATGGGTATCCATCATGGTGCGCCAGTTCTGACCGCTACAGCCTGTTTGCCTGATTTCCCTTTTCAGGAGGGAGAGACTGCAATTAAGGACTATAGCGAAAATGAGGGGATACTTGACGTTTTGGTTCAAGCCAAAATAATCGAGTTAACCGGCAAGTCAGCACGAAGCGGATTCTGTAACGTGCCTGTAGTGAAGTTACTCGTTTAGTGGGGTGGGCTTCGGCCTGGTACCCACTGTAATCGCGCAATATTGCGCAAGGCGCACCTCGGCCTATTCAGGGGTTGGATGAAGCTATGCAAAACGCAGTAAAGAAGCCTGTAGGTGTTCTGAAATTCAAACTTGGTGCAGTCGTTATGACTCGCGGTGTTTCTGAGTTGATGAAGGAGCATGGTCTTGAACCCATTCAGTATCTTCGTCGTCATGCTCATGGCGATTGGGGTGATCTGAGTGACCAGGACAAGGCAACAAATGAAGACGCGGTTATTCACGGAGGCCGTATCTTCTCAGCCTACAACCTTTCGGATATGCCGGAATCAAGGTTATGGGTTATCACTGAAGCAGATCGGAGCGTGACAACGTTCCTTCTACCAAGTGAGTATTAAGGGTAGCGTCCCGTAGTGGACATTAGCCTTCAAGAAAGCCACCTTCGGGTGGCTTTTTTATTTCTTTTGCTTTGTCATTTACCCCTGTTGTGATTTGTCAAAATGGGGTATATTCAGGCGGTTTAGCAGGAGGGTTTATGGCTATAACCATTCGATTTAGCGGGATTCCCGAAGACCTCATTTTTGAAGTTGGTTCCCGGACAGAGTATGTAAATGCTGTTTATGAAGCCTGGAAATACGCCAGGGTAGGGGTGCAGGCGATGACATGCCTTGTTGAGTGCCCTGAAAATCTACCGCAGGAGTGGGCTACCGTGCCAGATATGGCGGTGCCGCCGTACTGGGGCAACCTGGTAGAGCTGTATCGTCAGTGGCCGCAAGTGGTTGAGTGCGCGAAACGTCTTGAGGATCTTTCAGCAATCGTGGAGGAAAGCAGGTTCATCGAAGGTATCATTGAGCTGCCTGAAGACGGATTACCGATCAGGCTAGGTGTGGTAGTACCATTTATTCGGGGCATCAAATAAAGTATATTTGATTTATCAAAAGTGCTTGCTTTGATTTATCAAAAGGCCTATACTGCAATCATCATACAGCGCACCTCGGCAAGGTCAGGGGTTGTTGGTAATCCAACTGCTGTGTGGGGTCGCTAATCAACATTGAGGACTTTCACAAATGGCAAAAATTGCAGCGGTATCAAATCAGAAGGGCGGGGTTGGTAAAACTACCGTGACGGTTAACCTGGGCAAAAACCTTGCTTACATGGGCAAGCGGGTGTTGCTGATCGACAATGACCCTCAAGGTAATCTGACGACGGCTATATTTGGAGATGAGCTGCCGTCTGAAATTGTTGAGTGGGATGGTGCCGGGGCGTCAGCGCCGGGTGGCTCGCATAGCTATAACCTGTACATTGAAGGGGTTGAAGTTAAGCCGGTACAGGCTATTGAAAATCTGCATGTCATTGGGGCAAGTAAGCACCTTGCGGAGATTTCTACGAAGCCTTTTGAGGTGATTTTCGATTTCAAAGAGAAGATTGAAGCCCTTCGTGATCAATACGACTACATTCTGATCGACTGCTTGCCGGCATTTGGCTCCTTGCAGACAGCGGCACATATGACAGCCGACTACCTGGTAATTCCGACGCACCTGGAAGATTTTAGTGTGACTGGTATTGATGCGCAGATGAAAACGGCGACTCAGACCAAGCGCCGCTTGAATCCTGGCCTGTCTTTGTTGGGCATTTTGGCGAACGAGGTGAGTAGCCAGCGGGTGCTTGTTGAAGAGCATTTCTACAACCAGTTGGCTGAGAAATATGGTGAATATATTTTCAAGACGAAGATCACCAAGTCAACAAAAATTAAAGAGTCTCACGCGATGCGTAAGTCTATCTACGAATACAAGCAGAATTCCGACCAGGCGCGTCAGTACATGGAGTTCACCAAAGAATTTATTAATCGTATCGAGGTGGCTCAATGAACATAGGTTTTAAGCATTTTACGGGGCTTCAGTGGTTCGGGGTGGCATCCTTTTTCAGCCTTGTGTTTATGTTGCTATCGGTATTTGTTTTGGATATTAGGGTGTTCGGGTGGTCGGTGGCTTTGATAGCAAATGTTGTGCTGGTGTTTTTTTCCATTTTTTTCATCGAATGGCCTGGAAAGGATGGCTTTAAGGTGACTGAAGATGACCAATAAGTTTTCTCAGCAGGTGAGCAAAGGCAAGGGTGGCCAGAAGCCAAAGGTCGATATTACAGACCTATTGGCCGATTCTGGTACTGACGAGCTGGTAAACCGCGCAAAGTCTGAGGGCCGTTATTTGTCGTTGCCTGCTGAGGCGTTCGTGCCAGATCCGAACCAGCCTCGCAAGACTTTCGACCAGGAAAGAATTGATGAGCTGCGGGTAAGCATTGAGAGCAATGGCCAGCTTCAGCCGATACTGGTAGGTGATCGCCTGCCAGATGGCACCTATCCGATCATTGCGGGTGAGCGCCGGTGGCGAGCAATCCGGGATTCGGAAAAGGTCAGCGTTGTTGATGCAATCATTCGTAGCGGTGATGTTGACGAGCTGCATTTGCTGTTAATGCAGATCGACGAGAACAATCAGCGTGAGCAGATACCAGCAATTGAAAATGCAATGGCCATGAAGCGGGTAGCCGATATATGCCGAGCTGAAGGTAAGGATCAGGCGTATGCAGCAAAGCTGTTGAATGTCAGCCCTGGGCGGCTATCAAAGCACCTTGCATTGTTAGATGCGCCGTCTGTGGTTACAGGGCTTTCTACGCATGGTGAAACACAGGATGTTGACGTGCTGTACAACCTGGCTAAAGCCGCCGAAAGCAAGCCCGAAGAAGTGGCTGAACTGATTGATCAGTGGCGTAGCGGGGAGCTTGAAACAAACCTTCGTAAGGCCAGCACAGAGCTGGCTGGCGAGGCAAAACAGGCCAAGAAGGAGGCCAAAGAGAACCAGGACAGCGGAGCTGGGGCACAGGGTAAAAAGGGAGACAAGCCGCCCAAGGGCGATGATGTGCCGCCCAAGCCGAAAAAGGCCTCAGCGGTGCGCCTGGAGCTGGATAAGGACGAATTCATGTTGACCGTAGAGCTGGGCAATAAAAAGCTGAGCTTCAGGGTTGAGGCGGATACAGTCGTTTCGTTGAAAGACGATATTGCGAAGAATTGGAGCAAGTAATGTCAGAACAGAATGCAAGTTATGGTGAAGATAAACCGGGGGACAACAGTGTGAGCTTAGGGAAATGCTGGGCAGCACTGCGCAACGAAAACGTTGTGGGCATCATTTCCATGCGGGTACCCAGTGATGTGGATTTTGATGCGTACCGCAAAAAAGCCACAGAATGCCTGGAAATGCTTGGCCAGGTGAAATCCGGTGAGCTGATTGAACGTGACGGGGAGCGTTACTTTATCCAGCGCCCGACTCATGCGAATCGCAGCAAGAAGCCGCGCCAAGCGAAGGAATACCTGGTTTTTCAGCCGCGCAATGTGTGACGAATTTGAACCGATAGAGCAACGCCTTTTCAAGGCATTGCTGATGAATGTGAAAGCGAAGCCGGCAGTCATTCTGAAAGGCACACCAAGTGGCTTTGAGGTGTTAGTGGAGCAGGGTAAAACCCTTTTCAAGTTGTACACACAGAGGAAGTCGCCAAGAGTTTTCCGATCACCTAATACGGCGATTAACTTTCTGGCGGAATTGGGTGCTGAACGTGTTGTGATTGATGGTTTGGGTAACTGGAAACCCGACACATATGTGAACCAAAGCAGTCGCCCAAAACGAAAAGCGGCTGCAAAAAGTAAAGCAACCTAAATAGGAGTAAGACCAAAGATGAACGATATGAATCAGCCCCCGATTGACGCCTATGACGACTTCCCGGAAGTGGGTAGCCAGCCTCAAGCGGGCGAACAGCAACAGAAAAAGGATGACCGGAAGGGTTTTCAAAATCCGGTTTTTCCGAATGACTCAGTGACTACCTGTAGCGGGTTTATCAATGAGATCCGCAGTCATGTAAAAGATAACGACACGCTGTTTTTTGTTCGGGCGGGATTGATACAAGGGTCGCGTCGAAATGAACGGGGTGAATGGGAAGGCGACATTACGAACTGTGATCTGCTGGTCGGTTCTACGCTGAAAAAGTGGGCAGAGTCAATGAAGCAATTCAAAGACCCGTTTTCTGGTATCCGGGTGACTTTCGTGATTCGTAATCTGAAATTCACACCTGGTATTTATGAGGGTAAGCCGGTTCTCAGCAGTCGCGGAGTGCTGGAGGCCATTACTATCGGTCATCTTGATCAATAGCGGTGGACAGCTCGTTGAGGCGTATGGGTTTAGTGTGGATGGTCTTCGGACGTATGGACAGACTGATGGACAACCGTGGACGGTAAACCGACCACTGGTTGACCACAGCCATGACCACACTGCCAACCACATCAAGCCCACACTCTGACCACCGAAGAAGCTGGCAACAATAAACAATAGGTCAGTGAGTTTTTTATGAATGATTTTAAAGCGGTAATTCAGCTTGCAGTAGCGTTGAGAGAGGTGTTCGAGACGGCTGTAGTGTTGATGGTTCTTTACGGTGTGGCTACCGCATTGATTGTTGTCGATATGTATATGGTTTATTCGCAGTTACTGCCATTTGAAAGCCTGTGGACGAGCCTCAGTGTACTTGATCAGGGCCGGTTAGTTCTTTTGCCGGTAATGTTTGGTTTGGCCACCTGGTACGGTTTAGGAGCGTTTTGCTCATATTCTAATCGCTATGTGTTCCGCTGAGTTAAGCCGGATAAAAGCGATGGAGGTTTATCATGCTGAAGATTGCAATATTTTTTGGTCTGTTCCTGGCATTCATGCTTTATCGCGTGATTGTTAATTACCAGGGGCGGGAAGTAACGGCCCCTAGCTGGGCCAATGTCAAAGATGACGACAATGTTGTCTATGACCCCAATATGTTCTGGCACCCTTTAAATCACTACAACGATTGAAGGTTGGAACATCAAACGTATGGATGGCGGTTTTGATGGCCTTACAGGTTTAGTAGTTGCCGCTTGGTTATTATTTCTTTATGGAATTTTTTAAATGAAAAAAACTACCTTGGCATTGATTATTTCAATGGCGCTAGTGGGATGTGGCGGAGGCGGCAGCTCTGATTCTACTTCAGCTCCACCTAGCGCCGGGAATCCCCCTGGTAATCCAGGAGCAGAGAATCCGCCGCAGTACCAGGCTCGTTCCTGGACACCGGGTTTCCAGTTAAGCAACCCCAACAGGCAGGCCCACAACCCTACTGTTAGTGTTTTAAATAACGGCACTGTGTTGGCCGCCTGGGCTGAAGCCGCGACAGACGACAAGCCTTCGGCTGTCTTTGCTTCGGTGTTGCGCGCTGATTTGCCGGAGGCTGAACGTCAACGGGATGCCCTTCAGATTAGCCAGCTCGATGACGGCATTGATTCGGTGCTCGTCAATACCCGTTGGAACTTCACTGGTGAAGTGGAACGGTTTACACCATCACCTCAATTGGCTGTATCGGCAGACGGTGTGGGCCACGTTGCCTGGTTGCAGAATGATGGCGTTACGACTTCGGTTTATGTTGCTGATTATGTTCCCCAGGGCGGATCATGGTCTGCCGCTTTCTCTGTGGAATCAACTGATGAGCCATGCAGCGAAATTAAATTGATGGCCTTGGAAAACGGCGACGCGGTGTTGCTGTGGAAGCAAGCAGGCGTGGACACCATAGCGTTGAAGGGGGTTGCGTATTACGCAAATACTGGTAGCTGGGGCACTGTGTTTGACGTGGCAGGGGATGTTAAGGCAGACGCAAATGTCGCTATTTGGGAGCGTGATGGTTCTGTATTCGTTGGTTATCTGGCCTCAGTAGACGCTGAGAATGACCGCCTATCTGTCGCAAACCTGGATCTAACCAGTTTGATGGCCACGACCAAAGAGGTTGATTCGGTTGGGCTGAAAGGCAGTGTGGTTGGTACTGCATTTGACAGTAGCGATGTACTGGTGTGGGCAGAGCTGGATGAATTCGGCTATTACTCGGTTATGGCAGCGGCCAGATCGGGTAGCGAGTGGCAGGCAGTGCCTCAGATTGAAGACCTTCCTTATGATGTTGGCCATATCGCTGTATCAGGCATTGATGATGAATTGCATATCGCCTGGCGCCATAAAGAACAATCTTCCGTGGCCGTATTACACGACCTGAAAAGCGTCACATACAGCGCCACAGGCATAAGTGACGTGCAAACGCTTTTTGATTCAGGGGCTGCAAACCCTGTCCTGGTTAATGGCGGTGACGGCAAAATGTATGCTCAGTGGTTCACCAGTCATACCAAGTATTCAGAGTATGTTCCTGGAGAGGGGTGGAAGTCAGTTACTCAACCATTCTGTATGCCGAGCGCAGTCATTAGCGGATCGTGCTTCAACTCAGGTACCGAGCATACGATGGCTGTTGCCGGTGACTATGGTGTTTCAGCCTGGCTTGAAAGTGTTGATGATATTCGCAGTGTGGTGATTTCGCTGAGTGATTAGCGGTAATGGATTACCGCTCGCCCAGGCCTAGCGGTAGCGACACCTGCCTAGTGGTGTGACTCGTCGGGGAGAGTACCGGCCTAGATTACGAAAGAAGGAGTAGGTCATGTTCTATGGGTTTGTTAAGAGTCAGTGGGAAGCAGGAAAAGTATCAGTTGGTTTGCCTGCTGTAGGTTTTCCAGGAAAACCGTCATTGCACGGTGCCGGTTTTAAAGTGAGTTCAGCAATCGCATTTCTTTCTGATAAAGAGAAGGCGGAGATAGTGGAGCTTGCAAAAAAGGATGCAAGGGGGAAGTGTGAAGCGTGATTTTAATGGGTTGCTTAATCTGCTGATAGGTATCTTCCTGGTATTGATTGTTGGTATTTATCAGTCCTCGATGCCAGTTTTCGTCCTGGTTGTTGTTTCTGTCTCCGGGTGCGTACTGATTGGCCGTGAAGTGTGGCTCCATGCCGGGATGCTACGTTGGTCACTCACACCAAGGGCTGCTGAGAAAGGTGGGTTGGCCAGTTATGACGGAATGCAAAAATGAATAGAAACAAAATAATTGATACTGCCCATGAGTTTTTTTACGGGGGCGATAGTTTTGCCGGTAAGGCCGGTTTAGCAGTTGGTAGTACCATTCGAGCAACCTTGAAGTTTTCGGCTATTGCTGTTTTGTTATTGGTTGTTGTTGTTATTGGCCAGATGACCCAATACATCAAATCTGTTGACAGTGTGCGGGAGGCTTATCTTTCTAATTGGGCAGGTAGTGACCCGGCCCGGTTAGAGCAGGTGGCCGGTTATCGCAAGGGTTGTCATGGCCCTTTGGATGAGTCTATGGAAGAACCGTTAGAGCGGATTCGTTCTATTCACAGTTGCGCAGAAGTGGCCGGTTCCAAAGCGGTGGCAGACGTATTACGAGCTGCTGATAAAGCTGTTGAACCTGTGGCACCGATGAGCTGGTTTTAATGGTTGGATGACTGTTAATGGATATGTTTATGTTGTTGGCCGCATTGTTGATCGCGGCCATTTTTTTTCTTGTATTCCTTATAGCAACTTCAGCACGTTCTAGTAGCTACCCTTACGAAGCTGCTGGCCCTTTGCTGACCGCCGCTGAGCGATTTTTCTATTCGACCCTGGAGCAAGTTATCCCAAGCGGATACGTGGTAACGTTTAAAGTGCGTATTGGTGATGTGCTGAAGGTGCGCAAAGGCCTTGAGAAAAAGCAGGCTTTGATCATGCGAGGAAAGATCCAGCAGAAGCACTTTGATTTTGTGGTTTGCCGGAAAGATGATATGAGCGTTGCCTGCTGCATCGAGTTGAATGACGCTTCGCATAAGAGAGCAGATAGGGCTAAACGTGATGCGTTTGTCAGAGCCGCTTGCCAGGCGGCAAACGTAACATTGCTGGAAGTGAAGAACAGCCGAAGCTATGTGGTAGACGATCTGCGCTCCCAGGTTCTCGCCGCCATTGCGGGCAAGCCTGCACCAGTGCCCGCGCCAGAACCCACGCCAGTGGGCACTATGGGTAAACCAGTATATCCACCTAAAATGGACAGCACACCGGAGCCTTCCAAAATATCAACGTCGAAAATGGCAAAAAAGCATGGTTGCTCAACTGATGAGTTCATGCAGAAGCTGGTAGATTCAATGTACGTTGAAAAGATTGGCGACGAATACCGGCTCACTGAGTTCGGGGTAAACATGGGTGGAGAAGAAAAATCTCACCAAAGGTTCGGTAAGTTTCTCGCATGGCCGGAAGACTTACCGCTATCAAGCTGATCTCCTAAGAGGATGTTAGGCAAGAGGAACATATGAGCGACTGGGACTTTCTGCACGATATGCATAATGAGGGCTATAGCCCAGAGCAGATAGCGGATGCTGCTGCCTGTGGCTATAACCCTTGGGAGCATCGCGATTGGGATAACATCGAGGATTTTATTGACGATGAAGCGGGCTGGGATTCTGATAGTGAGCCAAAGAACCCGACAACTCTAGAGCTTTGGGAGTTGTTAGGTGAATTGGTTGAAAGCGCCCGAAATTACTTCGAAGTAACAGGTCGGCATCTGCCAATTTATGGAGAGCTTGGCGAGCTATACGGTGAAGCTAAATACGGAATCAAGAGGCATAAGCCATATACACGAGGCTCTGATGGCAAATTGGGAAACGATTTCGTCGAAATCAAAACAATTAGCCCATTTAAGTCAGACAATGCTGTGCTAGTGAAACGGGCCGGTAATTTCAGCAAGCTTCTCATTGTGAAAATCAGCAAAGACTTCGAGTTTAAAGCAAAAATGCTCGATCGAAAGAGCTTTGGAAAGGGCTCGGGCAAACACATTAAGGCCAAGTGGAGTGAATGAAATTGCCTAACAAGTACATGTTGGCGGACTGGTTTTCCGCTGCGCTCCAAACCAGCCGCAAATGTAGGCGTTGGTATGTCTAAAGAAGCTGTGAAACTGACTTTGCAGGTTGTTATGCCTGATAATCCAGAACACAAGCTTTTGTGGCAGCAGTTGGCAAAAATCCGCATTAATAAAGGTTTGCCCGATCCTACTGTTGCTTTAAATACAGAAAGCGATCATGAGTGTTGGATGTATATGTATACGACCGATGAGCGTCACCGCTTTCTTTGGTTTACCTGGACCCGGTATGTCCATGTTTTTCGCCACCGCTGTCACCCTGCAACAAAATGTGAAGAGCGCGCAGCCATACCCGTCAGAAGAGGGTTTGACTTTAGCTCTTTGGTTACAACATGGACTGGCGGGGGCATTTGAACCGAAACTTACCGTTTTGCCCTCACCGGGCCACCCTAAACAAAAGCCACTCCTTCAGCTCACTCCCAAGCAGCCCTTCCTGGTCAACTCGACCAGCCACGCCGGTCTTTGTGTGGCGAACCTAGCCGAAACTCGATCCAGCGCAAGGGACGCTACGCTTAAACCCTTGCCCTGGTTCGCGCCCCGGCTGGCCGGTTGCCACGACCGACGCGACCGACCGAGCAGCCCAGAACCCCAGAATAATCCATTAAAAATAAATGGTCACAATATTAATAACCTGGTTGCGCTTTGTGTGACCAATGGCTATAATGGTCACAGTTTTTGTTGAGCTATTTTTTATTTGTGACCAGCGGTGAAGCATGAAAGTCTTAAAATCATTAGCATCAATACAAGCTCAGTACGAAGCGGTTGTTAGGGAAATCGAAAGCCTGAAGGTTAAGCAAAAGGCTTTGAAAAAGGCCGGTATTGATTACGGAACACCGAATTACAAACAGGGCCGGTACCTTCGGATAGTAAGACCCGCGACCGATGAGCGGGGGCGGCAGTTCGAGTACATTGGTGCTGATCCTGAAAAGCAGCAGGCTGTGCTAAGTGCGATTGAACGGGGTAAGGAGTACGACGAGCTGGATGGGCGGCTGGTATCGCTGGAAAAGGCGCTGAGGCGGCTTGATGATGACCTGTATCACTTGACTAATACTTTCAAGTGGTCACATGGGTTGGCCATCGAGGACGCCTAACTGTGATCAGCTAACCTTGGTCACAGATCCAGCTTGCCGGCGAGCTGCTTCAGTGACCAATGCGGATTGTAAAGTTAACGACCGTTTGTTTTACGTTTTGAGCCGGAGAGAATATTCCGGTTTTTTTTACTTGATTATTGTAAAGTTTCGCGTAAAGTTATCTATGTAAAGTATAGGTGCCTTTTCTTTACGTCAGCCAACAAGGAAAGCGTCGATGAATAATTTTCCAAATATGACAGAGTACAAATACAACATACTGCTTAAATTTATGAACTCGGAAATCGAGAATCAAATTTTTCTCAATCGGGGCAACATTAGTCATGGAGAACTGTTGTCGGCTTATCTTGAGGCTGACCCACAATTCATGGAAACAGTAAAACGATTTGGCTTTGACAAGTAACTAGGGTACAGGAGGCGTGGCCATGACAAGAAACGGTGTGGTGTCTGAAAATACACAAAGTCTTGTGGACTTCATTCGTTCTTTGCCGTCAGCAAAGAATGTCCGGGTTTACACCCAGGAACAGCAACAGAGTATGAACGTGGACGGTGAAACTGCGGCTGTGCGCCGTGCTGTGATCAGGCTCAGAAATTCTAAAAGCAAATAGGGTAAATAGGTATGAATAAAGCGAGCAATAATAACAATGTTTTAGTGGATAGTAAAAAACGTAGTTATCTTGGTGAAATCGGGGCAATCTTAGTGGGGCTTATTGCTGCTTTGCTATTGCGTATTTTAATGCCTGTAGGTGACAAAATTAACTATGCGGCAATTCTCATAGCAATTGTTTTTGTAGTCTCAGTAGTGACTGTTGGCTATTTTCTTTTCAGAAAGAAAAACGAAAAGGATTGTACGGATGATTAATTGTAGCGACTTACAGACATTGTCTCAAGAGAGTTTTTACGTCATTGACGCCCCTGGCATCAACGGCATGGGTTCAGACAGTTTGGGTAGATTAAAAAAACATATCGAAAACGGCGGGAGGCTAATACATAAGGTTCGTACTGCTGACGATGGTTCACTTCATATTTGTGAACCACAGGGGATGTGGCCTAACATTTTTAGAAATAAAAGGTAGGATGTCCAGAATGCTTAGTATCTTGGTTGCTAGTGCAGGCGGAACCACATTGCCAGATTGGCCAACAACCAAAGCACACGATGATTATTTATTTTGGCCAGGACTCGCAATATTGATTCTAGTTATCGTTGTGGGCTGCATAGTGGTATTTAAAAAGCGTGGTTAATTGTTAGATGATGCAGCCAACGTCAGAGTTATACGGGGCGCTACAGGCCGCCTATGAGCATTTCAACAGCTCCTTATTTGACGGCAAGTTGCCGCAGGTTATTTTCACCGCACAGAGACAGAAGGGCGTGATGGGGTACTTCTCGCCGGAGCGGTGGGTATCCAAGCATGGTAAGACCTGTCATGAAATCGCTATCAATCCAACTTACGTGGGTAAATCCGCGTTGATAGAGGTTTTTCAAACCTTGGTGCATGAGCAGTGCCATTTACTTCAGTTTTGCTATGGCGAGCCAGGACGGAGGGGTTATCACAACAAGGAATGGGCTGACATGATGGAAGCCGTAGGGCTTATGCCGTCCACAACAGGCAGGCCAGGCGGTAAGAAAACCGGCGAAAAGATGAGTGACTATCCGATACCTGGTGGCCGCTTCCTGAAGGAATGCGATTCACTGGTATCAGGTGGCCGCTTCGATTTGCCCTGGGTGGATCGGTTCGCGCAAGGCTGTAGCCTTCCAGTACCGGAGCTGGTTCAGGCGTATGATCTGCCTAGCACCTCTGCCGTGAAGTTAACCACGGCGGTAGTAGAGTTTTTCGATAAAGAGTCGTTCGTTCTGCCGGAAGAAATGAAGGACAGCCGGAACAAAGTAAAATACTCATGCCCTGGTTGTGGGGTGAACGTATGGGGGAAACCTGCACTTTCAATTAAGTGTGGGCCTTGTGATTTAGAGTTTGGTGAAATCAATTGAATATCGGCTATGCACGTGTATCCACAGCGGATCAGAATAATGCTCTTCAAACTGACGCCTTAGAAAAAGCAGGGTGTGAGCGGATATTTCAGGAGTCGTTTTCAGGTGCATCAAGAGAACGGCCAGAACTATCAAGGTGCCTCGATACGCTAAGGGCCGGTGATACGCTCACTGTCTGGCGACTGGATCGCCTGGGGCGCAGCTTGAAAGACCTGGTTGAAATTATCACCGAACTGGAAGGTAAAGGCATAGGCTTCCGGTCGATGACTGAATCTATTGATACAACAACAGCCGGTGGAAAGCTGGTATTCCATATTTTTGCGGCACTGGCCGAATTTGAGCGGACATTGATCAGGGAGCGAACTAAAGCGGGGTTAGCCGCTGCAAGAGCGCGAGGCAGAAAAGGTGGTCGTAAGCCTAAGATGACCAAGGCTGATGTGCGAAGAGCAAAAGCAATGTTGCTCGATCCAACAATGACGAAAACAGATGTGGCCAACCATTTCGACGTGTCGCGGGTAACACTGAACAAAGCGTTGGCAGAGCTGGAATAGTGGTCACAATATTGGCCAACCAGGTAAGCGTTTCCGTGACCAATAAAGGGGGCGATGTGGAAGAAACATGCAAAGACGAGTTGGAAGCGGCCCGTGCTGAAGCCATCGAAAAGAATCAATGCTTTTCTAAAGGCCGCCTTCGGGATGAATTTAGAATGAAACCTAAGCCTGACGCCGAGCCGGTGGCGTTCTACAAGAACGGTTACGGCGGCGAGTTTGGTGTTTATAAGATTTCTGATTGCGTACCGATGAAAGCCCGTAGTGCCAAACCGCCGAGCGAGAAGCAAATACGTGCCAGAGCAATTTTGGCCATCAAGGCGAAGTTGAAAAGCAACGAAGCCATAGCGTCCTGCAGGGCAGTTCACTGGCTTAGTGAAAACCCGCTTTTCTTGGACACAGAGACAACCGGCCTCGGTGAAAAAGCTCAGATTTTGGAGCTGGCTATCAGTGACGCCCAGGGTACAATTTTATTTGAGACGAGACTACGGCCAACTGTGCCGATAGATCCTGAAGCCGAGGGCGTACACGGTATAACTGCCGAGTCTCTAGCAAACTCACCAACCTGGCCGGAAGTGTCGGCCCAGGTGCGAAAAATCCTCTGTGGCCGGTCACTGATTATCTTCAATTCTGATTTTGATACCCGCATGTTTCGTCAAACCGCTGCTGCGTTCGGTGAACCTGTAGAGTGGGTTAGCGAACTGAAAACATATTGCGCAATGTACCTGGCCGCCGATGTGTTTGGCCCGACAAACCGCCACGGCTCAATCTCTTTGGCCAATGCTGTATATTCTGCCGGGGTAACGTGGCAGGGAACTGCTCATGGAGCTGTCGCGGACACCCTGACCACTGTTGAACTGGTGAAAGCGATTGCTGACATAAGGCGCAATTTGGAAACCGAGCTGGCCGCTCTGGAGCAATAGAAACCCCGCATTTGCGGCTTTTTTTTTGGTCACTGAATTGTGATGCCGGCGAGCTGGATCTGTGACCAAGGGTAGGTGGTCACAAAGTAGTGTCCTCGATGGCCACCAGGTGTGGCCAATGCGGATTGTCCAGGTACCGGCGTGGTGTGTTGGTACTGATGGTTGCTGAATGGGGCTGTGAGGTTGTTTCAGACGGAATGGAAGGCGGGTCAAGGGGTAGGTGCGGCCCACAGCCGAAGGCGAGGACACGGCCCCTTGACGCGGCTGTAATGACCCAAACGCCCAGGCTGGGGAGCGGGAAGGGAGGCCGTAGGCCGCATGTCCCGCACCCCTGACGACAGATGGCGAATCGCTCCCCTCGCAGGCGAGGGGCGGGGGGGAGTGGTCACACCGTGGAGGCCCGGGCCGGGTAGGATTGTGCCCATAGGGTTTTGGTCACACGCAGCGCGATAGGCCGGGGTTTGGTTGTGTCCATAGTTGTGGTCACAGA
>NZ_JBOTRC010000013.1:0-56246 GCF_050936095.1 Rheinheimera sp. WS51
TCAAATCCTAAAGATCATACGTATGAGCCAGTCATAGGTGTAGCCTACATCTTTAAAATCAGAATATTTAAAAAAAGGAGTACGTAAGCGGCCAGCATTAATTTTCATATTGTCGCTTAGCTAGTAGCTAATAAATGCCCACTCAAAACCAACTTCGAAATCTTCTGAGCCTCGGCCAAGTAGCTGAGCGGTAACCGATAATTTATCACCTAAGTCTGACTTAACCTGTAGTGCAATTAAACTTTCATTTTTAAAATCTATCGTATCATCATAACCATAAAGCTGTTCATCACTACCCGTTGTGATACCGGCTTTAACCGATGCAAAACCATTAATTGTCGTGTTTGCCAACACAGCACTAGGCACTAAAACTGCTGCTAATGATAGGGCTAGAATACTTTTTTTCATTGTTACCTCGCTAAGATAAATCTGTTGCGGCTATTTTCTAAGTTAGACCGCCATTTGCATCGGCTAGTAGTTACCTAATTAAAGCAGGGTTTTATACTATGTGGATAATTTGTAGTTAAAATTAATTAAAGTACTGAAATAGTTAGTTATCAATAGTGTACAGGACAAGTGTAGAGTTTTTTTATATTTTAGTGTATTTAAACTTTATTATTTATGCCAAAATTATTGGTACTTTATAATAGCCGCCCACAGGCGCCACTTCTCTCTCTAATGGTTGTTCGGTAACAAAGTCAATGCGATTAATACCCGCCAGTAAAGCTTGCAGAGCTATACGTAACTGCCATGTTGCTAATAACTGACCTGGGCAAATATGTTTACCAATACCATAAACTAAATTATTTGCAGCATGGCTTTTGGCATCAAATTTATTATGATTAAAAACGGTTTCATCACGGTTAGCCGATGTCCAATTTAGCTTTATTTTAGCGCCTGCTGGAATTTGCTGGCCGGCTATGTTAACTGGACAGGTTGTGATGCGGCGGTTAGAGACAAAAGGATTGTCTAAACGTAATATTTCATTAATAAACGCTTCTACCTCTGCATCTTTTGCGGTAACTAATTGTTTTATACACTCTGGATGCTGAGCTATATAAGCTACAATAACACCCACACAAAGTGCGATAGAGCCCAGATCGCCGCCAGTCCAATTACGTAAAATAGACACTAATTCAGCTTCAGTCAGCAGCCTGCCATCGACTGTTTCTTGGCAAAGCCGACTGGTGACATCATTTAGTTCAATATCTTGTTGAATGTTACTTTTTGCACGGCGCGGTACAATAACTGAGCGGACAATTTCATCAAAATCGGCAGCAACTTCAGCCATGTTATTATAATCACCTGAACGTGTAGCGGCATGATTATCGGCCATCCATTGCAGTAATCTAGGCTCTAACTCAACAGGCCATCCTAACCAAGCGCATTGTGCTCGTACAGCAAAGGTAGCCCCTATATCATGTACCGCATCTATTACTTGGTTTTGAGGTAAGCTTGCTACTAAAGCATTAGCAACTTGCTCAAACACGGCAACAAAAGGTGTGAGTGCTGTTTTAGTTAGGTACTTGTCTATAACCTGTCGGTATTTTGTATGCTGCTCACCATCTAGACCATTAGGTATTTGTAAATAGCGGGAGACATGGCTAGAAAAACGTTGATGGTCTTTAGCTGCAGCAACAACATCAGCATGCCTAAGTAGCACCCATTCACCTAGCATATTTTTGACAATAGGATATTTAGGTCTTAATTCATCGGTATAAGCGCGCAAATCGCGTCCGACAATAGATAAGTCATCCGGCATATGATCAGTCATATTAGCTCCGTTGCATTAACAATGTGTATTAATAAGAGAGTACCGCTAAACGTTTGCCTTAATTGATATATGTCGTAAATTACATCATCAACTAACCAGTTGCTATACCTCTGAATTGTTAACTTGAACTACTTCTCTTTCACTCTTTTCGACTATAAACCGAATAATAATTCAATATTAACTCAATAATAAACCCTAATTAAAGCTCTCAATTTAATAACTAAATTTGGTGAAATTCACAAAATTCATTATACTGTACAAATATACATGTTAGAGGTATTTATGTCCGCTATATTTATGGCTAATGCAGACAGCCAAAGCAAATTAACCATCCCTTTTTTTAGCAGTAAAATTCAAGCAGGCTTCCCCTCGCCGGCTCAGGACTATATTGAACGTACCTTAGATTTAAATGAACTATGCATTCGCCATCCTAATGCGACTTTTTTTGTTCGTGTTGAGGGTGACTCAATGATAGAGGCCGGTATTGTTGAAGATGATGTATTAGTGGTTGATCGTGCATTAAAAGCCCAGCATGGCGATATTATTGTGGCCGCAGTTAGCGGTGAATTCACAGTAAAACAGCTTAGCACTAAACCCAGGTTACAGCTTATAGCCAGAAATAAAAACTATCCACCTATTTGTTTTAATGAAGAGGATGAACTAAATATTTTTGGCGTTGTAACCAACGTGATCAGGCAAATAAAACGATAATAAAAAAGACATGACCCCAGCTATTTTTGCTTTAGTCGACTGTAATAACTTTTATGCTAGCTGTGAAAAGTTGTTCCGACCCGACTTAGCTAACACACCTGTTGTTGTACTATCAAATAACGATGGCTGCATTGTTGCGCGTTCAAAAGAAGCAAAACAATTAGGCATTAAAATGGGTGTGCCATTATTTCAGGCTCAAGCAAAAATGCGCCAGCATGGTGTTGTCGCGTTTTCTTCTAATTATGCCTTGTATGCCGATATCTCACAGCGAGTAATGAATACCCTAGAAAGCTTAGCGCCAGCTGTTGAAGTGTATTCTATTGATGAAGCTTTTTTAGATTTAACCGGCATTGAGTCATTACAGAGCTTAAATGACTTTGGCCTTATGTTGCGTGAGAACATACAAAACTGGATTGGCATTAGCGTTTGCGTTGGCATAGCGCCAACTAAAACCTTAGCTAAACTGGCCAATTATGCTGCTAAAAAGTGGCCCAAAACACAAGGTGTTGTCGACTTAACCGACAAGCTTAGGCAGCGTAAGCTCCTTGCTTTAGTACCCGTAAATGAAGTTTGGGGTATTGGCCGCAAGTTAAGTTCACGCTTAGCGCAGTTAGGCATTACTAGCGCGCTACAACTGGCGGATGCTGATCCAAACTTTATTCGTCAGCATTTCTCTATAGTCGTTGAGCGCACAGTACGTGAACTTAATGGCGAGTCTTGCATTCAATTAGAGCAGGTTATTCCCAGCAAACAACAAATTATAAGTAGTCGCTCTTTTGGTAAACGCATCACTGAAAAAGAGCATATGCAGCAAGCCATTAGTGAATATGTCAATATCGCCTGTAAAAAGCTAAGACAACAACAGCAGCAAGCTAAATTTTTAACGGTTTTTATTCGTACAAGCGCCTTTAATCCAGCCAACAATATATTAAGTAATAGCAAAAGCATGGCGTTAGAAATGCCAAGCAGTGACACGCGAGTTTTTTTAAATGCAGCTATGCAATTATTAGAGAGCTTATGGTTAGCTAATTTTAGCTATGCCAAAGCAGGCGTTATGCTGTCAGATTTTTATAAGCCAAATCAGTGTCAGCTTGGCTTATTTGACCAAAAAGCCGAGCAACGCTTAGCCGGAGATAAATTAATGCAGTTGATTGATAGCTTAAACAATAAAAAAGATAAAACCATCTGGTTTGCCAGCCAAGGCACTAAACAAGACTGGAGCATGAAGCGTGGCTACTTATCGCCCGCCTATACAACAAGCTGGCTAGAATTACCAAAAGTTAAATAGCTTAAATATCATAACTAAAAATAAGCCTGCGACTATGCAACTAAGGCCTTATCAAAGTTATATCGACGATTTCAGTTTTACTTCGCTAACATGCAAAACATGCTTAATACGTTTTAACTCTGCACTATAAAAATACTCATAATGGGCAGCCTGAATAACCGGCTGTAAAGCTGAAGGCCTAAATACGGCTATACATAACCCACCTTGGTAGCGCACACTGTTATATAACAAACCATAAGCATTTTCTTGTCTAGGTTGCTTCGCAAAATTTTGGCTAAGTAGATAACTATCAGGATCATGCAAGGGCTGATATTGCTTAGCGGTAATATCAAGCATTGGCTGAATAACAGCGCCTACATATTCACGCATATAAATACGCGTATCAGGCTCATTAGTGGCTTGGTAAAACTTCGCTCTATGATAGGCCGTCTCGGCAATAGCGGTTTTACTATTATTAGCCGCATAATAAACACCAAAACTGCCATCAGTAAAACGACTAGCATGCCCAACATGGGTAAAGGCAGCCATTATTGGCGTAGTACCACAACCAGAAATACGATCTTCCGGTTTAACTAAGGCTAAGTCTCCTACTTGATCACGAAGCCGATCATTAGTTAAAGATTCAATATAAAATGCGGCTTCATACTCGGCGGGATCAAGCACACGTTCAAAAAGATCAATCGGTGGGAATAAGCTTGGTATAATACGTCTGGCTTGCCAAGGTAAACGTGTTTCACTGGGTTTATCCACGTTGAGCATCCAAATAACGTCTTACTCTGGCTAAATCGACAATACTGCCGGCTAACATAACCTCTAATGCCGATTGGCCATTAAACGCCGCATTGGGCTTTTTCACCCATTCATTGGCTTGATTAACATTAGGAAATAAAATTTTTAGTGACTTATAAATACCGGCTATATAAGAAATGCGCTCTAAGGTATCTTTAGATAAACTACTAACTTTACCAGCCCGCCAGTTAAAAAAGGTACTGCGGCTTGGCTCGCCTAATAAAGTTCGCATTGCCTTCTCAGGTAATTGCCATTCTGCACCGGTAATATTCATAAACATTTTAATGGCTACAGGCGCTATATTGGGCTTTTGTTGCGTCTTGATTAACGTATCCATATTGCCTCCTGATTTATGTTTAAATATAAACTAAAACTAACAATAAGTACAATTTAATACATAAATAAAACAACTAAGTTAGCCCAAATCAGTATAAAGATCATGGTTAACTTAATGGCTAGCTTGATGGTAAAGTACGGTTATATTCAACTAAATAGTGAGTACTATGATGTCTGCGGATACTCGCCAACTAAATGCAATGCAAAAATTACCCGAAACTGGCGATGATATTTGGTTATTCGGTTATGGCTCGTTAATTTATAAAGTTGATTTTCCGTACCTAGAGCGACGGCCAGCTAAGATATTCAATTGGCAACGCCGGTTTTGGCAAGGCTCACACGATCATCGCGGTACACCAGAAGCCCCCGGCCGAGTAGCAACACTAATAGAAACTCCAGGTGCCAGTTGCGAAGGAATGGCCTATAGAGTTAGCCCAAGCGTTTTCACTCAATTAGATTACCGTGAGAAAAATGGCTACTTACGGGTTAATACCGAATTGCATTTTGCTGATAATCAAGTAAGCACAGGTTTAACCTATATTGCCACTGCAGATAACAGCGCTTACTTAGGCCCAGCATCAGAGCAGGATATTGCTAAGCATATCGCCCGCTCTAAAGGAGCCAGTGGTGAAAACAGTGAGTATTTATTGCAGTTAGCCCAATCACTGCGGCAATTAAAAATTGAAGATCCGCACGTATTTGCTATTGAAAACTGGCTAACAAAACTAACAACTCAACATTCAACACTTAGTACATAGCACTATTACTTAGTATCAGACATCTTTTTAGCTGCCGCTGTGCTTGGCTGATATAACCAAAACCACCAAACAATTAAGCAAATCAATGCCAAACCCAGTAAATTTATTAGCCACATAGCTTATTCACCCTTATTTATAGACACTATTTAGCCGCTGTTAGCATTAACTGTATTAGGTGCTAGGCCAGTAATATTGCAAACTGAATTTATATTCAGACTAAGTCAGGCAGGAATAAAGCAACGTAGTAATATAAATATCCAACGTTGCTTTAAGTTTTTATATTCAGCTAATATTAAACCTCAAAATCACGGAAAATTAATTGGAAATAACTCTGTGCTCTTTGGGCTATCATTTTTAAACATATATAGAGTTTCTCCGCTTTGATCGTAAAAGACATATTCCGAAGGATATTCTACCTTGTTTACTTCAGCACTACCTTGGCCGCGCCAACCATATTCATCCATAAGGGTTAAATCATTTTTGTAGCGCTGTACGATAAGATCACAGTAAGATTTTATTTTATTACAACTATTATTAGATTTTGGATGCAGTATCAGCACAAATTGCTGCTTAACATCATTCACAGCAATACCTTTAATTTCATGAGTTTCAGGAATAGATAACAGCTGGGTTTGCTTAATCTCATCATTTGGGCCAGTGTTAAATGTATACACTTCAGCGCAATTGTTAATTATTCCGTAACCATTAAGTAACTTGAATATTTCCCAACAGCTGCTTCCTGCTGTACTAATAGCCTTGTCACTTAATAAGTGTGGTTCTGCATCTGTAAGCTGCCACTGTTGAATCCACCCTGGGCTACTTGTACCGATATTGTAAAACCTGCCGTTACTATTATCGACAATATGGGTTGAGCTAAGTGGAAACACGCTATTTACTAACGCACCTGGCGGCCCAATATTGTAACGATAAGGTAATGAGGCATCGTGGTTATAGGTATAAATGCTGTTGTTGTAAAAAGTGACATTGTTCCATAAATTAGGCAACGTAAAGCTGTTTATCAACGTAAAATTATTGTTATTCCAACCATAAACTTTATGCTCAAACATCATGCCTTGTGCAGTGCTATGCCATTCAGCAAACATTAAATGACTCGCACCAGAATGCATATTATAGGCATCGCCGCTGATGTCTAATTCATTTAAGCGCCCTGAACTTAAATCATAAGCAACAAGAAAAGTCTGTTGTTCACGAACAATGTAACCGACCAAAACATTTTCTTGGCTTAGAAAGTGATTTTGGTTTTGCATAGTAATATCTGGTGGAAGTATTGATGGTAATACATTTAAATCTGGATAATCTTTATAGGCTGATCCAAGTTGATTATAAGTTATTGCAACTTGCTGCTGGCTATTTTTAACCCTGTAGTTACAGCTAGAATCATAACAAAACTGCATTGACACCAAGCCAAAGTGCTGTTTATTTGCAAGTGTTTCTGGTTTAAGAAATTGTAATTTAAGTTCATAATCACTAACACTCCCTGTCGCTCTGCTTAATGACGCATGCTGAAATAGCTGTTCTGAATAATGGGTTAAAGTACTATATAATGGCTCGGTACTAGTGTTGTGAATACTAAATGAAGTGAGTGTTTGCACCCCCTCATTATTGTCAGCTTCATCTGACGAAAAAGATAAAAACTGAGGTACGTTTATAATTTCTGCAGGCGCAAACACTAACGTTACGTTCAAATTTGCGGGAGAACCCGGTAATTGCTGGGTGCAACTGATGTTTAAACAAGCGGTTATTTTGGTTGGTATTTCTAATCGTGTTGGCGCATTTAAGTCTACCATCGAAAACGCGGCTTTTAAAAATACTCGCGCATACACCCGGCCATTTTCAATTAATACATCAGCGCTATTAATAGTGTTGTGCCGCAAATCAAGATGAAAATATAGCGTTTGTGCACTGGCATTACTAGCAGTCACAGTGCCTATCTGCTGCATAACGGTCACCTGCTTTAACATATCACCCGTGACAGTAATAGCTGGCACTGTCAGCGTAAATTTAGGCAGGTTACCAGTTGTTACATCATTTTTATTACTTTCACCACCACAACCTGCCAGAAACAACAACATCAACAAGCATAAAAAACTGTTTTCACGCATAAACATTCCCCGTAACTTAATCAATTAAGTGTTAGTTTTTTCGCATTCGCAAGCGTACAAAACATAGCAGTATAAGTAGCCCATAAACAGATAGCGTGCCCGCATCACTTTTGGGGTTGCTTTTTGGATTGTTTGGGGCTGAAAATTTGCCCATTATCGTAGCCTGTGCAGATAACCCAGCTGGATCTGTTGCAGTAACAGTAAATGAAAAACTTTCAGCTTGTTTAGGCGTGACCACTATAACGCCATCAATTAAGGCAAATATGTCAGGTAAATCATTACTTATATAGACTAAAATATCTAAGTCTGGATCAGTAAAAATATCACTTAACTCAAGCTGATAGCTTTGGTCTATTTCTAATGTTTCGGTATGAATTACTCGGCTTGTGGCTATTGGAGCAGCATTAATGTTGGTGATACTAAGCAACACCTTATAATACGCATTCCACATACCGTCTATGACATCTATTAATAAACTACCCCTGGGATTAAAGCGGGCAATTTTTTTTTCAGTATCTACCTTAAATACAGTACTGCTAATAGGAATGAGAATATTATTCGATACCGAAGAATGTTCACTCTGCCAAGACACTCGTAATGAAATATTATCGACGTTAATATCACTAAAAAAATCGGCTTTATTTAGCGTAAATTCATCATTTGAAAATAACGCTATTTCTTCTGGTAATAGCAACACTTTATGCTCAGGAAGCGGCAGTTCAAGTACAGTTAAGCTAAACCTTGTTGCAGTTACAATACGATTTCCGCCAGCAACAGCCATTAATTCACCTGTAGGGCCATTGGCAACAGATCCCTGATACTCAAATTTCACACTAATATCTTGTTCAGGCTGATGACTTAAAAAAGTCATATTATTTAAAGATATACATAACGCTTTATTTATCACATAAAATAAACAGCCTGCATTGTTAAAACTCGCCTGACTACTTCGTTGCTCTAATTCTTTAGGCAAACCATTATCAGCTAAGCTTAACTGCCAAAACTGCTCATAAGACACTCCATTATCAATGCCAGAAGTTTTAAATTGAACCCTATCTGAACCTGGCCAGTAACTCATTTCAGAAAAACGTGTATCGGTATAAAATTCAGTATGTAATTCATAAGCTTGGGTTAACGAATAAAGCCTCATCGTAGAATTATTTTTTATTATGATATGCCTGTTTGCAATGGTTAACTCACCTTTTTCAATAGGCTTATAACGACAATTCTCTGCCCGTAGTTGCTTAGCTTGCTGACATAACAACAATACGTCATTGTCACCCCCACCTTTAATTAGCCGGCCTACTAATAGATCTAATTCATTAATGTAATGCCATTTGGCTGCGTCACTCAGAATATAACCAAGGTCTGTAGGTGCGACGACGCTTATATAACTTACATTACCATTTGCTTGATAATGGGCGATATCAATAGTTTCAATATTTTCTGTACCATTGGTATTTATTCCCGCTACCCAAAAATCTTGTCCTAAAGCAGTAAAATAGATGGGTTTTGTACTACTGTCAGGTTTAACCTCGTTAAATTGTAACCAAGATTCTGGAAAGTTGGTGTCAGGGTTAATTCGCCAAACTTCAACTTCTCCACTTTCAGCTCTTGTTTTTAAAACAAAAGAATTAGGCGTTAAATTAAAAGCTATTTGCTCTTCAAATGGTGATGGGATTTCCGCAATTATTTCTAATGCAGTCGCAGGCAGGCTGAACAAAATCAAGAATACTAGCGCCGTAAAACGCATAGTTAATATCCTTATTCAAAATGAGCTGTACTTAATTTCGTTGCTTATATTAACCAATAAATATTAATTTTGTTACATATTTAATTTGTTTAAAAACATCATCTTATAAAATAGTAATCAATCATATTTGTTATAGAGTAAAATATAGCCAAATTACTTTTTACGCCGAAACGGTAAACTGAGCAAGTAGCTTAAGCCACTATTTTGCTCAGGCTTCGGGTATTGCACTAAGCCGATATCTAATTCTTGATCGGTTTTAGTCGCGGTTTTGCGATAACTACCAAATAGCTTATTCCAAAGCGTTAAATTGAAGCTGTAATTACTATTGGTTTCTTCTTGCCGTTGGCTGTGGTGGATGCGGTGCATCTGCTGGATAACAATTAGTTGCCTAAAAGGCCATTCTATTTTAGCCGGTAAACGGATATTTTGGCAAAGTTCACACGATCATCTCAGTACACCAGAAGCACCGGGCCGAGTAGCAACTTTAGTTGAAATGCCAGGCGCCAGTTGCGAAGGAATGGCCTATAGAGTTAGCCCTAGTGTTTTCACTCAATTAGATTACCGTGAGAAAAATGGCTACTTACGAGTTAATACCGAATTGCATTTTGCTGATAATCAAGTAAGCACAGGTTTAACCTATATTGCCACTGCAGATAACAGCGCTTACTTAGGCCCAGCATCAGAGCAGGATATTGCTAAACATATCGCCCGCTCTAAAGGAGCCAGTGGTGAAAACAGTGAGTATTTATTGCAGTTAGCCCAATCACTACGACAATTAAAAATTGATGATCCGCACGTATTTGCTATTGAAAACTGGCTAACAAAACTAACAACTCAACATTCAACACTTAGCACTTAACACTTAACACTTAACACTTAACATTTAACACTAAGCATTCAACACTTAGTACATAGCACTATTACTTAGTATCAGACATCTTTTTAGCTGCTGCTGTGCTTGGCTGGTATAACCAAAACCACCAAACAATTAAGCCAATCAGTGCCAAACCCAGTAAATTAATTAACCACATAGTTTATTTATCCTTATTTATAGACACTATTTAGCCGCTGTTAGCATTAACTGTATTAGGTGCGAGGCCAGTATTAACAAAGCGAACAACTGGCATTAATGCTGTTTTGGCTTAAATAAACGTAGCCGATTAGCGTTGGTTACCACTGTTACTGACGATAACGCCATAGCTGCACCTGCAACCACAGGGTTAAGCAAAATGCCCCAAAACGGATATAAAATACCTGCCGCTATTGGAATACCCGCTACGTTATAAATAAAGGCACCAAATAAGTTCTGTTTAATATTAGTTAAAGTGGCCTTACTAATGGCAATGGCATCGGCCAAACCATGCAGTGAGCCGCGCATTAAGGTAATGTCTGCGCTTTCTATCGCCACATCAGTACCCGTGCCAATGGCAAAACCAACGTTAGATAAGGCTAAAGCCGGTGCGTCGTTAATGCCATCACCTGTCATACCAACAATATAGCCCTGTTGCTGTAACTCTTTCACTTTATCAGACTTATGCTTAGGTAATACTTCGGCAAAATACTCAGTGATGCCCACAGCTTTAGCCACAGCAGCAGCGGTAGCTTTGTTGTCGCCCGTTAGCATCATCACTTTAATACCATTATGCTGTAAGCGTTTAATGGCAGCGATAGAGTCTTCTTTAATCGGATCTGACACTGCTAATATTGCAGCAAATTTGCCCGCTACCGCAAAATACATCGGTGTTTTTGCTTGCTCGGCTAAAGCTTGAGCAGACTCAATAAAGGCACTGATATCAATATTATGCTTACGCATTAGCTTTTCATTACCAAATAATAAACTTTTGCCAGCTAAGTTAGCACTGACACCATGGCCGGCTATGGCATTAAAGTCTGTTACCTTATCTAAGCTAATATCTTGCTGTTTGGCCGCCTCTAAAATAGCTTGAGCTAACGGGTGCTCTGAGCCTGACTCTAAGCTTGCCGCTAACTGCAATACTTGGGCTTGCTCAAAGCCCTCAGCTAATTTGATATCGGTTAATTTAGGGCTGCCTTGGGTAATAGTGCCGGTTTTATCTAGCAACATAACCTGTACTTTAGACGCCGTTTGTAAAGCTTCACCATTACGGATCAAAACGCCCGCTTCTGCGGCTTTGCCTACCCCTACCATCACTGACATAGGCGTTGCCAACCCTAAAGCACAAGGGCAAGCAATAATCAGCACTGTGGTGGCGGTAATCACAGCTAAACTGGGCTCGGTGCCAAAATTTAACCAAGCCAGTGCGGTTAAAACGGCAATAATCATAACGGCTGGCACAAAATAAGCAGAAATAACATCGGCTAAGCGGCCAATAGCCGGTTTGGCGTTTTGTGCCTGCTTTACCATTTGAATAATTTGCGCCAGCGCCGTGTCTTTGCCTACTCGGGTCGCTTTAAATAAAATAGTACCAGTTTTATTTAACGTACCTGCAGAAACCGTATCTTTAGCCTGTTTATCTACCGGCATCGGCTCGCCCGTTAGCATAGATTCATCTATTGCTGTTCGGCCTTCAATCACGACACCATCAACCGGTATTTTCTCACCTGGGCGCACTTTAACAATGTCATTTAAAATAACTTGATCAATGTTAATGCTACGCTCTTGCTCATTACGTATAACTAAAGCAGTTTTGGTTTGTAGACCAATTAAACGGGCAATAGCGGCCGAGGTTTGCCCCCTCGCTTTAAGCTCTAGCGCTAAGCCTAAATTCACTAAACCGATAATCATAGCGGTGGCTTCAAAGTAAATATGCCGCGTCATCTCGGGCATTACCTCAGGCACTAACACGACTACCATTGAATACAGCCAAGCCGTGCCTGTACCTAAGGCGATTAAGGTATCCATATTGGCAGAATGATTTTTTATACTCTGCCAAGCACCTACATAGAAATGACGACCTGGAAATACCATTAATAAAAAGGTTAATAAACCAACCGCTAACCATGACCAGCGCTCTATAGTGGTATCAGCCGTCATATCATTGGTTATTAGACCATATAACATCAGCGGCACACCTAAGGCTAAAGCTAACCAAGTATCGCGCATCAATAACTTATATTTAGCCGCATCCGCTTGCTGCCTTTCTTCTAGCAATAACTCTTCTTGGTCGGTATCGGGTAACTTAGCTTGATAGCCTGCTTGTTCTATAGCCTTAATTAGTGCTGTCGCCTTAGCATTACCGCTAACTAGCACAGAACGATCGGCAAAATTCATTTCTGCTTTATCTACACCTGCTACCGCATGTAAGGCTTTTTCCACTTTAGCTACGCAACTGGCACAGCTGGTGCCTTCTACTAACAACATGATGGGCTGTTTAGATTTAGCTGCTTCAGATAAGGCCATTTTGACTCCTAAGCAAATTCAGAAATTAGTCAGAGACCAAGCTAAATTAGTACTTGCTAATTTAAATTGGTGATTTAAAGGCTACAATAAGAGATAAAGTTAGCTGTGCTACCTAACTGTGGTGCTAATACTAGCATAGTGTAATAACATTCTCACAAATAGCCTCTTACAAACAAAATTTAAGCTAAAGCATTGAATAAAAATATAATTAATAATAACGCTTTAAAAGCTAAGTTAATAAACTAAGCTACAACAGTCAGCGTCGCCTTTTACTTTGCTATAACACGAAATTTCTGGCACTTTATACTTAAATCAGAACAAGCGTAAGGCAGTTAAATGTTGTGGGAAGGAATTAGCGAGTTTGTTGCTGTAGCTGAAAAAAATAGCTTTACTCAAGCCTCGCAACAACTTGGCATTTCAACGGCTCAAGTTAGCCGACAAATCACGGCTTTAGAAAAACGCTTAAACACTAAGTTGTTTTACCGTACAACGCGTAAAGTGTCGCTAACAGAAGAAGGCCAAATATTTTATCAGCATTGTCGTGGTGTATTAGACGGCTTAGAGGCTGCAGAACGCGCCATTACTAATTTACAGGCTAAACCGCAAGGCACAATAAAACTAACGGCGCCTGTTACCTATGGCGAGCAGCAAATTTTACCGCTAATAAATAATTTTATTCAGCTCTACCCCGAGGTTGAAGTAACCGCTTTCTTAACCAACCAAAAAATGGATTTAGTTGAAAACGGTTTTGATTTAGCTATTCGCATAGGTAATTTGGCCGACTCCACTCTTATTGCTAAAAAACTTAGCCAACGCAGTAACTATGTCTGCGCAGCGCCTAGCTATATTAAAAAACACGGTATGCCACACAGCTTATCAGAGCTTGAATACCATAGTTGCTTAATGGGCACTAATGACTATTGGCGCTTTATTGATAGTGGCAAAGAGCGCAACATTCGCCTTAGCGGCCGCTTACGTTATAACAGCGGTGTTGCCTTAGCCGACGCAGCCTTAAAGGGCCTAGGTATAGTGCAATTGCCCAATTATTATTTGCAAGATCATATAGACAGCGGCCAACTTATTACTTTATTAGATAACTATAAAATACCCAATGAAACCATTTGGGCTTTATACCCACATAACCGCCAGCTTTCAGCCAAAATTCGTTTATTAATTGATTATTTAGCCAAAGAGTTAACAGAATAAGCGGTTAAATAAACCTTTATAATTGGCTACCTCATTATAGGTAGCTTATAAGCACTCCTTTTTGGCAATTTAAACTTCATAATGACTAAGCTACACTCAATACATAACGCCGAGCTACCGGCTCTACCCCTGCAAAGCATTAATTGTAGGCATGAACGGCAAGCCGTGGCAATAATGCCACCGGGTGCTGCTGGAAACGGCCTCACCTCCCCGATTTGGAAAGGTGTATTCAATGTTAGTAGACGCATTCTCGCGCCGCTTTACCTATTTGCGGCTCTCTATTACCGAAAGTTGTAACTTTCGCTGTACCTACTGCCTACCCGATGGCAATGACTGTAATTCACGCTCAGGTGAAATAACCTTACCCGAAATTAAACGCTTAGTGACGGCCTTTGCTAAATTAGGCACTAAAAAAGTCCGGATCACCGGCGGCGAACCTGCTTTACGCAAAGATTTATGTGAAATTATCGCCACTTGTAAAGCGGTACCTGGTATTGAAAAAGTAGCTTTAACTACCAATGGTTATCGTTTAAAACGTGATGCTGAGGCTTTAAAAGCCGCTGGCTTAGACGCTATTAATGTCAGTATTGATAGCTTAGATGCGGCTACTTTTCATTTGGTAACAGGTCAAGATAAACTAGCTGAAATCCTTGAGGGCATAGAGTATGCGCAAGCTGTGGGTATTAAACAAGTAAAAATCAATACGGTTTTGTTACGGCAACACAATGCGTTGGCGCTACCTGACTTTCAGCAGTTTGTAAAAGATCGACCGGTATCACTGCGCTTTATCGAGCTTATGCGCACCAACGACAATACCGCTTTTTATCAAAAGCAGCATTTAAGTGGCAGCAGCATTCAACAAACTTTATTAGAGCAAGGCTGGCAACTACAAGCCAAAGGCATCTCTGATGGCCCAGCATTAGAATATAGCCATGCGGATTATCAAGGTAAAATTGGCTTAATTATGCCTTATAGCAAAGACTTTTGTGCTGATTGCAATCGCTTACGAGTGTCTAGCCAAGCTAAGTTATTTTTATGCTTATTTACCGAGCAGCATCAAAACTTACGCCATTTACTCGCCTCTGACGATCCAGAGCCCGTTATGCAGTTTTTACAAGCCGCTATTTTAACCAAAGCGGAAACCCATTATTTATTAGATGACAACAGCGGCTCAACTCGCCATTTAGCTATGATTGGCGGCTAAAAAATGAGTAAATTTAGTGCCTTAATTTTAGCTGGCGGTAAATCAAGCCGTATGGGCCAAGATAAAGCCTGCTTGCAATTCGCAGGTCAAAGCTTATTGCAACATATGCAGCAATTAGCTACGCAGGCTGGAGCTAGCCAAGTTTTAATTAGCCGCAACCAAAAAGGTTATATTCAAGACTTGCAACCTGAGCAAGGGCCTTTAGCAGGTATTTTAGCAGCACTGCCGCACTGTCAGCATAAGCGGTTATTAGTATTGCCTATAGATACACCTTTACTGAGTACTCAGGCGTTACAACTATTACTGCAACAAAGCGCAGCTGCAGCCTGCTTTAACCAAAGCCCCTTACCCTGTTTGCTAACGATTAACAGCCAATTACAGCACGTTATTAGCCAACAACTAACTAAACAGCAGCGTTCAATTAAGCAGTTATTAAACGCTTTAAATGCTAGTTCAGTCGACATTGATGAAACACAGTTGCTCAATACCAATACCCCTGCAGACTGGCAGGCGTTTTTACAGCAACAAACAACATTAAGCTGTTCTTTGCAGACTGCTCAAAAACAGAGTAAATCTAGCAATTAGCCATCTATTTTGGAGTTAAGATAATGGCCAAAGCCAAATTAAATCAGTTTTACGCCCTTAAGCTTGCCGTGATGACTATATCTGACAGCCGCAGCGCTGAAAGTGACACTAGTGGCGACTTACTTGCTAACCTATGCCAGCAAGCTGGCCACATTGTTGCCGCGCGCGCTATTCATAAAAATAATATTGCGGCTATTACTACCACACTTAATCAGTGGAGCCAAGATGAAAACATTCAAGTTATTTTAATCAACGGTGGCACCGGCTTTGCTGCGGGTAATTGCACTGTTAGCACCGTTAGCGCCTTAATCGACACGCCTATTCCAGGTTTTGGTGAATTATTTCGCCAGCTTTCTTTTGCGGAATTAGGCTCGGCGGCTATGCAGTCTGGTGCCTTAGCGGGCTTTGCTAATCATAGCTTAATTTTTGCTATGCCAGGTTCAGGTGGCGCCTGTCGCTTAGCCATGGAGCAGTTAATTTTACCGCAACTAGATAGCCGCACTGGGCCTTGTAACTTTGTTGCCCACGTTAAAAATAGCCCACTTAATAGCTGTAATGGAGCTTAATATGAAGGATAGTTTTTTTAACCAAGCCGATAGTGATTTACAGCTAACTCATCTGGATAAAGATGGCGCAGCTAGCATGGTGGATGTATCAGATAAAGTTAGCACCAAGCGTGAAGCTAGGGCTGCAGCCACTATTAATACCCAGCCAGAAGTAGTTGCTCTTATTGAACAAGCATTAATTAAAAAAGGGGATGTGTTAGCCACCGCCCGTATTGCCGGTATTATGGCCGCAAAAAAAACCAGTGATTTAATCCCGCTTTGTCATCCGCTGATGTTAAGTAAGGTCAGTATCGACTTTACATTAGATGCAGCTAATGGCCAGATTAAGCTGCAAAGCCTTTGCGTATTAAGTGGCCAAACTGGTGTTGAAATGGAAGCCTTAACCGCGGTATCGGTAGCGGCTTTAACTATTTACGATATGTGCAAAGCCGTTGATAAAGCCATGCAAATAACCGATATTCGTTTAATTGAAAAAACCGGCGGCAAATCAGGCCATTATTTGTTAGAAGATAATTAAGTAACAGATTATAAGTAAAGGAGCACTAGCATGATTAAAATCTTATTTTTTGCCGCCCTGCGCGAGCGCTTACAATGCGCCCAACTAGAATTTAACTTAAGCTCATTAACTAGCAATGCCTCAGCATCGAAAACAGTAACTATTGCCGCTGTATTAGCCCAATTACAAGCTAAAGATAGTCTTTGGCAACACGCATTAAGCCAAGCAGATTTATTATGCGCTTTAAATCAGCAACTGGTGCCTATAAGCACAGAAGTAAAAGCTAATGATGAGCTCGCCTTTTTCCCACCGGTTACTGGCGGCTAACATGACACTATCTATTAGCGTACAACAAGCAGATTTTAATCTGGCTGATGAATATGCCAGCTTAAGCACTAATGCCAGCTGTGGTGCTGTGGTTATATTTACCGGTTTAGTGCGTGAACTTGCCAACAGCACTTTAAAAGCCATGACTTTAGAGCATTATCCTGGCATGACCGAGCGGGCCTTAGAGGATATTGCTAAGCAGGCACAACAACGCTGGCAGCTTGGTGGTGTGCGTATTATTCATCGGGTGGGCACTTTATTGCCTAATGAGCAAATAGTCTTTGTTGGCGTTACTAGCCCACATCGTGTTGCTGCTTTTGAAGCAGCCCAGTTTATAATGGATTACTTAAAAAATACGGCGCCATTTTGGAAAAAAGAGCACACTACCGAACAAGAATACTGGGTAGCTGCTAAAGCCAGTGATCAAGCTGCCATTAAACGCTGGTAGCTTGTACTAGTAGCTGTACTAGTAGTTGTGATAGTAGTAAATACAGTAACCGCAAGGGATGGGTAAATATGGAACTCAGCTTAAGTAAGTTAACCGCAGCCGATTGGCAGGCTATTTGGCTAACCATTAAGTTATGTAGTTATACCACCTTAATTTTATTAGTTATCGCCACCCCTATCGCCTCTTGGTTGGCTTCCGGCCATAGTAAGTTGCGTATAGCAGTACAAGCTATTGTTGCCCTTCCCTTAGTATTACCCCCTACTGTATTAGGCTTTTATATGCTAATGCTACTTGGTCCGCATGGTGCTGTTGGCGGCACCTTACAAAGTTTAGGTTTAAGCCATTTAGCCTTTAGTTTTACCGGTATTTTAATTGCTTCGGTTGTTTACTCTTTACCCTTTGCTGTGCAACCTTTATTGCAGGCGTTTCGGGATATGGGCCGCCGGCCGCTTGAAGTTGCGGCCAGTTTAGGCGCTAATAAACTCGATCGGTTTTTCACTATTACCTTACCGCTTTGTCGCGGCGGCTTTATTGTCGCCACTACACTTAGTTTTGCTCATACTTTAGGTGAGTTTGGCGTTATTTTAATGCTGGGGGGCAGTATTCCTGGCGAAACCCGAGTGTTATCAGTGTTAATTTATGATTATGCCGAAGCAATGGATTATGCCGCTGCCCATACCTTGTCGTTAGGTATGTTGATCGCCGCTTTTATAGTGTTATCGCTGGTGTATACTGCTCAGCGCCGCTTTTCATTGGTAAGATTATGATTAATTTAAATTTTAGCTTGCCGCGGCGGCATTTTATGCTGCAAGTTAATTGCCAACTTCCCAGCACAGGCGTAACCGCTATTTTTGGTCGTTCAGGTTGTGGTAAAACCAGCTTACTGCGTGCTATTGCCGGCTTAGAGCCAAACAGCCAAGGCCAGATTAGTTTTCAACAGCAAAACTGGCTGCAGGGTAAAACCTCAGTGTCTATTCATAAACGCCGTCTTGGCATGGTATTTCAAGAAGCCAGTTTATTGGCCCATTTATCGGTAAGAGATAACTTATTATACGGTTATAAACGAACAGCTAAAGCCCAACAAAAGTTGCAGCCAGAGCAGGTAATAAATATGCTGCAACTTGAGCCTTTACTCGCCCTAGATTTAGCCCAGCTATCCGGCGGCCAGCGCCAACGCATTGCCTTAGGCCGCGCCTTATTAACTAGCCCACAATTACTATTGTTAGACGAGCCTTTAACCGCACTAGACGGCCCTAGCAAACAAGAAATATTGCCTTATTTGCAGCAAGTTGCCCAGCAAAGCAAAATCCCTATGTTATTAGTAAGCCATCAACTCGAAGATATAGTGCAACTAGCCGACTATATAGTGCTAGTTGATCAAGGCCAAGTCATTAGCCAAGGGGAATTACAGCAACAGCTAAACTTAGCTCAGTTTGCAGTCTTTGGTGCTATGTCTGTTTTGCACTGCAAAATGAAGCCTAGCCAAGATCCTAACTTGTTAAGTTTGCAGTTAGGTAAGCAGCAATTACAAGTACCAAAACCATTAAGCCAGCAAGAGCAAACTAGCGCTCAGCTGCCTGAGCAAAATAGCTGCAGGCTGCGCATTCAAGCTAGAGATGTCGCCCTGAGCTTACAACCTTTAGAGCACAGCTCGGTAAATAATCAGCTACAAGCTACTATTACCGGTTTGCGCGATGCCGAGCACCCTGCCGAAGTATTAGTGCAGCTAAAGGTTGAACAACAACCGCTACAAGCCCTAATTACTAAACAATCCGCACAGCGGCTAAAACTTGCTATAAATATGCCGTTATATATACAAATTAAAGCCGTTGCTCTGCACTAAGCACATGTTTAGTGTTTAGTTATTTTAGGTACTGCTCAATACTTTGTTGTAAACTGGCTGCTGATAACTCGCCCATATGGCTATGAACTAAGCGACCATTGGTATCAAAATACAAGGTTACAGGTAAACCAAAAGCGGCCATAGCGGTTGCCATATCGCCTTTATTATCTAACAGCACATGCTTAAAGCTTAAACCATTTTGCTGTAAAAAGTGTTCTACAGTATCGGTTGGCTCGCGCTGGTTAAGTAAAATAAAACTAATATCAGCATAACGCTGTTCAGCTTGTTGCAAAACAGGCATTTCACGCCGGCAAGGTGGACACCAGCTAGCCCATAAGTTGACTACAGTAGGCCGCTGTTGACTAATATCGCTTATCTTTACTTTTTTACCGTCTAGTTGCATAAAACTCGTATCGGGCAGCACAGCTTGCGCCTGACCTGCCGTGATAACTAAAGTAAAAAGCGTAAATAACGCTATCATAGTGATTACGCCAGATAACAAGGCTTTGCGCAGCTGACGCTGCTTTAACTGAATAAATAACACAACTAATGCGCTAAATAAGGCCGCCATATAGTCAATGCCGCGATCGCGTATATCCAGCATTTGCCAAAAGCTGTCATAGCTATCAGCAAACCGCAGCACAAAAACGAAACGTCCCACAACCAAGCCGGTTAGCAATATTATAAATAAAGCATTAGAAGCACTTTCTTTTTGCTGTACTCCTGCTTTTTTTGCAACAAAAGAGGTTACCGTAAAACCAATAATAATGCTGATCAAGGTTAATAAAGGAGATACCGGTAAGGCTAAAGGCCCTAAATTAACGGCTATCATTATTTACCTAACATTTTTTTCAAGGCTTCAGCTCTTGGCATTCCCTGCACAATAACCACTTGACCATTTTCATCTTTATAAAAATTTGTTGGCGTAGCTGAATACCCCAAGTCACGTAATAATGCTGTATTAATATTAACGGCTGGGAAGCCATTTTTAATCGCTTGTTGATCTTGCTTAATACCGCCTTTATCTAACATTGTATGATGCTGCAATAAAGTTTTAACCGGATCAGAAGAACCTAAAATATTAGCCGCTTTTGAAGGGCTATCTTGGCGAATTATTCCTACCATAATATGACGTAATTGAACTTTACCTGCTTCAATGTCATCAGCAACAGCGGCTCTAAACTTATGGCAATAAGGACAGTTAGGATCAGTAAAAGTATAAATAACTCGCGGCGCGGTGTCTTTACCATCAGCGACCCAGTTTGACGACGCTAATAAAGGCCAAATTTTTTCATTGGCAGGGCCGCTGATAAGACGCTGAACTGCATCTGCACCTAAATCTTTTCCTTGGGCATTAATTAGGTTTCCAATAAGCGCATACTTTTTATCTGGCGTTAAATATACTGTTATTGCCCGGCCATTCACCTGAGTTGCGTACCCGGTTAACCCCGCTTCAGTTTCAAACGTATCGACAATTTCAAGACCTTGCTTTTGTATAAACTCAATCACTTCAGGTGTTTTTTCTTCGGCATAAGCAAAATTACTCAATACTGCAGTTAACCCTAATAGCGTTAAATAACAAGAAATCTTCATTCTATTCTCCAAATAAACATAATCATGGCGGTCATTAATCTAATGTTACCTTAATTGACCGTCTTAGTTGACTAATAGAACGCGGATCATCACATTATATTTCAGCTAAGTGTTTATTTATTTTCATTAAAACAGAATAAAGACGGCTGTTTTGCACCTTAAACTAACGCTATACAATCTATTGGGCAAACGACTATACAAGTAGGCTTATCATAAAAGCCCTCACATTCAGTACAAAGCTCAGCAGTCACCTGATAATGCAGTGCCCCCATACTAATAGCCTCATTAGGACACTCAGGGACACACATATCACAATTTATACATGACACTTCTATCAAAGCTGGCAAGGCCTAATACTCCTAAATGGGTTATAGCTGTCTATTTAAACAGATTGGTAGCTGCATGCTTTGATCTTTATCAACAAGAATACAAACCTAGACAAAAATATCCTTATCATTAGATTTAATGCTAAGGTTTTATAGTCAAACTATATTAGCGGTGCTCATCTTCATTTTGTTGCGTTTTGTTATATCAGGCTAGGAGTAAACTAAATTGACCTATTTTAAATACAGCCGAAGCCAACGCAGCATGGCTATAACCTTACTATTAAATGCAGTTGTCGCCTATGCAATGTACTTAGCTGCAGCGCATTACCTTCCTAAGTATGATCAAGCAGCAGCGACTGAAATTATGGCTGTTGCTGATATTGCTATTTGGATTATAGAAGCCATTCTAGTTGGTATTGCGCTTTATTTTTGGTTTAAAAATAAAAGTATAGAGCTTAGTGTCACAGCTAAAGAGCTACATTACTTTGCTCCTACTTTTGCCGATCACGGCTGGACAGTTCCTATTGCAGAAGTTGTGGCACTTGAACAATTTACTGATGTACAGCGCAACTATAGCACGACTCTGATAGCACTAAGCTCAGGCGAACGCAAGCAGCTGATGTACAATAACTTTTCTATTGATAGAAAAGTTTTTTTTGCAGCTTTAAAGCAAGCTAACCCCAAGATCACACTGCCTAAAAATCCATATTATTATGAGGTTAATAGGCCTAAGTGGGCTAAAAAATGGCTGAACCGCAAAAAGTGATCGATGTATATAACGATAGGTACAGATATTAAAGAAATTAAATCTATACCTTAGCCGACTCTAGTTTCTAAGGGCTGCTCAATATGATTAGCGTACTTAATTAGCATGGCAAAAGCTAAATCGACCGGTTCAGGCAGCTTCACTAATAATTTATAACAAGAGCCAGGCGCAAGTAAAATGTCATTATATTGGCTGTCTTTTAAACCGGTTAAAGTAAAGTTAACATTACCTTTTGGTGTCATCAATAGCAGCTTATCGCCAATAGCAAAGCGATTTTTAACCTCAACTAAGGCATAACCTTGGTTATCTTGCTGACCAATAAACTCGCCAACTAATAACTGCTCGCCCTGACTATGACTAGTGCCATAGTTTTGGGTATCTTGCGGCACATGCCGGCGTAAAAAGCCTTCGGTAAAGCCTCTATTTGCCATGCCTTCTAATTGGTCTAATAAGCGAGTATCAAAAGCTTTACCTGCCGCAGCATCATCTATAGCTTGCCGATAAACCTGAGCGGTACGCGCCACGTAATAAACAGACTTTGTTCTCCCTTCAATTTTTAATGAATGCACTTTCATGGCGCTTAGTTTTTCGACATGCTGTACGGCACGTAAATCTTTAGAATTTAAAATGTAGCTGCCATGAATATCTTCATCCAATGACATTAGTTCACCAGGTCGGCCTTGTTCTTCAATTAATGCCGGTGTGCTAATAGGTTTAAACTGGCCTACTTCGTCTTCTTCTGCTAGTTGCACGCTATAAGGCCAACGGCAGGAATTAGTACAAGTACCTTGGTTTGGATCCCGTTTATTAATATAACCCGATAGTAAGCAGCGGCCTGAATAAGCCATACATAAAGCACCATGCACAAAAACTTCAATTTCCATATCAGGTACTTGTTGGCGTATTTCAGCTATTTCTTCAATAGCCAGTTCCCGCGATACTATCACTCGCTCTACGCCTTGTTGCTGCCAAAATTTCACTGCCGCCCAGTTCATGGTATTGGCTTGCACAGATAAATGCAGAGCTATATTAGGAAAGTTTTGCTGCAGTAAGTAAATCACGCCAGGATCAGAAACAATAAACGCATCTGGCTTTAACGCTACCACAGCGGCCATATCGGCAACAAAACGGCCAAGCTTGCTATTGTGTGGGGCAATATTAACCACCACATAGAATTTTTTATTTTGCTGATGCGCTTCTTCTATGCCTATTTTTAATTCTGCCAGCGTAAATTCGTTATTACGCACTCGTAAGCTATAACGTGGCTGGCCGGCGTATACCGCATCGGCACCATAAGCAAAAGCCACCCGCATAGCTTTTAAGCTACCCGCTGGCGAGAGTAATTCAGGTTTAAACATAACAAAGCGCCCACAAACAAAATAAGGCGCTAGTTTAGCGCCTGTAAAGTTTCAATTATTGATTTAACGCAAGCTTAAGTGACTTAGCCCTAACATTGCACTACTGCTGATTTTTCAGCGTTTTTAAAACCGGCTGCAAAATTATTTAGCCGCTCAGTACGGCTACCGGTGCTTAACACTACTTCAATTAAACTAAATTGACTTTCATTTTCAAGCGCCGCAGCTAAAGCTAAATTAAACTCATCTAAGCTATGTACTTGCACGCCACTGCCGCCCATGCTGTGGGCTAATTCAGCATAATGCCAATTATTGAGGCTAGTACAATTTAGGTTAGGTGAAAATGCATTAATCATGTCCCAGCCACTGTTATTAAATAAAACAACAATAGGCGTAAAACCATAACGAGCAAAGTGGCCTAACTCTAAGCCTGTCATTAAAAAAGCGCCATCGCCTACTAAGACAACGGGTCTTAAACCAGTCACCGCTTGCACGCCTAAGGCCGCTGGCACGGCATAGCCCATTGAAGCATAAAAAGCTGGAGCCAACATTAAGCTAGGGTTAGCGTGTAAAGATGCAAATAAGCAATCACCAATATCAGAAACAAATGGCACAGTAAGTGCTGTTTTTACTAGTTGCTGATCTATCTGTTGCACCACACTAGTAGTTGTTAGTTGGCTAGTGTCTGGTTTTGTCTTAGGGCCATCTAAAGCAACTGTTGCTAGCTCTTGGTTACTAAAAGGTGGTATTGCTTGTTGCAATAAACTACTTAGTAAAGCTTTTAGGCTTATACCGCTAAAGACGTTATCTTTGGTGTGCATTTTATCTGCGCTTATTTCTATCACATTGTCAGTGGGGAAAAATGCTCGGTTTGCTGCAAAATTACTATCGGTTTTTATCACACCTATTTGCAGAATAAGATCCGCTTGGCGTAACAATTGAGCTGGCCGCAAATCAGTTTTATCTAAAAATATCCCCTGATAAAGCGGATGTTGCTGGTTGACACAAGCTCGGCCCATTAAAGTGCTAATAAAAGGAATATTAAACTTACTGGCTAAAGCTTCTAGCTCTGCTACAGCATCAAAACGCCTAACATCGACCCCCGCAACAATAACTGGCCGCTGGCCAGCGGCTAATTTTTGGCTTAAATAGGCTACTGCTTGTTCAATATCCACCGCATCTGGCTGAGGTGCTATGTAGTCTGTTGCTAATTCAGTATTATACAAAACCGCATCACGAGGAATTTCAATTAATACGGGCAAGCTTTGCTCTTTTGCTGTTTTCAGCGCTAAGCGAATATCATTACCGGCCTGCTTAGGGTTATTAAGCCGCACTTGGCAAGCAGTTATCTCGCGGTAAATATCTCGCTGCGAGTCAATATTTTTAGCTTGATGATGAATTTGCAAGCCACTTTGAATTTCCGCTGCACTAGGAAAACCAGCAATAACCACTAAAGGCACATGCTCTACATAGGCTTGAGCTACGGCATTTACGGCATTAAGTGCGCCTGCGCCATAAGTTAATATTACCACTGATGGTTTTTTACTAATACGAGCAGCCGCATCGGCAGCGAATACCGCTGACGGTTCATGACTTAAATAATACAGCGGTAACCTATTACGTTGTTGTAATTGTTCAAATAATGGCAAAACAAAATCACCAGGAATGCCAAATAATTGTTTAACCTCAAAAAGTTGTAATTCGTGCAGTAATGCATCCACTAATAACATAAAACACCTCCGTTTTATGTAGTGTGCGCTGCTATAACTATTGCAATATTGATGTATATCAACAAGGCTACATTAATGACTAAGGCAAAAGAGGTATATAATTAGGGTAAGATTAAGGCCGTTCAAAGCCATGTTGTTGTAAAATTTCTTCCGCTGCAGCGCTTTGCATAAAGTTAGCAAAAGATTTGGCAGCATGGTTATTAGCACCAGATTTAGTTAACACTAAGCCGTGTAATAACGGCTGATGTAGGCTTGCATCAATTAAAGAATAGTTATCGCGAGTAATATTAGGGTTTTTAGCTAAAGATAGCGCAATAATGCCCGCATCAGCCGCACCTGATTGGGTCATTTGCGCTGTTTGGGCAATATTTTCACCAAAGACTAGTTTTGTTTGCACTTGTTGCCAAATATCTGCAGCTTCTAGCGCTTGCTGCGCCATTTTACCATAAGGGGCATGAGCCGGTTGCGCTATAGCCAACTTATGTATTTCAGGGCGGATTAAATCAGCCAAAGTTAACGCTGGAGCTGTTTCATCCGCTTGCCAAATAACAATTCGGCCTAAAGCATAAGCTTGAATAGGCGAAGCTGTAACTTTAGCAGCTTCAAGCTGTAAAGGTCGCTGCATATCTGCTGATAAAAATAAATCAAAAGGCGCACCATTGATAATTTGATGGCTAAGTTTACCTGAAGCGCCATAAGTTACTTGTAGCGAATATTCAGGGTGTTGTTTTGTAAATAGTGCCACTATATCTGAAAGTGCAAAGCGTAAACTCGCCGCTGCTGCAATATTCGTATTTTCAGCCATAACAGCTGTAGATAGCAAAAGACTACCGCTAATAAGTACTGTTGCTAATTTAATACTAAGCCGTTTAAACATATATTATCCTGAAAAATGGTACTTTTAGCTGGCAAATTAACGCAACATGCTTGAAAAAGGCAAAATATCCACTGTGCTGCCTGATTCTAAAGAGCCAGCGTCTTGGGGTAATACAATATAACAATTAGCGTTAGCAATAGAGGTCAACATGCCTGAACTTTGGCTACCTAGGGTTTTAACAAAAAGTTGGCCATTTTGCTGCCAGTACCAGCCACGTTGATAATCAGCACGGCCAGGGCGCTTTTTCAGTGCCACTTCACAGGTTGCGGTTAATAACTCAGGTATAGCAGACATAGTTTCGCCGGCCATTTTACGCAATACTGGCTGCACTAACTGCTCTAAGGTAACGACGGCTGCAACAGGGTTACCCGGCAAACCAAAGAACCAACTGTCATCTAGCTTGCCAAAGGCAAAAGGTTTGCCAGGCTTTATCGCTACCTTCCAAAAATCAATTTCACCTAATTTCACTAAAATTTGCTTAGTGTAATCGGCATCACCTACTGATACCCCTGCGCTGGTAATCAACACATCCGCTTGCAACATGGCTTGTTTAAACGCGGTTTCTATAGTGTCTGGATCATCTGGCAGTAAACCAAGGTCAATAATTTCAACCCCTAAACGCTGTAACATAGCATGCATAACATAGCGGTTACTGTCATAAATATAACCATCTTTTAAAGGTTGGCCAGGGGGAGTTAACTCATCCCCAGTAGATAAAATAGCCACTCTTAATTTGGGCTTTACGATAACCTCAGCAATACCTAATGAAGCCAGCAGGCCAATATCTGCAGCGGCTAAGCGTTTACCCGCTGGCAATACTTGTTGTTGTTTTGCAATATCTTCACCCGCACGGCGAATATTGTCGCCCACTTTTGGCAGCTTAGTTAAACGAATGTGTTGTTGATCAGCGTTAACTGTAACCTGCTCTTGCATAATAACGGTATCAGCGCCCGCTGGCACTACAGCACCGGTCATAATTCTTACGCATTGCCCTGCTGTAACGGTTCCGGCATAAGCTTGGCCAGCAAGGGCAGCCCCCACTAGCTCAAGTGGTTGGTCTAAAGCAGCATCTTGGCAACGAAAAGCGTAACCATCCATAGCCGAGTTATCAAAACCCGGAACATCTATTGCCGAAATAATATCTTCAGCTAATACCCGATCTAAGGCTTGTAAAATAGCAACACTTTCAGTACTTGCAATTGGCTGAACTAAGCCAAGCATAGTCGATAGCGCCTCAGCAATTGGCATTAATGGCTTCGGTTGATTAAATTGATTCGCTGACACTATTTTGCTCCTTGCTGATTAACCATCCACACAGCGGCTTCTACGCGTGAGCGTAAACCTAACTTTTTCAATAAATGCTTAACATGCACTTTTACTGTGCCATCTGAAATAGATAACTCACGGGCTATCACTTTATTGCTCATACCTTTGGCAATTAGGCTTAAAATTTCATATTCACGATTAGTTAAACTATTTAGTTCTGCTACTGGTTTAACGCTTGGTCTGCGCAAGGCGGTTGCTAGTACTTGGGTAATAGTTTCACTTAGTACCATTTTACCTTCTAAAGCACGTTTAATATTTTCTAGTAAAACGTCAGGATCAGTATCTTTGAGTAAATAACCATCAGCACCATTACTAATGGCATTAACAACATCTTCATCTGCATCTGATACGGTAAGCATTACAATACGTGAACTTACGCCCTCATCGCGCATGGCTTTTAAAGTTTCAATGCCATCCATACCCTGCATATTTAAATCAAGAATTATCAGTTCAGGATCAAGATCAATTGCTAATTTTACGGCTTCTGCTCCGCTACTCGCTTCAGCTATAACTTCAACGTCTTCTTCCATGGTGAGCAGTTGCTTCATGCCTTTACGTAACAAAGGATGATCATCAACAAGCATTATAGTGGCTATATGTTCCGACATAGTGATTAGTTACTCCGTCATAGTGCGCTTTAGGTATTAAGCACGATTTTGTTCTATTAGCTTACATTAATTGCTATTAAACTTTGATTTAAATCATCTTAGCGTAATTTAATTCTCACAGTATTATTACTACACTCTAGCTTAAATTGCTAACACTACCAATTTAACCTTTTGTTTTAGTTGAAAATTTTATTAATTCACCAATATCAGTACCCACTAATAGGTAACTAAAAAGACTCAAGCGAGTTAATTAACTAACTCTCAAGGCGCATTGCTGCATTAGTGACATCACTTCATAGTTCAAGTAATTCTATTACTGTCCCTTTGAGGAGTTTGTTATGTCAGACCTAAAAAAGTGGTTGCCTGAAGATGAGAGCTTTTGGCAAACCCAAGGTAAAGCCATTGCTAGTCGTAACTTGTGGATTTCTATCCCAAGCTTACTCTGTGGCTTTGGTGTTTGGATGCTATGGAGTATTGTTACCGTTCAAATGCTAAACGTGGGTTATCCATTCACTACAGCTCAGTTATTTACCTTAACTGCTATCGCCGGCTTTACTGGCGCAACCTTACGGATCCCTTCTAGCTTCTTTGTTCGTCTATGCGGTGGTCGTTATACCTTATTTTTAACCACTACATTACTACTTATACCTGCCGTAGGCACTGGGTTAGCGCTACAAAGCATTGATACGCCACTATGGGTGTTTCAATTAATGGCTTTATTATCCGGTATCGGGGGCGGTAACTTTGCTTCATCAATGTCTAATATCAGCTTTTTTTATCCTAAAAAACAACAAGGTTTAGCTTTAGGTTTAAATGCAGGTTTAGGAAACTTTGGTGTCACTACGGTGCAAATTTTAGTGCCTTTGTTTATGTCTTATGGTGTCTTTAGTTTGTTAGGCGGTGGCGAGCCTATGACACTACTTAAACCTAGTGGCACAGTAACGGGTACCATTCCAGCCGGCACAGAAACCTGGATCCAAAACTCGGGTTTTGCTTGGTTAATTACTTTAATTCCTTTAGCTTTTTTACTTTGGTTTGCTACTAACAATATTCATACTGAAGAAGTCACACCCAAATTGCCTAAAGCTATTACGGCTTTCAGTATTATTTTAGCTATGCTGGGCATAGGCTTTTTCACGTCAATTATTGGTTTATGGTTAATTTTACCAGAGGCGGCTAATGGCTCTGGTTTTGGCATACCTAAAGAAATTGTATTATTAGCGGTATTATTTGGCACGGTTATGTTGTTAAAACTGTTGCCTGGTGCTATTCGCACTAGCCTTGATCGGCAATACCGGATCTTTAATAACAAGCATACTTGGGTAATGAGCGTCTTATACGTTATGACCTTTGGTTCTTTTATTGGTTTTGCGGCAGCTTTCCCGTTGTCAATTAAAGTAATATTTGGCTATAGCCATATTATGGTTGACGGTGTAATGACCCATGAAACTACCAACCCTAATGGGCCAAGTGCCTTAACTTATGCTTGGATAGCTCCCTTTATTGGTGCCTTGATCCGCCCTGTCGGTGGTTGGATAGCAGATAAGTTAGGTGGTGCTTTAGTAACGCAGATTTGTTCAGCAATCATGATTGCCTGTGCCTTAGGTGCCGGTTATTACATGAAGCTGGCCTATCAATCTGAAACGCCAGAGCAATACTTTGTCCCCTTTTTCTTAATATTTTTAGGCTTATTTGCCGCCAGTGGTATTGGTAATGGCTCAACCTTTAGAACCATTGCTGTGGTGTTTCCAAAAGAGCAAGCGGGCCCTGTATTAGGCTGGACATCAGCAGTAGCCGCTTATGGTGCTTTTTATATTCCACAAGTATTAGGTGAGCAGATAAAAGCCACTACTCCTGAATATGCCATGATAGGTTTTGCTATCTTCTATGGTTTATGTCTGTTAGTTAACTGGTTTTATTACTTACGTAAAAATGGTGAGTTTTATAATCCATAATCGCTAGCCTACCTTATATTGATAGCGGAAATAGCTAGCCAGTACTTAAAACGGCGCTTGGTGCATTAAAACCAGAGCGCCGTTTTTTTAGCTTACATTTTGCTCCTGCCAATAGCTTGGTACAAAGCTAAAATATACCCCAGTTCCGCCTTCTTCTCGAAGCTTGATTGTTAAATCGCCACCTAGGTGCTTACCTCGCTCTTGCATAATAGCCAAACCATAATGATTTAACTTTTCTGGCGAGGAATCTATGCCTACTCCGTCATCTTCTATGGCCAAATAAATAGATTTATCAGCTTGTTGCAATAAGGTAATTTGCAATAAGCTACCTTGGCTATGATGAATGGCGTTTTGGCTGGCCTCACGGATTATTTGTAATAGATGCACCTCTTCATTTGGCGCTAAGGGCACACTAACTAATTGATAATCTAATTTAATTAGTAATGATGATTGCTCCATCAACTGCTTAACTGTAGTGTGCAACGCATCTAATAAGCCAGTGCCATCAATTTTTAACCTAAAGGTTGTCAGTAATTCACGTAACTGCCGATAAGCAGAATCTAATCCTTGTTTTAGTTCAATTTTAACGTCATCTATCGTTGCTTGATCTTGTTTAACTAACGCTTTATTTAACCGCGCGACTTGAATTTTTAAATAAGACAGCGCTTGAGCTAGCGAGTCATGTAATTCACGGGCAATTACCGTTCGCTCTTGCATTAAGGCTAGGCGCCTAATTTGCTCTTCTTCGGTCTTTAAGCTTAATGCTATAGCCATTAAATCTGCTACCGAGTTTAATAAGTCCTGCTGCCATTGCTCTAACGCATGATTACTTTCTTTACGGGCAACTAAAACACCAAAATTACGCTTGTCTCGGTTTAACGGATAATTATAAATTAATAAGTTATCGCAGTTTTTAATTGTTTTAGTTGATAAACAATCACTGCAGTCTAACTCCTGACAAGGATCAATTTCATTAGCACCAGGCTGCACTTGAAAATAAGGCTGCTGTCCTTGCTCGGTAACTAAGCATAATTCGATATTATCTAACTGAGTTATGCTTTTTAGTGCATCTATTATTTGTTGAAAATCTTTATGCTGCGGCACACTTTCACTCATGCGCCGTGAAATGGTATATAAAAAATTTAATCGGGTATTTTGATGTTGTAATTTTTTAGTTTGTTTATCTACTCGCTGCTCTAAGTTGCCATACATATGACCAATAGCATCATTCATTTTATTTAAGGTTTCTGCAAATAAACCCAACTCATCCGGTTGTTGTGGCGTAACTCTAACCGTAAAGTCGCCATGACCAATTCGTCTTGCCGCCCGCGTTAATTCTATTAATGGCTGCTCAACCTTCACTTTTAGCCAATGAGTAATTATTAACGCCAACATAACCGTTAAAAGCAACGCAATTAATTGAACAGAGCGTAAGGTTCTCACTTTATGCTCGGCATCATGCTGTATCGCCAGCACTAATTCGTTTAACTGTTTAATGTGTTGCTCAAGCTGCATAGTTAAATCGCTATAAGTAAGCTGGCTTAATAAAGGTAATAACTGCTGCCATTGTTGCTCTGCTTGATAATACAGCGGGGTAATTTCAGCGTTATCTTGAATGACGCGTTTAAAAATCGCGTTTTGCCAACTTAGCTGGATATTTTCAATCGCGGCTTCAAGTTGCAGATTATTTGCTTCAACCGCTAACCAGCCTAAACGGTAAGTTTGCATTCGTAATGAGCCTGCCGTATTAATAGCCTGGGCATGGCTATCCAGTTTATCTGACAACCAAAAAGACACTAAAATAGTGGCAATGGCTAATGACACTATGCAGGCTAAAGCAACACTAATTCGAGTCACTATAGAAAACTTTTGCATTGCTTCTCCTAAATGCTTTTGCTATTTGGCCATCCGCAAGCAAATTTATATTAATTCTAATCAGCAAAGCTGATAAATAGCCCAGAAAATTCGAGCTACCCCTTTTGCGTTAGCTGGGGTAAATAAAGCATAACCTAATCTGTCACTATCACCAACACCCCAGTATTTTCAAGCTTTTAGCACAATTAGGCACTACCTACTTGTGGGTATTTTTGAATTTAAACAACAACTTAGGCCACTAGCTGTCTTGATCTATATCAAGCATTATTCGGTAGTAATTTCTATAGTAGCTATATCAAAACAAAGATTGCCTATATGCAAGATAAGACCAGGAGTTAACCATGAGCCACCTTCTAGACAAATTGCGCTTTTTTAAAACGCGCAAAGAGCCCTTCGCCGATGGCCACGGCATTACCACTAATGAAGACAGAACCTGGGAACAGGGTTATCGCCAACGCTGGCAGCATGACAAAATTGTGCGCTCAACACACGGCGTTAACTGTACAGGCTCATGTAGCTGGAAAATTTACGTCAAAGATGGCCTAGTAACGTGGGAAATGCAGCAAACTGATTATCCACGCACTCGCCCAGACTTACCAAATCATGAGCCACGGGGTTGTCCACGAGGCGCAAGTTACTCTTGGTATATTTACAGCGCTAACCGCTTAAAGTATCCAAAAATGCGTAAGCAATTAATGAAATTATGGCGTGAAGCTAAAGCCATTCATAAAGATCCAGTTAAAGCTTGGGCGTCAATTGTTTCCGATCCAGTTAAAGCAAAAAGCTATAAAGAGCGCCGTGGTTTAGGTGGCTTTGTTCGTGCAAGCTGGGATGAAGTAAATGAATTAATTGCTGCATCTAACGTATATACTACTAAAGAATATGGCCCTGACCGCGTAACGGGTTTCTCGCCTATTCCGGCCATGTCTATGGTGTCTTATGCCGCCGGGGCGCGTTATTTATCATTAATTGGTGGTAACTGCTTAAGCTTCTACGATTGGTACTGTGATTTACCTCCTGCATCACCACAAGTTTGGGGTGAACAAACAGACGTACCTGAATCAGCTGACTGGTATAATTCTAATTACATTATTGTTTGGGGTTCAAACGTACCGCAAACACGTACTCCTGATGCGCATTTTTTAACTGAAGTACGCTACAAAGGCACCAAAACCTGCGTTATTACACCAGATTACTCTGAAGCATCAAAGTTTGGTGATACCTGGTTAGCACCGCGCCAAGGCACTGATGCGGCTTTAGCCATGGCATTTGGTCACGTTATTTTAAAAGAATTCCACGTTAATAATCCAAGCTCCTACTTTACTGACTATGTACGTCGCTATACTGATATGCCGATGTTAGTTATGTTAGAAGAAAGCGAAGGCCGTTTATCACAAGGTCGGTTCTTACGTGCTGCCGATTTAGTTGACAATTTAGGCGAGGAAAACAACCCAGACTGGAAAACCATTGCCATTAATCAAGATGGAAGCTTAACTAGTCCGAACGGCGCTATTGGTTATCGCTGGGGCCAAAAAGGCAAGTGGAACTTACAACAAGAAGATAAAAATGGCACTGTAGAGTTGCAGCTGTCCTTAAAAGACAATTGCGATGAATTTGCCGATGTTGGCTTCCCGTATTTTGGTGGTGCGCCACATGAATATAAATACTTCCAACATACATCGCATGACGATGTGCAAATGCGCAAAATCCCAGCTAAACGGGTGCAGTTAGCTGATGGCTCAACCTCTTTGGTCGCCACAGTATACGACTTAATGTTAGCGCATTACGGTGTTGATAACGGAGTTAACGACCCTAACCGCGCAACAAGTTATTTAGACGATATTCCTTATACTCCAGGCTGGCAAGAAGCTATTACTGGCGTTAAACCTGAAGACGTTATTCGCATAGCCACCGAGTTTGGTCGCAACGCCGATAAAACTCGCGGTAGGTCAATGATTATTGTTGGTGCGGGTTTAAACCACTGGTACCACATGGATATGAATTACCGTGGCTTAATTAATATGTTAATGATGTGTGGCTGTATTGGTCAAAGTGGTGGTGGCTGGGCGCACTATGTTGGCCAAGAAAAGCTACGTCCGCAAACTGGCTGGACCCCACTGGCCTTCGGTTTAGATTGGCAGCGTCCACCGCGTCATATGAACGGTACTTCATTTTTCTATAACCATTCTAGCCAATGGCGTTATGAAAAATTGAATATGACTGAAATCCTTTCTCCTTTAGCCAATAAAGATAAATGGGCCGGCAGTATTATCGACTATAACGCTCGCGCCGAACGTATGGGCTGGTTACCTTCTGCACCCCAGTTAGGCACTAACCCATTAAAGTTAGCAGCACAAGCAAAGGCTGCAGGTGTTGAGGTTAAAGATTATGTATTACAGCAATTAAAAGATCGCACTATTAAGTTTGCTTGTGAGAACCCTGAAGATCCGCAAAACTTCCCACGCAATATGTTTGTATGGCGCTCTAACCTATTGGGTTCATCAGGTAAAGGCCACGAATATATGCTTAAGCATTTACTAGGCACTAAGCATGGCTTACTAGGTAAAGACTTAGGTAACTTTGGTGGTAACAAACCTCAAGACGTAGAATGGACCGATGACGGTGCTGAAGGCAAAGTCGATTTATGGGTTACATTAGATTTCCGTATGTCTACTACTTGTTTGTATTCAGATATCGTATTACCTACTGCAACTTGGTATGAAAAAGACGATATGAATACCTCGGATATGCATCCGTTTATTCATCCATTAACAGCAGCTATCGATCCTGTATGGGAAGCGCGTAGCGACTGGGAAATATTTAAAGGTATTGCAAAAGCCTTCTCAAAAGCCAGTGAAGGACACTTAGGTGTTGAAACTGATGTAGTCACAACCCCAATGCATCATGACACCCCAGCAGAGCTAGCCCAACCTTACGGCGTTAAAGCTTGGTGGAAAGGCGAATGTGAAGCTATTCCTGGCTTAACCATGCCGCACATTAATATTGTTGAACGTGATTACCCTAATACTTATGCTCGCTTTACTTCTATAGGCCCACTACTAGAGTCTGTCGGTAACGGCGGCAAAGGTATCAGCTGGGATACTAAAGACGAAGTAGACTTCCTTCGTAAGCTAAATAGAACCCACACTGCTGAAGGTGTTAATAAAGGCATGGCCAAAATTAATACCGCCATTGATGCTTGTGAAATGATTCTATCTTTGGCGCCAGAAACCAATGGTCAGGTTGCCGTTAAAGCTTGGCAAGCATTAGGTGAGTTTACCGGCCGCGACCATACCCATTTAGCCTTGCCAAAAGAAGATGAAAAAATCCGCTTTAACGACATAGTCGCACAACCACGGAAAATTATTTCATCCCCAACTTGGTCTGGTTTAGAAGATGAACATGTATCTTATAACGCCGGCTATACCAACGTTCATGAGCTTATTCCTTGGCGTACTATTACCGGCCGCCAGCAGTTTTATCAAGACCATGAATGGATGCGTGACTTTGGCGAACAACTTTGTAGCTATAAGCCACCTATCAACTTAAAGACGGTTGCGCCGGTATTAAATAAAAAGCCCAATGGTAATGCTGAAATAGTGCTGAACTTTTTAACACCGCATCAAAAATGGGGCATTCACAGTACCTATTCAGACAACTTATTAATGCTAACCCTATCCCGTGGTGGCCCTATTGTTTGGATCAGTGAAATTGATGCCCAAGCAGCAGGCATAGTAGATAACGATTGGATTGAAGTGTTCAACGTCAATGGTGCAATTGCAGCACGCGCAGTTGTGTCACAGCGAGTACCTGAAGGCACTAGCATGATGTACCACGCTCAAGAACGTATCGTCAATATTCCAGGCAGTGAGCAAACCGGTACTCGAGGTGGTATTCATAACTCGGTCACTCGAGCCGTAATGAAGCCAACCCATATGATAGGAGGTTATGCTCAACAAGCATACGGTTTCAACTATTACGGCACTGTAGGCTGTAACCGCGATGAGTTTATTGTCTTACGCAAAATGCACAACGTTGACTGGTTAGATACAAAATAAGGTTGGAGTAAGTAATTATGAAAGTTAGAGCCCAAATTGGTATGGTGCTGAATTTAGACAAGTGCATTGGTTGCCACACTTGCTCCATCACCTGCAAAAACGTCTGGACCTCGCGTGAAGGTGTTGAATACGCTTGGTTTAATAACGTAGAAACAAAACCTGGTATTGGTTTTCCTAAAGAGTGGGAAAACCAAAATAAATGGAATGGCGGCTGGGTACGCAATAAAGCAGGCAAATTAGAGCTAAAAATTGGGGGTAAACGCCGTATTTTAGCTAATATATTTGCCAACCCAGATTTACCAGAAATAGATGACTATTACGAGCCGTTCGATTTTGACTATCAACATTTACATACAGCTGGTGACTTAAAGCATCAGCCAGTTGCTCGTCCGCGTTCACTTATTAGCGGTAAACGGATGGAAAAGATCGAATGGGGTCCAAACTGGGAAGAAATTCTTGGTACTGAGTTCGCCAAGCGTAAAGTGGATACCAACTTTAACGAAGTAGTAGAAAAAGACATTTATGGTCAGTTCGAAAAGACCTTTATGATGTACTTGCCTCGTTTATGCGAACACTGCCTAAACCCTGCTTGTGTGGCAGCTTGTCCATCTGGCGCTATTTATAAGCGTGATGAAGATGGCATAGTATTAATTGACCAAGATAAATGCCGTGGCTGGCGGATGTGTGTATCGGCCTGCCCGTACAAAAAAATATACTACAACTGGAAAACCGGTAAATCAGAAAAATGTACTTTTTGCTTCCCTCGCATTGAAGCTGGGCAACCGACAGTCTGTTCTGAAACCTGTGTTGGCCGTATTCGTTACTTAGGTGTGCTGTTATATGACGCTGATAAAATTGAAGCCGCGGCTAATACGCCAAACGAAAAAGATTTATATCAAGCCCAGCTAGATATTTTCTTAGATCCACATGATCCAAAAGTCATTGCTGCCGCTAAAGCCGAAGGCATTGGCGACAATTGGATAGCCGCAGCCCAGCGCTCTCCTGTGTATATGATGGCAATGGATTGGAAGGTTGCCTTACCATTACACCCAGAATATCGCACCTTACCTATGGTGTGGTACGTGCCGCCACTGTCACCAATTCAAGGGGCTGTACAAGCTGGTCATGTTGGTATGAATGGCGAAATTCCAGACGTAAAATCGCTGCGTATTCCACTGCGTTACTTAGCTAATATGTTAACCGCAGGTGATGAAGCCCCTGTCGCTCGAGCATTAGAACGCATGGTTGCAATGCGTGCTTTTAAACGTGCTCAGCAAGTTGATGGTGTTGAAGACGCTGATGTATTAACTCAAGTGGGATTAACACCAGTACAAGTAGAAGAAATGTACCGTTATATGGCACTTGCTAACTATGAAGACCGTTTTGTTATTCCAACTAGTCATCGCGCCTATGCTGAAAATGCTTATGACCTAAAAAGCAGCTGTGGCTTTAGTTTTGGTAATGGCTGTGGCGATGGTAACAACGGCGTTAACTTATTTGGTACTAAAGCTAAAGGGGTACGCCAAGTTATTCCTGTTGAAATTAAGGATTAAAGCAAATGAAAATTTTTCAGGTTATATCGCTACTATTAGATTACCCAACAGAGGCGTTAGTTGCAGCGAAACAAGACTTACTTGAGGTTGTAGCTAACGCAAATATTGATGCAGAGTTAAAAGCGCAGCTAAGTGACTTTATCACAACCCGTTGTAACAGCGACTTAATGGATTGGCAGTCTGAATACGACGGCTTATTTGAACGCGGACGCTCATTATCATTATTGTTATTTGAGCATATTCATGGTGAGTCACGCGATCGTGGCCAAGCTATGGTTGATTTACTAAACCAATATAAAGAAGCTGGGCTTGACTTAGATATGAAAGAACTGCCCGACTACATTCCACTTTACCTTGAATTTTTATCTACTCAAGGTGAAGTAAATGGCCAAATTGGTTTAGAAGAAATAGCCCCTATTCTTGCTGTACTGGCGTGTCGCGCCGAGCAACGAGAAACTAGCTATGCCACCTTATTCCATACCCTTCTAGCGTTATCTAATGCAGAAGTCGACTTAAGTGATATCAAAGCGCAAATCGCTAATGAGAAGCGTGATGATACCGCCAAAGAGTTAGACAAAGTGTGGGAAGAAGAAATGGTTACCTTTATGGGCAATAATCAAACTGATTCAGCCTGTGGTAGCGGCAATAAACCCAGCGAGAAGCAGCGCAAAGATCAATACGTACCGCTTAGCACTGATGAGCTGGGCACTGAATTATTTAAAGAAGCCGCTAACTCACGCGCTTAAGGAGCAAAAAATGGCACACCTTAATTTGTTTGCCTTTGGTATTTATCCGTACATTGCCATGGCGATAATGTTTATTGGAAGCTGGATCCGGTATGACCGAGAACAATACACTTGGAAAACTGGCTCTAGCCAAATGCTGGAAAAGAAACAATTACGCCAAGGCAGTATTCCATTTCACATTGGTATTATTGGTATATTCCTAGGCCACTTCGTTGGCTTATTAATGCCAGCCAGTGTATGGCACTTATTTGGCATCACACCCGGTATGAAGCAAGTAATTGCGGTTGTAGCAGGCGGTATATTTGGTTTAATTTGCTTTTATGGATTAACCATATTAATTAAACGCCGCTTATTTAACCCGCGAGTTCGTGCCACTAGCAATACTATGGATATTGTCATTTTATTCTTACTCTATGCTCAGTTAATTCTTGGTTTACTGTCTATTACCGTATCTTTAGGTCATATGGATGGGACAGAAATGCTAAAACTTATGGCTTGGGCGCAAAATACTATGACCTTTAATAGCACAGCTGCTGTGGCAGCTATAAGCAGTGTTCATTGGATATTTAAGCTACACGTTTTCTTGGGTATGACCTTATTTGTGGTATTCCCATTTAGTCGCTTAGTGCATATGTTAAGTGTACCGGTGCAATATATTAGCCGTAAGCACCAAATTGTACGCCAACGTTTTGTCCGCTAATTAACCATGCTCAAAAATTAATGTTAAGAGCAGTATCAGCCAGACAGAGAGTAACTCTGTCTGGCTATATCCGACTCTATAGAAGCCAATAGAGGTTTAATATGATCCAAGTTAACCAAACCACCATACCTGAAGCGACGGTGATGGCAGAAGTACAGTATCACCCTGCTCCTGACAAACGTGCCGCTATATTAAAAGCTGCAGAGTCATTAATTATTGGAGAGTTATTTCGCCAACGAGCAAAAGCACTAGGACTAACAGTTAAAAGTGAACTTAACATCGCCAGTGATGACAACTTTTTAGACGCCCTAATTGAGCAAGAAGTGAATATTCCAACAGCGTCTGATGAAGAATGTGAGCAGTATTACAACTTAAATCCGCAACGTTTTCATAGTTCGCCTTTATTAGAAGTTAGCCATATTTTATTAGCCGCAGCTCCCGAAGATCATAAAGGGCGAATAGAAGCGAAAATATTATCTGAACAGTTAATAAACCAATTACAACAAGGCGAAAATTTTTCTCAGCTAGCTAAACAACATTCTATTTGCCCATCTAAAGAAACCGGTGGTAGTTTAGGCCAAATTAGTAAAGGCCAAACTGTTCCCGAGTTTGAACGACAAATTTTCACTGCCGAGCCAGGGTTAATGCCGCAAGGGGTTGAAAGCCGCTATGGTATTCATGTTGTGCATATTGCCCGAAAAGTAGCAGGTAATTTACTGCCCTTTAGCGCAGTACAACAAAAAATAGCAGAATATTTAAATGAAAAAGTGCGCCGTAAAGCTGTCGCGCAATATATTCACACCTTAATTACTAATGCAGAAATTAAAGGCTATGACTTTAATTTATCTGACTCGCCCCTTATGCAATAAAACTGTAAATAATTAAACACCAACATATCATTGATATTTAACGATAAAAAACGAGCTGGTTAGCTCGTTTTTTATATCTACCCCCTGTTGTTATTTGACTACCCTCTAGTAAGTAACTCTTTGTCCTAATTATTAAAAAGCTGATTAAAAGTTAAAATTGCCTAAGGTTTCTTACCAAAAAGGGTTATTTGATGAAAACATGCAATCTCATCGCGTTATCTGTAATCACAGCTTTGTCTCACACCAGCTATGCTAATGATTTTACTAATACACTAAGCCAAGCCTTAAAGGAGTCTAATCTTAGCGCTGATTTTCGTTATCGATTGGAATATGTTGATCAAGATAACTTACTTGATGAGGCTATAGGCTCAACTTTAAAAAGCCGCTTAAATATACAGTCTGGTACTGTTTCTGGTTTTAGTGGCTTTATTCAACTAGACAATGTTAGCCTAATTGGTAATGACCACTACAACAGCACAGTAAACGGTAATAACCAATATAGTGTTATTGCTGATCCCAAAGGTACTGATATTAATCAAGCTTTTATCCGTTATAAAAGCACTGCCGGTACTACTTTTACTGCGGGTCGGCAGCAAGTAAATCATCTAAATCAGCGTTTTTTAGGCGGTGTAGCATGGCGGCAAAACGAACAAACTTTTGATGGCTACCGTTTGCAGCACAATTTTAAACAAAACATTAGCGCTGAAATTGGTCATTTTTATAACATTAACCGCATTTTTGGTCCCAAAGGCGCAGCAGCAGACCAAGACGGTAGCTTTAATACAGCACTAATTAATTGGCAACTGCACCCACAACATAAGCTAAGTGCGTATGGGTATGACTTAGATTTCAGCAACTGGGCAGCACGCAGCAGTATTACCCTAGGTATAGATTATCAAGGCAGCATTAGCCAAGTACCTAATTTAAGCTGGCATTTAGCCTTGGCGCAGCAACAAGATCAGCATAATGCCGCTATAGATTACAAGCATCATTACCATAGAGTTAGTGTTAACTGGCAGCAACAACATTTTAATGTACAAGCTGGCCAAGAGCGCTTAGCCGGTAATGGCACTAGCGCCTTCCAAACTCCGCTAGCAACTTTACATGCCTTTCATGGCTTTACTGATACTTTTTTGAATACCCCTAATACTGGTTTACGCGATCATTGGTTGCAACTAAGCGTACCAGTACAAGCTGTTAAGCTTAATCTAGCATGGCACAGGTTTGACAGTGATGCTGGTAATCAGCACTACGGTGACGAATGGAATTTAAGCGCAAGCTATAAGTTCGGTAATGGTTTAGCCAGCTTAATTAAACTAGCTCACTATGACGCTAATGACTTTGCAGTTGATACCACTAAAGTCTGGTTTATGTTGAGTTATCACTTAGAGTAATTAACTAGGCAAATCTGTCTGTTTAAGTCGCTTATATAGACAGCTTGTATAAAATCCATTTATAAAAAAGCCGCAGCTCTAAAACACTGCGGCTTTTTTATTGTCTGCTGATAAAGAGCCACTACCTACAACGGGGTAATAAAACCTTAACTAATGCCTGTTTGCAGCAGACAGTGAATTTAGCCTGCCAAAAACATGATCTAGATCAATCTATAAAACGCTACTCAGCCTAAGCTTAACCACAACATATAGTGTCAAATTTAAAATAACACACCATATAAAGTAAAAGGTGGCCTAAATGTTTAACTTTAGTGCTGAACAAATTGTGTTTCAAGAGGTGCCAGGTGAAGTGTCATTAGCCTTTACCATTACTGGCTGCCAACTTGGCTGTAAAGGCTGCCATAGCGTAGATAGCTGGCCTGCGCATTCAGGCACTGAGCTTACTGAAAGCTATTTAAAGCAACGTTTACAACAGTATAAAGGGTTAATTAGTTGCGTGTTGTTTTTAGGCGGAGAATGGCAACCAACAAAATTAATTAGCTTATTAAAATTAGTACGCCAACATCAACTACATACATGCTTGTACACCGGTTTAGACAAGATCCCAAATTTAGTTAGCGAGCAACTTACTTATTTAAAAACAGGCCCATGGCGGCCCGAACTGGGTGGCTTAAATAGCCCAATTACGAATCAACGTTTTATCGATTTACGCAACGGTGAGTGCTTAAACCACCGTTTTATAAAGCAATAATGACAAAGGAATATACTAATGATTGCGCTTAATGAACTACAACTTCAGCAAAAACTTAACTTTATCAAGCAGTATTTACAGGCAGAAAATGCAGCTGATGGCTCGACTTTAGATGCTAATGCTAATGTAACGCAAAAAAATATTGCGACTTTAGAATCAGAGCTGATGAAAGATCATTTTATTCAAGTAAACCGCAGCTTAGTTAGCAATAAAATTAGCCAGTTATTTGGCGCTGAATTAGCGCAAGAATATCAGCGACAAATTAAAGATCATGAAATTTATGTTCATGATGAAACCAGCTTAAAACCATACTGCGTATCTGTCACTATGTACCCCTTTTTACGAGATGGCTTAACAAAGCTAGGCGGCGAGTCACAAGCGCCTAAGCATTTAGAGTCTTTTTGCGGCTGTTTTGTTAACTTTGTGTTTGCTGTAAGCAGCCAATTTGCGGGTGCTGTTGCCACAGTAGAGTTTTTAACTTACTTTGATCATTTTGCCCGTAAAGATTATGGCGATAATTACTTAACGACTCACCGCAAACAAATTGAAAATCACTTACAACATGTGGTTTATGCCTTAAACCAACCGGCAGCGGCACGGGGTTATCAAAGTGTATTTTGGAATATCTCTATTTACGATCAGCACTACTTTGAAAGTATGTTTGGCGACTTTGTATTTCCTGACATGGTTAAAGACAGCGCTGATAAAGACTGCTTTATAAAACCAGAATGGCACTCTGTTAGCGCCTTACAAAATTTCTTTTTAACTTGGTTTAACCAAGAGCGTGAAAAAACCATTTTAACCTTCCCTGTTGTAACCGTTGCTATGCTAACAGATAACGGTAAATGTAAAGATCAGCTATTTGCTAACGAAATAGCCGAGCATTTAGCCCAGGGCAGCTCGTTTTTTGTTTATCAATCTGACAATGCCGACTCGTTAGCCTCATGCTGTCGCTTACGCAGTGAAATTAGCGATAATACCTTTTCGTACTCGTTAGGCGCAGGTGGCGTGGCCACAGGCTCTATTAATGTTATTACCATTAATATGAATCGTTTAATTCAAGATGGCCGTGATTTAGCCACAGAAGTTAGCAAAATTCATAAATACCAAGTCGCCTATCGTCAGTTAATGCAAGACTATAAAGACGCTGGATTATTAACAGTATATGACGCTGGTTTTATCTCATTAGAAAAGCAATTTTTAACCATAGGCATAAACGGCATGGTTGAAGCGGCAGAATCGCAAGGCCTAGTTGCAGACAACAACCCGCACTACATTGAGTTTGTGCAACAGAACTTAAAAATTATCTTTGATGCCAACAAGGCTGCCAAAGCTGAATATGGCTATATGTTTAATACCGAGTTTGTGCCAGCTGAAAACCTAGGCGTTAAAAACGCGAACTGGGATAAAAATGACGGCTATGTAGTTAATCGTGACTGCTATAACTCGTATTTTTATGTAGTAGAAGACGACAACTGTAACACCCTAGATAAGTTTCAATTACATGGCCGCCAGTTACTAGATTACTTAGATGGCGGCTCAGCGCTACATTTAAATTTAGAAGAAAAGCTGGATAAAGCAGGTTATATCCAATTATTAACTATCGCCGCTCAAACTGGCTGTAACTACTTTTGCGTCAACGTTAAAATTACCATTTGCAATAGCTGTGAAGCCATAGATAAACGCACCTTAACCAGTTGCTCTAGCTGTGGTAGTGCAGATATAGACTACGGCACACGCGTTATAGGTTACTTAAAACGCGTATCCGCCTTTAGCAAAGGCCGCCGAGTAGAGCACCAACTACGTCATTATCACCGTTCTAACTAAGAAAAAACGTTAATAAAACAAGGAGATAAGCCTTTACTAAAACTGTCAGATTTACTATTTAACTAAATCTGACAGCCTTATGCCAATTATCTTAACCTAGTCTTTTCTAGCCAAAAAGCAGTATAAACCAGAAGAATAGTTCTTGAGATATTTAGCGCCTCACCATTTAGGGTAAAAATAACCCTAACGGTTAAATAAACCCAAACATTAATAGGTAAAAAAAACCCAATCACAAGCACCATAACTAAAATTACATTAAAAACAAAAAGTTAAAAACTGGCCTAACTCTTGTATTGTTACTAGAGCATTAGATAGCTATCTAATGCTTTATTACAATAATAGGAGTTTTAAATGGCTTGTTGGCGCTTTGTAAGTAGTTTTTGGAGGGATTATGGCTGGATATCGTAAACTCTGGTGGGTATTAATCACCGTTTTAGCAATTACCTTTGGTGTGCTGGGTTATTTTGGTGCAGAAGTTTACCGCTCTGCTCCACCTATTCCGGCGAAAGTAGTTAGCCAAGACGGTAAGGTATTAATGACCAATGAAAGTATTTTAGATGGTCAAACTGCCTGGCAATCTGTCGGGGGGATGCAGCTAGGCTCTATTTGGGGTCATGGTGCTTACCAAGCACCAGATTGGACTGCAGATTGGTTACATCGTGAATTACTGGCTTGGTTAGAGCTTGCCGCTCAAGATCAATATAACAAAGCTTATGACAGTTTAACGCCAGCTGAGCAAAATGGCTTACAGTTTGCGTTAAAAGAAGCTTATCGTATTAACACTTATGATAAAGCCACTGACACCCTAGTGCTGTCAAGTCGCCGTATACAGGCCATTGCAACAACTGCTGATCACTATATTAAATTATTTGGTAATGATCCGTCGTTAAGCGAAACCCGTGCTAACTATGCAATGAAAAACAACACCCTGCCTTCACTAGAACGCAGAGAGCAAATGGTACAGTTTTTCTTTTGGACGGCTTGGGCGGCTTCAACTGAGCGTACTCCAAATGCAGCCACTTATACCAACAACTGGCCCCATGAGCCGTTAATTGATAATAAGCCTACAGCTGAAAATTTAATTTGGTCTTTAATTAGTATTATTTTATTAATTGCTGGTGTTGGAGCCTTAGTTTGGGCTTGGGCATTCTTACGCAAACACGATGACGAAGAGCCGGTGTCACCAAAGTTCGATCCTATAGCTAACCTTAAACTTACCCCCTCACAAAAATCGTTGGGCAAGTATATTGTAGTGGTAGTTGCACTATTTACCCTGCAAGTGTTCTTAGGTGGCTTTACTGCTCACTATACCGTTGAAGGTGATGGTTTCTATGGTTTAAATACAACCGAATGGCTACCCTACAGCCTAGCCCGTACATGGCACTTACAAGCGGCTATGTTCTGGATTGCGACAGGCTTTTTAGCCGCAGGTTTATTTTTAGCACCTATTATTAATGGCGGTAAAGATCCTAAGTTCCAAAAGCTTGGCGTAGATATTTTATTCTGGGCCTTAGTGGTTTTAGTGGCAGGTTCATTCGCCGGTAACTACTTTGCCATTATGCAAATTATGCCGCATGAATATAGCTTCTGGTTTGGCCATCAAGGTTATGAATACATTGATATTGGTCGCTTTTGGCAAATCATTAAATACATCGGCATTTTATTCTGGTTAGTGTTAATGCTACGCGCCATAGTGCCCGCCTTTAAAGCGCCTGGTGATAAAAACTTATTAGCTTTATTTGGTGCTTCGGTTATCTGTGTGGGTTTGTTCTATGGCGCCGGTTTATTCTACGGCGAACGGACTAACTTATCGGTAATGGAATACTGGCGCTGGTGGGTAGTTCATTTATGGGTAGAAGGCTTCTTTGAAGTGTTTGCTACTGTATCTTTAGCCTTTATTTTCCATAGTATGGGCTTGGTATCACGCACTATGGCAACTAGCGCAAGCTTAGCCTCGGCATCACTGTTTATGCTAGGTGGTATTCCTGGTACTTTCCACCACTTATATTTCTCGGGTACGACTACACCGGTTATGGCCGTTGGGGCAACTTTCAGTGCCTTAGAAGTGGTGCCTTTAGTGGTGTTAGGCTATGAAGCTTTTGAGCAATGGCGAATGAAAAACCGTGCGCCTTGGATGGCAGACTTAAAATGGCCGCTCATGTTTTTTGTCGCGGTATCATTTTGGAATATGTTAGGCGCAGGCGTGTTTGGCTTTATGATTAACCCACCTATAGCGCTATATTATATTCAAGGCTTAAACACCACGCCTACTCATGCGCATGCGGCATTATTTGGTGTTTATGGTTTCTTAGCCTTAGGCTTCTGTTTATTAATATTGCGCTACATTCGGCCGCAGTTGCAGTTTGACGAAAAGCTAATGAAGACCGCATTTTGGTGGTTAAACGTGGGCTTAGTATTAATGCTATTCACGAGTTTATTACCAATAGGCTTTATCCAGTTTTATGCTAGTGCCACAGAAGGCTTATGGTATGCACGAAGTGAAGCCTTTATGCAAAGTGATTTACTGCATACACTACGCTGGGTGCGCACTATAGGTGACGTGGTCTTTATCATAGGTGCCTTAGCGGTAAGCTGGCAAATTGTTAAAGGCGTATTTGACACTAAAGCAGCTAAGCAAATTAGCAACTAAGTTAAACAAACGAATAAAAAGCACTACAGCTTTGCTGTGGTGCTTTTTTATATTTGAATAATCCAAAACCATATATAGCGTTACATTAAACCCTAAACGTAAAATTTACCTTACTAAACTACCTATTTTACTGCGTTATAGCCTGTTATGAGTATCTCTTGAAGAGCAGTGTAGAATTAAATAACACCTGTTACTGTTAACATTCGTTATAGATCATTCGAGCTTTTTTATGCAAACACGTTCTGTTACTCAAAAAAATATTCCGGTACATGAAAATGCTAATATTTTATCTACAACTGATCTTAAAGGTCGTATCACTTCGGTTAACCAAGATTTTATTAATATTAGCGGCTATGCTGAAAATGAGTTAATAAGCCATGGCCACAAGATACTGCGTCATCCAGATATGCCGGCTTCTGCTTTTAAACACTTGTGGCAAACAATTCAAAGTGGTCAATCATGGCGCGGTATTGTTAAAAATCGCTGTAAAAACGGTGATCATTATTGGGTAGATGCTTATGTATCACCTATTTATAAAGATGGGGTAATTATTGAGTATCAATCTGTTCGTCGCCAAGCATCTTTAGAACAAATAGCTCGGGCAGAATTAATATATCAACAATTAAATGCTGGAAAAACCCCTCGCGTAGTTAGTTTTTCATTTTTACAACTATTATTAATTACACTTTTACCTGTTTTGTTAACAAGCTTATTTATATCATTCGTTAATTTAAATAATATTATTAACTTAGTTTTATTAATGTTATCTCTTGCCGTCACGACTGTATTTGGTATCCAGCTGCTTAATCCTGTAAATAAAAAACCTATTGTAGCTAACGATATTACCAGTCAAGCTATTCAATATATATATACAGGTAGCCGTCATCTTGGGGCTAACTTTCATTTTCAAATACAAAGCAAGCAAAGCGATACTGCAGCATTAGCTGGCAGAATGCGCTTTGTGTCAGAGCAAGTAAATAATATTAGCCAATTGATTACAGAAAAAATGCAGCAGTTACGTAATAACGTGGTGCAACAGTTTACAGAAACAGAGTCATTAGCCACTGCCATGCATCAAATGGCAGCTAGTATTAACGATGTTGCAAACAACGCTCGTGACAATGCACAAAGTGGTGATCAATTACAAAAAGGCATTATCCTTTGTAATGAATACTCGCAAAAAACCACCGAAAAATTACATAAACTCGATAGCACACTTCAGTTAGCATCAACCGAATTCGCAACTCTTACTTTAAATAGCCAACAAATAAGAAGTGTGTTAGATGTAATTATTGGTTTAGCAGATCAAACTAATTTATTAGCATTAAATGCAGCAATAGAAGCAGCTAGGGCTGGTGATGCTGGGCGCGGCTTTGCCGTAGTGGCAGATGAAGTTAGACAATTAGCAAATAGAACCCAACGTTCAGTCAACGAGATAGCAAAAATAAGCGATTTAATTGATATAAGCACCCAACAAAGCAGTAAAGCTTTACAACAAGGTACTGAACAAACAGCAGAATGTGTTAGTGCTATTTCTGAGCTGACAGAGCAGTTTAGCAAACTTAGTACAAACACCCTTAATTCTATTATTGCCAATGAACAAATTGCCGAGGCAGTATCAGAACAAGGGGCAGTAGCTGAAAGTATTAATCAAAGCATTTACCACATTCGTGATCTTGCTGAGGACACAAGACACCAAAGCGAAAGCAGTGAGCAACAAGCAAGCTCACTGCAAAATATTGGTAAGCAATTCAATTTGCTTACCCATTTTTTCTGGAAAAAAACAGTTGAAATACCAAAATCCTCTAAAGTATTTTGAAAAATTCTGAGTATAACTGACAGCTGGATAATTTAGGCTAAACGTTGGTTATGGTTGGGCACGGTACTTTGGCGGCTAGAGCTTTATTTTACGTGATAAGTTAGATATAAATCGTATATAACAACACCGTATCAACGGTGGTGTCTTTTTTTTAAACTTATTATAATTCACGCCCTTTTTAACACGACATGGATGCTTAGTTGCAAACTAAAGCTAAAAATATTTTTATTACGCTGGCTGCACAGTTAGGGCTAATAAAGCAAGATAGCCAACGCTTATCTGCTATCCCATTAATAGAACGTTTAAAAGTGGCTTTAGCGGCTTTTATCGCTTTATTTGTGGTCACTTTTACTTGTATGCAATTGGCTGATGCTGCTAGCACGGTAGTATTACTTGCCTCTATGGGCGCATCGTCTGTGTTATTGTTTGGCTTACCTAATAGCCCTCTGGCAAAGCCATGGTCTTTTGTTGGCGGTCATTTAATATCTGCTAGCATTGGCTTAATGTGTTCGCATCTGTTTACTGATTTAGCCTTAATGGCTGCGGTGACCATAAGCTTAGTACTTTTTGTGATGTATATTTTTGAGTGCATGCATCCGCCGGGTGGCGCAACCGCTTTAGTACCTGTTATTGCCGCCAGCGATACCGCTTTAGGCTATGACTTTTTGCTTTATCCAGTCGCTTTAAGTGTATTTGTCATGTTGGCGGTGTCAATTTTACTAAATAAAGTGCTATTAAGGCGTGGTTTACAAAAGCCAACCCAAAAATTTGATCCCGTGCATTTACACCATGATAAGTCACCACTAAAACGGTTAGGCTTACAAACTGAAGACCTATTAAGTGCCCTTAATAGTTTTGATACTGTTATCGACATTAGCGAACAAGATTTAGAACGCTTATATCATCAGGCACAACTTAATGCCTATCAGCGTAAAAGTGGTGAAATTCGTTGCCACCACATCATGTCTCGCGATCTAATTACGGTAACCCCATACACCGCCATAGCTAACGCTTGGCAATTACTGCGTAAACATAAAATTAGCATGCTGCCCGTAACAGATAGTAATAACCAGTTACTAGGCGTAGTAGCAACCGTAGATTTTTTAAAGAATTTAAAAGTGCCACATTATTGGGGCTTATTACGCCACCTTAATAATTTGCTACTTAAAAGCAGACACAACAAACAATATAAACGCAGAGTAGAAGAAATTATGGTTACTAAGCTTACAGTGGTAAATGAGGATGACCATATAGCAGCACTAGTGCCTATATTATCAGATCAAGGTTTACACCATATTCCAGTGTTAGATGCCCAGCAAAAGCTAGTGGGTATTATTACCCAATCTGATATTATTGCGGCATTATTTAGTCATCAAGTTGTTAATAGTCAGCCCGTTAGCGCTTAACAAACAATCTACCTATTAATAGTTAGATTGCTCCCCCCCAAGATGGTCAATGTAAACCACAAATAGGTTTGATAAACTAAACAAAATAGTTATAGAGCTTGTTAAATATGAACATTGAATCTTATGCCGACTTAATCCGCGAAGCAAACGCTCAAACTGAACCACAACGCTTAATGTTTGTGTTTGCCAAAGCCGAATTACCTAAAGGCTACACTGAAGAGCAACAGCAAAGGTTTGCCCAGCAACAAGGTGGCACTTTAGCGCCTGTGCTTTGTGTTGATAAATTACCGGAAGAAATTGCAGACTTTTCAGTGCTGGTTGAAGAATCTACCCATACCGGCATAGATTGGGATATCGCTTTTGTAGCTGCCTTAGGTGGCCGCGGTGGTTTTGCTCCCAACAGCGACGAAGCCGCACAACCGTTAAAAATGATGATGGAAAAAATTCAAAACGGCATGATTGCAGAGTTTTTAACCTTCAATAAAAGCGGTGAATTAGTCGCGTTATATTAACAGCTGAAATTCTGTAATTAATCTGATCGGGGCGAATACATTCGTCCCAACCTTAACCAGAATAACTGTTTTAACTATTGACAAAAAAGCCTATAATTTGCTTATTTATTTCGAGATTAAACGCTCTGCCACCACTGTTTTTCTTACCTGTTGTTCAAAGTAGCCAAGAGAAAAAGGTCTAAACATTTTGCTAATGTTGATTAACTCTTCATTTCTCACGATAACCTCCATAGATTCTCCCTGCTCATTTAACGCATTGATTTTTTCATACCATAATTCAGATTTCTCTTTAAAAGATAAAAACTCAGCTTTTTTTGTCAGAAAACGTCCATGCGCTGTTATTAACTTTGTTGAATCATTAGAAAGTGATAATGTTTTATTTATGACTTCAAATTGGCCTTTACTTCCGCCTGCATAGGCATGGGGATATGTATCATGCATATATGTATCGCCCATAAAAATAATGTTGTTTTTGCGAAAGTGAACTATCACATCATCAGTGGTATGAGATATAAAATGCAAAAGATCTAGCTTTTCATTCCCTACATCTATTGTGTACTTATCTTCGGAGGAAATTAGCTCATTATTAAAATAGAATTGCCCGTTTCTATTCGAAATTACATCAGCGCCAAGTTCGATATAAAACGAATTAGCACCAATATGATCACTATGACTATGTGTATTAATGATATATTTAATAGGTTTATCTGATAGTTTTCTAATTGCACTCACCAGCTTGGTATTATTTGCATTACCAACAAAAGGATCAATTAGTAAGATAAATGTCTCACCCATAAAAATCCCTACATTAGTATTTGAACCTGTTGATTTTAAGACAAATAAATTATCGGATAACTGCTCACTAGTAAAATCCCTTACTTGTTGCAAAGGGTTCGCATAAGTAAAACTAACCCAGAAAACTGCAATCAATATTGCATATTTATTTAATCTCATGATTTAACTCCTATTAAAAATTAAGATTTTCATCAAAAGCGAACAAGTTTTAGAAGAACTTACTTATAGCCATTTACTCATTGCTTTATCAATTTAGTAATGCTTATAACTTTGCCCCTAGCGACATTTTTTTGCAACATTTATTAATTAATACATTAACTTTGTGAATTTTGATTTTCAGTGATGTGACGAAGCGCTATTTATGGTTTAACAGAGCTTATTTTGGCTAGATGTGTGGACACCCACTAACTGGCTTTAAACACGTCGCCTTGAATAGTGCCAGCAATAGGTTAACCGATGAATGTCTGGTGCCCCTGCTATCAGCAAGGATGCTGAAATAAGCAGGCACTCACTGAGAGTAAGATAAGAGAGCCCTGTGTTTGTTGCAGGCTATCGCCTGGCAACCATGATGACAGATTAAGCAAAGTATCTTGCTGATGGATAACATACTTTTTATCATTTATTAAATTGACGAATTTGAATATGGTTACCATCACGATCTGCGATGTTTGACACTTTAAATATTGGATTGCTCCACTCGCCTTCGAATGCTTGGCCACCTAATTTCACAGCTTCTTCTCTAGAAATAGTGATATCATCTACCGTAAGGAAAAGCTTAATTGGGCTGAACACTTTAGTCGGCATATCAAATGGTGGTACATGAATGATTAAGTTGAAACCATTCGTTTCCAAGTTAATAAAATCATTGGTCGTGCGAACAACTCGCATGCCAAAAAGCTTCTCATAAAATTCTGATAGGTTGCTCAAATCACTAGAATAAATAAGAACACCGTTTTGCGCTGGCCCTGACATATGCTTCTCCTTGCCGTGTACTGTGGTTTGAAATAAAACAGATAAAACAAATAATACCAAAGCAAAATAATTAATTTTATTGCTCACAAATGCCTCCCAGCGCGTAATATTTCCAGATCCAGCGTTTTGTTATACATTTAATTTGAATCTTCGTTAATATATTTTTTAACTTTTTTTGAAATGAAAATGTAAAAAAAAGCTACTGTAATGATATAAATTAAAAAAGCGCAGATCATAGCAATTTGGCTTTCAATATAGCCTGCAATAAGAAATATACCGTAACTAGCAAGCGCCCAGTAAATAAAACCTAGAATCTCATCGAGTAATGTAAGTTTCGATAAGTAATAGGTCCATTTTTTTGGAGCCATAATTAGTCTCTCATAAATTACTAAATTAATTCAGTGTGGACTTACTCGCTTTACCTATTAACTCCCAGAAGGTTCATATGTGTTAGTATTATAAATTTTTCATTTGAGTTAAGGGTGCATGCAAAGCTTTTCTGGTAGCGTCATCTACTTGCTTAGGAGAATCCAATCGAAAAACAATTCTTAATGTGTCATCATTTATATAAAAGTGCTCCCTGGCTTTTATTTGAAATTTAATTCTAGAATCACCAAAATAAACAAACTCTCCCAACTTTGGTAAATAAGCACCATCTTCATAGGAAAAAACTAGGCTCTCGGCATCTGGAGAGCCTGGAGTAAGTTCAGCGAGTAAATAGACCACAACAACGTTTTTCATAATATATCCTTGATAGACTTTATCGATAATCGTACACAGAAATAATGACTCCCCCACTAGGTGCTGACCTTCTAGAACCTAGGTTAGTTTTACAACCAGAGCCATACTGTATTTGTTAAGTCATACAATACTGGAGGTCAACATGCTTAACAATAACATAAGTTTTATTGGCTTAGATACTCACAAAGAGTTCTTTGAAGTTGCTTATATTGAAGGTAAGCGTCTAGCTAACGGCACCTAGCTGTGTTTAATATTCCATGGTAGAAGCCTGTCAATATTGTCAGGCTTCTTAGCAAGGTATTGCAAGCACATTGAGATATAGTCATGCACCATAATATCATTGGCCTTTGCGGTTTCAACAAGACTATACAGTATGGCACTGGCATGTGCGCCCTTGCTGGTGTTTGAGAACAGCCAGTTTTTTCGACCTATTACGGCCTTTAACTGCCCTATCATCACCACAACAATACACCCACATATAGCTTGTTGCTTTATCTGCGTTAATCACCTGTAACGGGGTTTCATCACCATGAATAACCGCTTGAGATAACAACACCTCTTTTAAGCGTTGATACAGGGGGGACAACAGTTGTGCACAACGTAACATCCAGCTCGACATGGTTTGTCTACTCAATTCAATTTCGATGTTAGCAAACAGTGTTTCTTGGCGATAAAGTGGTAAGCCAAACTGGTATTTACAGGTGATTATTTGACTCAGCAAACTGGGGGTCGCGATACTTTTTGCTATGGCCGTTGCGGGCATCGGGGCGGTTTTTATCGCACTTTCAACACCTTCACGCTCACAGTGGCGGCAGGTATATTTAGGGCGAATGGTTTTAATCACTTTGATATGCGCCGGCACAAGCTCTAAGGCCTCACTGCTGCTTTCACCCATTTTGTGCAAGGGGCTTTGACAGCAATCACAGATTTTGTCCTCATCATCTAGGTCAACAACCACGTTAACTCTGGGCAACTGCTTTGGCAGTGGGGTGCGTTTAGGCTTGGCTTTGTCTTTCTTTACGGCGGGAGACGCCGCTAATAGCGCTTTATCATGTTCATCTAGCGTTTCTTCCGCTTCATTGAACACTTCACCCGCGCCTGGCATTTTTTCTGATTTCTTGGCGTATTCTTTGGCAAGCTTGGCGTTGTAGGCTGCAAGTAATTCATGAATATGTGCGTCTTTCTTAGCCAATTCTTCGTCTTTTTTTGCCACAACAAGGCGCAACTCAAGCAGCATACGCTTGAGTTGCTCTGGGTCGTCTGGTAATGAGTGGGCATCAATTTTCATGGCCACAATCTAGCAGAGTTTACTCGTATTTTCTTGCTGGCAGAGCAGATAATGATTGGCGTGGTGGCAATGATCGTTGACTCGTCATTCGATCTCTTCTAGATCAGACTGATAGCGCAATGCTTGATGACCAAGCACATTATACCCCGATAATAACCAAACAAGTTGTTGCTCGGTGAGTTCACATTCCAGCTTATCTAATTGGCTGGGCCATTTGAACTTATCCTTTTCTAATCGTTTGTACCACAAAGCAAAACCCGTTTTATCCCAGTACACTAACTTGAGCTTGTCTTTGGCTTTATTGCAAAATAAAAATAATGCGCCAGTATAGGCATCGCGCTTTAACTCGCTTTCAACGATAGCAACAAGGCCATCAATAGACTTTCGAAAGTCCACGACATCGCGGTGCAAGTAAATACTGTCGGGTTTAACGAACATTTTCATCCAGCAAGGTCGTGTAATAATTGACTTAGGAAGGTGGCGGAGGTTGTTGTCGGCAAGCTGAGCGTTACATTGCCAATCGCAAGAGTGAACGGCTTTTGCTGCTCGATAACGTCGATTTGTTTGGTGATTTTGGCACGAATAAAATGACCCGATGACGCACTCAGTTTGTTTTTTGTGGCATAAAACGTGGTTTTTGATAAAGCATGTTGTTGGCAATACTCAGCAATCGTTAAATCGCTAGCTTGTTGCTCTTCGATAATGTTGCGCCACTGCTCAAGGCTACGTGATTTCCTCATGGTTATCTCCTCATTGAAACGAGGAAATAGACTAAGAGATTTGATGAGTTACTGGTAGGTGCACTTTGCTAGACGCTTACGCTCTAACGCCCGCTTAAGCGGAAAAATATTGTTGGCTATAATGTTGAACGGAGTGAAAACAGCTAACTGTATTTTTTCCGTTTGAAGCGCTTGTTATAACTCAATATTATCCGAACTTAGAAGCTGACGACTATTACGTACAGTTAATATATTTACCTCATTTCCAACTTTATAAATAATACGATAATTACCAAAAACGACTTCACGGTAGTTTGAATCTAATAACTCTGGTACTTCGCGACCTAGTTCTGGTTGATAAGAAAGCAAGTCTGTACGGTCAAAAACGTCATTTACCCATTTGTCTGCGGCAGACGGTTTATCAAGAGCAATATACTTAGCGATTACTTCTAACTTTTCTATTGCTAAAGGAGACCAAATTACTTTCAAGGTTGAATGCTCTGTAAAATCCGTTTTCTAGCATCTGAGCTAGATACACCTAGACCCGCAGAAAGTTGAGATTCTGCTTTTTGTACTTCTTCAAGTAACTCTATCTTTTCTTGCATGGCTTCATACTCAGCAACATCAACAACGACTGCAACCCCTTTCCCTCTTTGTGTTATAACAATAGGTCTTCTTGTTTCGTTAACTTGACGAATAAAAGAAGCTGCACTAGCCCTAAAATCTGAAAGTGGTTGTATATCCTGATCAAAATGAAGTCTGCTCATAACGACACCTTTAGTTGTACTCTATATGGTACAAAGTATAGTTAAAACTTGCGAGTAGCACAAGGCTTTGATTTTGAGTTATAACGCCACCTTAAGCGGCAAAAAATTGTTTGCTAAAATGTTGAACGAAGTGAAAACAGCAAACTGTTTTTTGTCCGTTTGAAGGTCTTGTTATATGCCGTATTATGCTAAGATATCAACCTTCCCATTTAACTGTTTACCGTCAAGATCTTTAAATTTACTTAAAACACCTGATAAAAAGTCAGTATTCTCACCAATGCTTTTTTTAAAATCTATAGATTTTTCAACTTGCCCAATTAAGTCTACTTTGATTTTACCTATTTTTTCGGGATCATTATTATATTGTTCAAGTACATTTAATGGTATAAATGGCACTACATCAAGTAAAGCACTTTCCCCTGATTTAATTAATGTATTAATTTCATCAATTGATATGTTTCTCATATCAATCTTTGTAGGTTGTGAATTATTTTGGTTTATGTTTTTTTCTACAGCAATAGATTCAGTCGGCATTTTATTGCCGCTAGCTGCTGTCGTAATGGAATAGTTTTGCCCTACATTTAAAATATTCATATTAATTCCTCATGTATTAATAGATATTTGATATTAATGCAAAAGGTGCACCATGTTAGATATTATACTAATGACTATTTTAGGCATA
>NZ_JBOTRC010000014.1:0-55081 GCF_050936095.1 Rheinheimera sp. WS51
ATTCATATTATTTTATGGGGTAGTTACACCCCCAAAAAAGCATGCCAATTATATCAGAACTCATATAAACCTCCTTTTAATTAGTGATTCAGATTAATGTTAAAGCTTGGGAAGATCAATATGAAAAGCCCCTAACTAACGGGGCTTACAACTGCTTTTTAAATAGTTCGGATGTAATTTTAAAAAAATTTTCTAAGCCGACCAATTTTCACTAACCTCTTTAACTTTTCTTCATCGTTATCCCTATGTATAGAGTTAACTTGTTCGTTGTGACAATACAAGTCTAAGTTTAAATAAATGGGCGGCTCTTTGATTCCCTGATCTATAAATTTCTGAATATCTTCATCCATGCAATTAACCATCAAGTATAAAACCATTGCAGATATGACCAATTTTTGCATTTTATTGTGGCTAAATTAAGGCACAACAGACTGTTTATTTATGGTGGTGGTCAAGAAAAAGTTTTCAGAGATTTCTTATTTTAGGCACCGAAAATTGTTATGGATTTTGAGGTGGTGGTCACAAAAAAATTGCTAGGGTGGTGGTCAAAATTTAATTTTTTATAATTAGTCAAAAACGGCTTTGGGCACTTGGGCACAGATTCGGGCACAACTGGAGAAAAAATGAGCTGAAATTTCGGTTTGTTTAAGAAAATTTAACGCGAGAAAGGCGTGAGAAAGATTAAATATGCTAAATAACTCTTGTTACTTTTGTGCTTGTTTTCAGTAGGTGACTGAGATTGACTAGAATTAGAAAGAAGAGAAATAAAATTGGTGCGTCCTAGTGGACTCGAACCACCGACCCCCACCATGTCAAGGTGGTGCTCTAACCAGCTGAGCTAAGGACGCACATTTTTGATATTGCTTGTTGCCTGTCGGCGAACAACCGCGGCTATGTTAGGTTGCTGCTGAGTTAATGGCAAGTGTTTTTATATAATTTAAGCTTGTTTGGTGTATTTTTAAACACTAAAGCGTTAATTAGCAGCGCCTTGTAGCTGGATGGGACAAGTGCGACTAAGGTGTTGCCACCAAGTAACGTGGTCTTTAAGTTGTTGCCGCATAGTGGTGTGGCTTGTTATAAAGCGTTGTTCAATCATGGGGTAGAGCTGGCTTTGTTTATAAAGTGAGGTTAATAGCGGTGCTAGCTGTTGTTGAAATTGGTCAAGCTGGCCTAGGTAAACCTGCACTTTAGCGAGATAATATTTTTGAAACACATTCGCTAATATAGTTAGCTGCTCGGTTTCGCGTTGGTTGGGGCAGAGCGATGGTGCAGTATTCGCTTGCACTAGACTATTGAGCTGCGCTAATTGTTGGCTGCTGACTCTTAGGCTGTATTGCAAGCGGCCAATAAAGTTATATTGATAGAGTAACTGTAGTTGCTGTTCAATATTAATGGCACTGGCTTGTGACCAGTTTTTGTTGTCAATATGGGTTTTCAGTTGTTGTAGTTGGCTTAGGGCTTGCCATGTTTCGGTAAAGCCAGCAGCTTGTAAGGCTAAGGTTTTTGATGAGCCTAATAGCTCTTTTCTAATCGTGCTGTCGGTTTGCAGCATGTTTTGCCATGCATTGTGGATATCGGCTTGTTTTTCATTATAAGCCTGCTGCAAGCTGGACTCTAGTTGGCTGTCTTGCCAAGTATGTTGTAAGCAGTTTTCTAATGCGGTTAATAAGCGCAGTTCGTAATTTAATAACTTACTCGGGCTATATAGTCGGCCTAAGCTGCTATTGCGCTCGCCTATTAGCTGATCTAAACCGCATTGCCTCGTTGCGTAGGCGTCAGATAAATTAATACGAATATCGCTAGGGCTACGCTTTAAATCACGCACGGCAACTAAAGGCTCAACAGGCGCTAAGCTTATTGGTTTATGCTGTTGCTTTAGTACTCTATTAAGCCGTTGTTGATAGTCTTTTAACGCGGCTTCACCGCTATTATCACTACAAGCTACTAAGCTAATGAGCAGAAGTGGCAATAGCAATGCCTTCATTTTCTAACCTTTTTAATGTTTTAATTAAAGTATAGGCCATTAGCATTGCCGCAACAGATAAGCCTGCGATAATGCCAATCCAGAAGCCGCGAGCGCCCATCGCGGGCACTATCCAATCGGTTAGCCCCAGTATAGCACCCAAGCCAAAGCCAATAGGCCAGTAGGATACTAAGGTGATATAAAATACGGCTTTAGTATGTTTTAAACCGCGTAGGGCACAGGCTGATACAACTTGTATGGCATCAGACAACTGATAAAAACAGGCTAAAATAAGTAGGCTGCTAGCTAATGCGATCACTGCTGGATCGGGGGAGTATAGCTTAGCAATATGATGGCGAAGTAAAAAGGTTAAGCTGGCAATTACAAATGACATGGTTACGGCTAACACAACAGCGGTAGAAATAGATTTTTTTAACTCTTTTAGGTTTGCTTGGCCAACCAAATGGCCCACTCTTATGGTCGTCGCTAAGCCTAAACTCAACGGTAACATAAATACGATGCCGCTATAATTTTGAGCAATTTGATGGCCTGCAACCATAATAGGGCCTAAATGGACTATGGCTAATGGAATGCAGGCAAAGAGGGTAACTTCAAAAAATAATGAAAAGGCTATAGGAGTACCAATAGTGATAATTTGCCAGCAGTCTTTGAAGTTCACTTTATAGCTTTCAGGGCGTTGCCGATATTGCCGTGAACTTTTATTAAACCAAGCGTAAATCATAATAGCGATAAACATAGCGACAAAAACTAAAGCGGTTGCGATACCACAGCCAGCACCACCTAAAGCGGGCATGCCTAGCTTGCCATAAATAAAGATGTAGTTAGCCGGAATGTTAACTAGGATACCAACAAAGCTGATCCACATGCTGGCTGTAGTATTACCTATGCCTTCAAAAAAGCTGCGCATAACCATATAACCGGCAGCAGGGAATAAGCCAAAGCTAACATAATATAAGTAATCTAATGATTTTTGCCTAAGCTCGGGTTCCATTTGCAGTAAGTCGATAGGCACATGAACAAACAGCATAACCAGAAATAACGCTATGGCTAAGGCCATAGCTAAATATAAAGCTTGTAGGGTGAAGTGGGTTACTGGCTTATGCTGTTTACTGCCGTAATATTGCGCGACTATAGGTGTTAATGCCAATATTAAGCCTTGCATGGTTAAAATTACGGGTAGCCATAAGCCTGAGGCAACAGCGATGGCTGCCATATCGACGGCGCTGTAACGACCCGCCATAACCGTATCAACAAAATACATTAACGTTTGGGTTAGCTGGGCTAACACAATAGGGCCGGAGAGTTTTAATATGGTTCTGGCTTCAAACCGAGAAAAGGGTAACATAGTCATTTTTGCTTAATACCTATAATAGCGCGCAATGTAGCACAAGAGAGAGAACATGTTTACTGGAATAGTACAAACCAAAGCTTTGGTAACAGAAATTCACGACCAAGGGCAATTTCGCCGACTAACCTTGAGTGTTGCTGTAGCGTTTTTAGAAAAATTAAGCCGAGGCGCGAGTATTGCTATTAATGGTGTTTGCTTAACTGTAACCGACTTTGATCCCGCCGCAGGTTGGGTTTGCTTTGATGTTATAGCCGAAACATTAGCTAAAACTAACTTAGGCTTAATTACGCCACAACAGCAAGTGAACTTTGAGCGCTCGCTCACCTTTGGTAGTGAAATAGGTGGCCATATTGTGTCGGGCCATATTCAAACCACCGCAACGCTTGTAGAGTTAGTTAAAGATAATAACAACTGTTTTATGCGCTTAGCCGTAGCGGCTGAATTTATGCCGTATATTTTAAGTAAAGGCTTTATTGCGGTCGAAGGTTGCAGCTTAACTGTAGGCGAGGTGCATGCTGATGGCTTTAATTTGCATTTAATACCCGAAACGCTAGCAATAACAACGCTGGGGCAAAAGCAATTGAATGATAAGCTTAATATTGAGCTAGATCAGCAAACTCAAACCATAATAAAAACCGTTGAGCGGGTCATGGCTCAGCGCTTTAAACAAGTTTAATATTAGTAATACTGTTCGTCATCAGCGTCTATAAAAACTTGAATACTGCGGTGCTGATCATCTTTATGCACCTTAATATGAATTGGATTGCAGCAATTACTGCAATCCTCTACATAATCTTGGTCGTCGTCGGTCACTTCAATTGTTAACTGCATATGGTAGCCGCAAAAGGGGCAATCGATGTTGCGATTTAACATAGTGCTCTCCTAAGCTTAGTTAAGCTTTATTGGCCCCACCTAAACTACGACCGCCATCAACAGCAATAATTTGGCCTGTAATATAGGGAGCCTGAATTAAAAATAGCAGAGTTTTGGCAATATCCAATGGTTCGCCTAAGCGATTTAGCGGTACCTGCTGCAAAATTGCCGTTTTATCGTTCTCTGCTAATGCTGGTGCGTTATCGCTTGGCCACAAAATAGCCCCAGGCGCTATGCCATTAACGCGAATGGTTGGGGCTAATTCACGAGCAAGCGACTTTGTCATCATTTTTAAGGCTGCCTTAGCCATACAATAAATACTGTGCTCTTGCAGCGGCTTGTCGGCATGGATATCTACCATATTAATAATTACGCCATTACGCTTAGTTAGCTCTGGCACTAGGGCCTGACTTAAAAAGTAAGGCGCTTTTACATTACTGCCAAATAAATCCAACCAATGCTCATCGGTTGCTTGGTTTAAAGGGGTAGGGTAAAAGCTAGATGCATTGTTTACCAAAACATCTATTCGATTAAAGCAGGCAAGGGCCTTTTGTGCTAACCCATGAATTTGTTCTTTTACGAGTAAGTTAGCGGTTACTACTTTAGCGCTGTTGCGGCGTTGTTGGTTTAATTGCTCGGCTAAGGCATTAGCAGCATCAACCGACTGATGACAGTGAATAATAACGTTATAGCCCGCTTGATGAAGGGTTAGGATCATTTGCCGACCAAGTCGTTTGGCGCTGCCAGTAATTAAAGCGACAGCATGCTGATTTGTATGCATAAAGGGATATCCTGAGTGAAAATAATAATGCCATTATATAACAGCATAAGGCGGCTTATGCATAAAGCCTAGCCCAGGCTAGAGAATGACGGGATATTTGCTAGAAACAGCTTTAGTTAGCACCAGCTTAGCTGGTAGATATAAGCATAATATGCTATGGTGGCGCTTCACCATAAAATTATTTCAGTTAGTATGCCCGGTTTATCAAATGGCTTCTTGTATAAGCCATCAATTGATTTACTGCATAGTAACTGTTCTATTGTTTAACAAGTGTCCCTTGGTGTGGGCCACCACTGTATTAAGGAAGTAGCATGCCAGTTATTACACTGCCTGATGGCAGCCAGCGCTCGTTTGATCACGCCGTTTCAGTTTTAGATGTTGCCAAAGATATTGGTCCAGGTTTAGCCAAAGCGACTATTGCCGGTAAGGTAAATGGCCAACTAGTTGATGCTTGTGAAAGCATAGAATCGGATGCCAGCTTAAGCATTATTACAGCTAAAGATGAAGCGGGTATTGAGATTATACGCCACTCTTGTGCGCATTTATTAGGCCATGCTATTAAGCAACTTTGGCCAAATGTAAAAATGGCTATTGGTCCTGTAATAGACAACGGTTTTTATTACGATATCGACTTAGACCGCCCTTTAACAACGGAAGACTTAGCGACGCTTGAGACGCGAATGAAAGAACTTGCGAAAACAGAGTATGATGTTGTTAAGCATAAAGTGAGCTGGCAAGAAGCCTACGACACCTTTAAAGCCCGTGGTGAAACCTATAAGTTAGAAATTTTAGAGCAAAACGTTAGCCGTGATGACAAACCAGGCTTGTATCATCATGAAGAATATATTGATATGTGCCGTGGCCCTCACGTGCCGAATATGCGTTTTTGCCAACACTTTAAATTAATGAAGTTTGCCGGCGCCTACTGGCGTGGCGACTCTAACAATAAAATGCTTCAGCGTATCTATGGTACCGCTTGGGCAGACAAAAAACAGTTAGCCGCGTATTTATTACAGTTAGAAGAAGCTGAAAAACGTGATCACCGTAAAATAGGCAAAGCCTTAAACTTATTCCACTGGCAAGAAGAAGCGCCAGGTATGGTGTTCTGGCATAACGATGGTTGGACTATCTATACTGAGTTAGAACGTTTTGTACGTGAAAAGCTTCGCTCTTACGATTATGACGAAGTGAAAGGTCCGTTAATGATGGATCGCACCTTATGGGAAAAGTCAGGTCACTGGGATAAATTTGCCGACAGCATGTTTACTACCGAGTCGGAAAAGCGTGAATATGCTATTAAACCGATGAACTGCCCAGGTCACGTACAAATTTTTAATCAAGGTCTAAAATCGTACCGCGACTTACCCTTGCGTATGGCTGAGTTTGGTTGTTGTCATCGTAATGAACCATCAGGTTCGCTGCATGGTTTAATGCGCGTGCGAGGCTTTACGCAAGATGATGCCCATATTTTCTGTACTGAAGAACAAATTGTTGCTGAAGTGGGCGGCTGCATTGATATGGTATACGAAACCTACAGAACTTTTGGTTTTGAAAACATTGAAGTAAAACTATCAACGCGCCCTGAAAAGCGTGTTGGCTCAGATGAAATTTGGGATAAGTCTGAAAAAGCCTTAGCTGAAGTATTAAATGCTAAAAATATTGAATTTGCTTACTTACATGGTGAAGGTGCTTTTTACGGCCCGAAAATTGAATTTACATTGCATGATTGCTTAGGCAGAGCGTGGCAATGTGGTACAGTGCAGTTAGATTTCTCAATGCCAACTCGTTTAGGCGCAACTTATATCGCCGAAAGTGGTGAAAGACAAACGCCTGTAATGATTCACCGTGCAATTTTAGGATCATTAGAGCGTTTTATTGGTATACTGATTGAAGAATACGCGGGACAATTCCCAACTTGGTTAGCACCAAATCAAGTTGTGGTGATGAATATTACTGATAATCAAGCCGAATATGTGCAAGAATTAGTGAAAAAATTCAAATCTCATGGAATTAGAGTCATAAGTGACTTGAGAAATGAGAAAATAGGCTTTAAAATCCGCGAACACACGCTGAAGCGTATTCCTTATCTTGCCGTTGTTGGTGATAAAGAAATGGAATCAGGTGAAATAGCTCTGAGAACGCGAAAAGGCGAAGACTTAGGTAAAATGACTATTCAAGCTTTTGTTGATAAAATCACAGCTGAAATAGCAGACCGAGTCTGACACAATAGTGTCGTATAAGAATAATTTCTGGAGGAACATACTATTAAAGTAGGAAAGAAAACATTACCGGCCAACCGTCCTAATAGGATAAACGATGAAATTAACCTGCCTGAAGTGCGGTTAATTGGTATGGAAGGTGAGCAGCTGGGTATCGTAACGACGGCTGAAGCGATTCGGTTAGCTGGTGAAGCTGCTGCTGATTTAGTAGAAATTAGCCCGACAGCTGAGCCGCCAGTTTGTAAGTTGATGGACTACGGTAAGTTCCTGTTCGAAAAGAGTAAAGCTCTTAAAGAACAAAAGAAGAAGCAAAAACAGATCCAGATTAAGGAAATTAAATTCCGACCTGGAACTGATGAAGGCGATTACCAGGTAAAACTACGCAACCTGCGTCGCTTCATAGAAGAGGGTGACAAAGCTAAAGTAACGCTACGCTATCGTGGTCGTGAAATGGCGCATACTGAGATAGGCATTGAGATGTTAAATCGTATTAAAGAAGATTTATCAGACATTGCCGTGTGCGAATCTTTCCCTTCACGGGTGGAAGGTCGTCAAATGATCATGATGCTGGCCCCAAACAAGAAGTAATAGGGCATTCAAGAATAAATAAAAGCTTTGACATCAGTTTATACTGATGTCTTAGTGTTTATTTATCGCCTTATTATTCGTTTTAATTTAACAATGCGAGTTTTTAAACTATGCCAAAGATGAAAACCAATAAAGGCGCCGCGAAACGTTTCAAAAAAACGGGTTCTGGTGGCTTTAAACGTAAGCAATCTCACCTTCGCCACATTTTGACGAAGAAGTCTTCTAAGCGTAAGCGTCAGTTAGGTCCAAAAACCTTAGTCGCTAAAGTTGACGTAGCGGGTATCGCCCGTTGCATGCCATACGCATAATAATTAGGAGTCTGACATGCCAAGAGTAAAACGTGGTGTAACGGCGCGCGCGCGCCATAAGAAGGTGTTAAACCAGGCTAAAGGTTACTACGGTGCCCGCAGTCGTGTTTATCGTGTTGCTTTCCAGGCTGTAATTAAAGCCGGCCAATATGCTTACCGTGACCGTCGTCAACGTAAGCGTCAATTCCGTCAATTGTGGATTGCGCGTATCAACGCAGCATCTCGCATGAACGGTTTGACATATAGTCGCTTCATTGCTGGCTTGAAAAAAGCTTCGATTGAAATCGATCGTAAGATTTTAGCTGATATCGCTGTATACGATAAAGTGGCATTTACTGCACTTGTTGGTAAAGCGAAAGAAGCATTAGCTTAAGTTATTTAAGCTATTAAAAAGGCACCCTAGGGTGCCTTTTTTAATGCCTGCTTTTAGGTAAGCTATTAGTTTTTAGCTACCGAAAACTGAAGAACCACGCGGTTATTTCTAAATAACTGCAATTTGTTGCCATTAACTTCAGCTCGTTCTGCATTTTGCAGGTTTTCTAAAAAGCGCTGCTCTTCTTTATTGCCTGTGGCACACATTTTACGGGTGCTAGCAAGTGGCTGAATGCTTAACTGGTTAGCTTGTTGCTGATATTTACCGCTAAAATTATTACAGCCTGAGAAGCCGTACACAGTGTCATCTGCTGTAAATACGACTTTAATATTTAATTGGCTAGGAATTTTAGTATTGGAAAATTGGTTAGCGCGCCAAACGATCCCTTTAAAATTATCAGGAGTGACATCTTTAGCACAGTGGGCACCTGGCCAGAACTGATCAAAGGAGTCAATAAATAACTGGTTTGAATGATCGTCTTGTCCTTTACGGCCGGTCAGTGTGGCTATGACGGCTTGATTTTTAAACTTATGATTTTGCTGGTATTGACGCATTACCGGTAGGTGATGCTGGGTATTGGCTAACGTATAAGCGTCACCCGTTGCACAACTTGTAAAGGTAGCTACGTTGTTAGTAAGCTGATAACGGCCTAACATGGTTTGGCGGGTATCTAACTTTTTAAATTCAGTTTCGCGCTGAAGTTGGTATAAATTGTTAGTAATAGGCTTACCATTTAAGCCTAACATGGTTATTGTTGTTGGCGATGCAAAGTGAAAGCCGGGTAAGTTTTCTTGTTGGTTCACTAAGTGTAGATTTTGATTGTCTAATAGCCAGATCCCTTTAACTATGTTGACAAAGTCGCGCTCTAAATACTCTTGACGTACTTCAAAACGGCCATCACGAAATAAATTGATATGATAACTAATACCTGGGCAATCAGCACATGGTAAGGTGCCAATAAAAGACATATCGCTATCAATAGTTATAAGGATGGGCTCAACTGCAGCTTCTGATGTTTCAAGGCTTGCATCTGCTGTCTGTGCAGTATCAGGCATTGGTTGGCCGCTAGACGTTGCCTGTTCGGGTTCAGATTTATTTACCTGAGCAGGAGAAGCGTTGTCTACTGGAGGTAGTGGTGTACAAGCGGATAATAATAGCGCACTGAATAATAAACGCTTTTTCATCTGAAGTTCCTGAATTAAAATTTTGCTAATTATATCGGAAATAAACAGAGGTATTAACTGTTAATTACCTATTTAGAGATAGAATTGATAATTAATCGTATCTTGTCTGCACTTGCTTTAGGGTGTTGCTGCATAAAACAATGATCACCATCGACTTGTTGTATGCTTACTGCTGAATTACGTTTTTGCCATTTAGTTACTGCGCTGGTAATAAAACTATAACTTTGCTTAGCATAGAGCACAAATACCGGCGGGCAAGGCTGCGCAAGTTGTTGCCATAACTGTTTGGGATAGGATGAAAAAATATCGGCTTCACGTTCAGGTAAACACTTTAAACTTAAGCCTTCAGCAGAGGGTTTAAGTGCGTGGTCAATATAGGCTGCGAGTGACTCTGGCTGCCAATGTTTAAATAAACCTCTGTTTTTAAAGTAGCTAAGGGCGGTGTCTCTATCTGGCCAGTGTTGTCTGCGCCGTAACGCGGCTTTAGCTAGTGGGTTTTTGTGGTACAGTTTAATCCCACTTAGGGTTGCCATTACCGTAATCATCGCGGGGGTAAAGAGTACCGGATCAAGCAAAATAATGGCATTAAAAGGGCTTGGCTGTTGGCTATGGATTAATGCCGTTAATACACCACCAAAGCTGTGGCCAAGGCCATAAGTTGCGACATTAGGGTATAAATTAGCATGAGCAAGCCAAGCTTCTTTAGCAAACTCTGCGCTTAGGTTCCAACCAATAAAACTGCCGCCGTGATCGCTATCACCATGGCCTTGGGCGTCAGATAAAAACAAATCAAAATCAGCGGCTAGCTGTTGCAGCATAGGCTGATACATAGCGCTGCAAAAACCATTACCATGTAGTACATGTAAAACGGGTTTACCGCTTGGCTCGCTGCGATAGCCTCTTAGCGTAAAGCCCATTCGCGTTGTAAAAGACCAAGGCGTTAATTGCATCAATTGTATTCCTTAAACCAAGATAAGTTTATTGTTATAAAGCCCATTATATTGGCTTTAACGGCTAACTTGAATGCGCCTAATGGTTATTTAGTACCAAATAGCTTATCACCGGCATCACCTAAACCTGGCAAAATATAACCCTGTTCATTTAGTCCTTGATCTATAGCTGCAGTGTATAAAGCGACGTCAGGATGCGCTTTTTCTAAAGCGGCAATCCCCTCAGGTGCAGCAACTAATATCAAGGCTTTTATATGTTTAGCACCATGTTGCTTTAATAGGTCGATAGTGGCTATTAGTGAGCCACCGGTGGCTAACATAGGATCTATGACTATTGAGATCCGCTGATCAATATCTGCTGCCAGCTTATTAAAGTAGGAAACAGGTTGTAAGGTTTCTTCATCTCGATAAATACCGACGACACTAATGCGGGCGCTAGGTAATAGCTCTAATACACCGTCTAACATGCCTAATCCGGCCCGTAGTATTGGCACTATAGTGACCTTTTTACCTTGAATACGCTGCACTTCAATAGGACCATTCCAGCTTTGAATGGTCGCAGTTTCAGTATCAAAGTCTTTAGTCGCTTCATAAGTAAGCAGGCTTCCTAGTTCACTGGCTAATTGCCTAAATTGCCGGGTACTAATATCGGCAGCACGTAATAGACCAATTTTATGTTTAACTAGGGGGTGATTTACTTCTACCAATTTCATGTTTTTGTTATCCTCGAGCTATATTACTTAGCGTGCTACTGTCATGTTAGTCAGATTGATAAGAAACGCTACTATTGAGCAGTAAAGCCGTTTAGGCTAATGCATTATACAAAAGCAAACAAATTTAAATGATCATCTTAATAATAACCATAAATGGGATATAAAAATGCGAATTAATATAGCTGGCTATCTATTTGCAGTATTTTTGTTAATTGGAGGGACAATGGCGCAAGCAACACAATTAGAATTAGCCCGATTATTTGCAGATCCTGCTTTAAGCGGTACGACCCCTCGCTCTTTGTCTATGGCACCAGATGGTAGCCGTGTGACCTATTTAAAGGGGAAGGCTGAAGACGCTGATAGGTTAGACCTATGGGAGTATCACATTAAAGATGCAGCGCATAGGTTGTTGGTTGATGCTGATGGCTTAGTCTCAGGGGCAGAAGTATTATCGGATGAAGAAAAAGCGCGCCGGGAAAGAATGCGTTTATTTGCCTCTGGCATTATTAGTTATAGCTGGTCCAAAAATAGTGATGCCTTATTGTTCCCATTAAATGGTGATCTTTATTATTACCAATTAAGTACGGCTAAGGCGAAAAAGCTTACCGACACCGATGAATTTGAAACTGATGCTAGCATTTCGCCTACAGGTAAAAAAGTGGCCTTTATACGCCAGCAAAACCTGTATATTTTAGATATTGCCACAGGTAAAGAAACCCAGCTAACCCACGATGGTGGTGGTGTTATTAAAAATGGGATGGCCGAATTTGTCGCCCAAGAAGAAATGGATCGGATGACCGGCTATTGGTGGTCGCCTGATGATAGCAAAATTGCTTTTACCCGTATTGATGAAAGTGCAGTAGCCGAAGTGGTGCGTAATGAAATTTACGCCGATGAAATAAAGCTATTTAATCAGCGCTATCCTTATACAGGTACGGCGAATGTTAGTATTAAACTTGGCGTGATTGATCTTAATACGGCAAAAACGACTTGGATCTCGCATGGTGAAAATGACGATATTTATCTACCACGGGTGAAGTGGACAGACTCTAGCCGTTATCTAAGCTATCAATGGCAAAATAGACAGCAACAACAGTTAGAGCTGCGTTTAGTTGACTTAGCCAACAATAACCAACAGCAAACCTTAGTAACCGAGCACAGTGATACTTGGTTGAATTTACATCATGACTTGTATTTTTTGAACAAAAACAGCGGCTTTATTTGGGCCTCAGAGCGTGATGGTTTTAAGCATTTATATCATTACGACTTTAGCGGTAAGCTTATTCGTCAGTTAACACAAGGCGACTGGGTGGTGGATGAAGTCGCTGCAATTGATGAAGCTAAAGGCTTGCTTTATTTTAGCGGCCGCAAAGACACGCCATTAGAGCGCCATTTATATCAAGTTAGTTTAAAAAGTGCGGATATTAAGCGCTTAACTGAAGCTAATTATGATCATGCTGTGGTTATGCCAAAGCAAGCAAACAGCTTTATTGACAGTTATTCTAATGTCACTACACCTAACAAAGTGGCGCTTAGAGCCTTAGATGGCAAAGTTCTTACTTGGTTAGAGCAAAACAAGCTTAACGCGCAACATCCACTTACACCTTACCATAGCGATTTAGTGGCGCCTAAATTTGGTACGCTTAAGGCTGAAGATGGTCAAATATTACATTATCGGTTATTTGCCCCTAAGCAATTTAAGAAGGGTAAACAGTACCCTGTTATTGTTAGTGTTTATGGTGGACCCCATGCCCAACGGGTAACTAATAGTTGGAGTGCGCGAGATCTCTATTTACATTATTTAGTTCAGCAAGGCTATTTAGTATTTCAGCTAGATAATCGTGGTTCTTATAATAGGGGTAAAGCCTTTGAAGATCCTATTTATAAAAACTTAGCGACGGTAGAAATTGCCGATCAAATTCGTGGCGTAGAGTATCTGCGTACTTTACCTTATGTTGATACTAAACGTATTGGCATCTATGGTCATAGCTATGGTGGCTATATGGCTATCATGGCAATGTTTAAAGCCGGTGATTACTTTGCTGCTGGTGTTTCTGGCGCTCCGGTAACAGATTGGGCTTTATATGATACTCACTACACTGAGCGCTATTTAGGTCATCCTGAGCAAAATGCACAAGGCTATAAACAAAGCGCAGTGTTTCCTTATGCCGATGGCTTAAAAGGTGGCTTACTCATTTATCACGGCATGGCAGATGACAATGTGTTATTTACTCATAGCACTAAGTTATATAAGCAATTACAAGATAAAGGCTTAAGCTTTGAAATGATGAACTATCCAGGCAGCAAGCATTCTATGTTTGGCCAACCAGTACAAACCCATTTACATCAAACGATTACTGAGTTTTTTAATAAACACTTTATGCAGTAATTAAGAAAAATACCAAGCACCTAAGTTACTAACGCTGTAGCTAGGTGTTTGGTATAAGAGTAATAACTCTAGCTAAGCTCTTGACAGCTTGCTTGTTCAAACGTACATTTAAAACACCTGTTTAAAATCTGGTGTGGTTAATGTCGAATAAACAAAATACTCAGCAAAAAATTCTTGATGCTGCGCAAAGTTTGTTTGCTGAAACGGGCTTTAATGGTACCTCTTTACGACAAATTACTAGCTTAGCTGAAGTGAATTTGGCTGCGGTTAATTATCACTTTGGCTCTAAAAAAGAGCTTATTCAAGCTGTTTTGCAACGTTATTTAGTCACTTTAATGCCAAGGTTGGAGCAAGAATTTGCCATACTCTTACAGGCTGATGCTCCGGTATCTTTGTCTAAGGTGTTATCAGTATTTGTACGGCCGTTACTAGAGTTAGAGCAAGTTTATCCAAACGGAACCAGAATATTTCTACAATTACTTGGCCGCAGCTATACTGATGTACAGGGCCATTTGCGTTGGTTTTTCAATCAAAATTACGGTGCAGTGCTTGGCCAATTAACCAAGTTGATGCAACAAGCTTGTCCAGCTTTACCCCCTAGTGAATTATTTTGGCGCTTACATTTTTCACTAGGTACTATTGTTTTTACTATGGCGTCTAATGAAGCACTCACAGAAATTGCTGAAACAGATTTTAATGAAAGCATTGATATTGAAGGCATTATTTTAAGATTGTTGCCTTACTTAACGGCAGCCATCGCTGCTCCCCCCCCAATTGTTAGTCAAATAAGTCAAGCCTCGCCAATATTGGCAAGCGAAGGAAGGTAATATGGTTGTGTTAATTATTTTATTAGTTGTAATCGCAGTGATTTTTGGCGTGCCAGATATACGACAAAAACTGATCACTAAACCAATATTCACGGTATTTAAGCGCATATTACCGCCGTTGTCAGATACTGAGCGTGAGGCAATGGAAGCCGGCGACGTTTGGTGGGATGGCGAGCTATTTAAAGGGAATCCTGATTGGAAAACTTTACATAGTTATCCAAAAGCTGAGCTTACTGCTACGGAACAAGCTTTTATGGATAATCAGGTTGAAACCTTATTAAAGATGCTTGATGACTATGAAATTGTTCAAGAGCAGCGCGATTTACCGCAAGAAGTATGGGACTACATAAAAAGTGAAGGCTTTTTTGCCATGATTATTCCTAAGTCTTATGGGGGACGGGAGTTTTCAGCTATAGCCAATTCTACTATAGTGTCACGGATAGCGACCCGCAGTATCTCTGCAGCAGTCACCATTATGGTACCTAACTCCTTAGGCCCAGGTGAGCTATTAATGCATTATGGTACAGAAGAGCAAAAGCAACATTGGCTGCCAAGCTTAGCTAAAGGTACCGATGTGCCTTGCTTTGCTTTAACTGGACCTGAAGCAGGATCTGATGCCGGCGCTATTCCTGATTTAGGTATAGTGTGTAAAGGCGAACATAATGGTGAAGAGGTTATTGGGATCCGGCTAAACTGGGATAAACGTTATATTACCTTAGCCCCTATTGCGACTGTGCTTGGCTTAGCCTTTAAATTACATGATCCTGAGGCATTATTAGGTGATAAATCTGACTTAGGTATTACTTGTGCATTAATTCCAACCAATCACCCTGGTGTGGAAATTGGTGATCGCCATTTCCCAATGAACTTAGCCTTTATGAATGGCACTACTTACGGTAAAGATGTATTTATTCCGTTAGATTGGATTATTGGTGGGCCAGATTATGCAGGTCGTGGTTGGCGGATGTTAGTCGAGTGTTTGTCAGCAGGTCGTGGTATTAGCTTACCAGCCTTAGCGACAGCAACCGGTCATTTAGCAACTCGCATGACCAGTGCTTATTGTTATGTTCGCCAGCAATTTGGCTTATCTATTGGTAAGTTTGAAGGTGTGCAAGAGGCAATGGCTCGTATTGGCGGCTTAACTTATAGTTTAGAAGCAATGCGAGTAATGACAGCCGGCTCGATCGATTTAAATTTAAGCCCAGGTGTAGTTACTGCGATTGCCAAGTATCATATGACAGAGATGTCACGGGTTATTATGAACGATGCCTTTGATATTCATGCTGGACGGGCTATTCAATTAGGCCCTAAAAACTATTTAGCCCATGGCTATATGGGGATCCCGGTTGCTATTACGGTTGAAGGTGCGAATATTTTAACTAGAAACCTAATGATATTTGGTCAAGGTGCAACGCGATGTCACCCTTATGTATTAGCTGAGCTAGAAGCTGCTGCTAATCCGGATGCTGATCAAGGTTTAAAACAATTTGATAGCTTATTCATTAAGCATGTAGGTTTTGCTTTAGGTAATACGTTTGGTGCTTTATGGCAAGGCTTAACGGCAGGAGCATTTAATGGCACTCCTGTGTCAGGTGAAACAGCGCGATATTATAAACAACTTAGTCGTATGAGCCGAGGCTTGGCATTAAGTGCTGATTTCTCCATGCTAATTTTAGGTGGTGACTTAAAGCGTCGCGAGATGCTATCTGCTCGCTTAGGCGATGTATTAAGTCAGCTATATATCTCTTCGGCTGTGTTAAAATTCTATGAGGATAATGGCCGTCAGCAATGTGACTTACCTTTTGTTCACTACAGCATTCAATTAGCTTTATTTGAAATTGGCCGTGCTTTTGATGGTTTCTTCGCAAACTTCCCTAATCGTGTAGTGGCTAGATTATTACGGACGTTAATCTTCCCATTCGGTATTGGCTATAAAATGCCAGAAGATCAGGTTGCGGTTGATATATGTAATGCTTTGTCTAAACCGGGAGTTTTACGAGATAGGTTAACCCATTTATGTTATATCGGTGAGACAGAGCAAGATCCTACCGGATTAATGGAGCAAGCCTTTGTTGCTATGTACCAAACGCAACCTTTAATGAAAAAGATATATCAAGCACAAAAAGAAGGTAAGGTAGCTCGTAAACAACCGTTAGTTGATACGATAAACCAAGCGTTAACTGAAAATGTGATTAGCGCTGATGAAGCACAGAAGTTACAAAAAATGAATGGCTTACGTTTTGAAGCTATCAGTGTTGATAGTTTTAAAGCCGAACAATTAAAGGCAACAGGGTTAAAACCATAAGCTAGCTTATAGTTTTAATGGATATTGAATAAAACACCAGCATTTAGCTGGTGTTTTTATTTAAACTGAAAATAAGTTAATTCTGATGTATCAAATATCTATTTATTTGTTACAAAAGACTTAAGAATACAAGAAAATAATCTACACTTAACATTATGATTTAATAGAGTGGACTTCATATGGAAAATGAATCTTTAGCTGCAAACTTTGATCAGTACTTTGAAATCAAATTTGCCGATACAAAAGAATTACGACGAGCGAGTTATCAAATTCGTCATTCAGTCTATTGTGAGGAACTAGGCTGGGAGCCAAAGCAAGATGATGGTTTAGAAACGGATGAGTGCGATGAGTATTCTTTTGCTTTGTTATTGGTACACAAAAGAACAGGCCAATATGCAGGCACAGCAAGGTTAGTTATTCCGCCTCCTAACGGCCCTGATAAGTTACTGCCCTTTGAACAACACTGCTTAGAGTCTATATGGCGTGAAGTGATTGATATGGCTAACTACCCCCGTGGTGGTTTTAGCGAAATATCTCGATTAGCCGTACCTGAGTCTTTTCGCCGTCGTGCAGGCGAAAAGAATACTCCTTTTGTTGTCAATGATATAAGTTTAGACGCTGATGTTTTTTCAGCTGAAGAGCGTCGTAATTTTCCCAATATCGCCATCGGCTTATACCTTAGCATTATAGCATTAGCGAAAATGTGTTTACATTTAGCCATGTTTGTTGTGGTTGAACCTAGATTAAATAAAAGATTGAATAGAATAGGCTTTCTATTTGAGCAAATAGGTGATGAACATGATTTTCATGGCAATAGAGCTTTATTTTATTTACCTAAAGAGAAATTTATTTCGGGCTTGAATCCGGAAATATTAGAACTTTACTATTTATTAGAAGAGCAGTTAAAGAAACAGATGTTTATGCTTCCTTACCTGATTCGATAATAGGATTAACTATGACCCAAGCTTCATTTGATTATTTTAATGCTTTTTCTCGAAATATCGGTTGGCTAACTTTGGCTGAACAAGCTTTATTAGCTACTAAAAAAGTAGCAATTGCCGGCTGTGGTGGAGTAGGTGGGGCCCATGCTGTGACTCTTGCTCGATTGGGTGTGGGCCGTTTTCATTTGTCTGACTTTGATAATTTTGAAATTGAAAACTTTAATCGTCAGGCTGGTGCGAAGATATCCACTGTAGGTGAGTCTAAGTTAGACACTGTAGTGAAAATGGTATTAGACATTAATCCTAATGCAGAAATAACTACTTTTGCTCAAGGGATAACCGAGCATAATATTGATGATTTTTTGGCTGGAGTGGATGTTTATATTGATGGGCTAGATTTTTTTGCATTAAAAATTAGAAGTTTAATGTTTAAAAAAGCCTATGAAGCACAAATTCCTGCTATTACAGCTGCGCCTTTAGGTATGGGGGTTTCTAATTTAAACTTTCTTCCTGGTAAAATGACATTTGAGCAGTACTTTCAATTTGAAGGTGCCAGTGAAAATGAACAATATTTACGTTTTTTTGTTGGTTTATCGCCAGCAAGACTGCACAGTGCTTATTTAGTGGTACCTGAAAGTATTAACCTGCCTGAGCGTAAGGGGCCATCAACGATTATGGCTTGTGAGTTATGTGCCGGCGTTGCGGCAACACAGGCTTTAAAGTTAATGCTTAATCGTGGCAAAGTGTTAGCCGCACCGCGTTGTTTACAATTTGATGCCTATCGCAATAAATATGTTGTTAGCTGGCGGCCTTTTGGTAATGCGAACCCTATTAATAAACTTGCTATCTACCTAGGTAAAAAACATTTACTTAACCAAGCCCCTCAGGCTGTAGCTAAAACGGCACCAGAAGCTGATCCCTTACTCTATGTGTTAGATAAGGCTCGTTGGGCACCCAGTGGTGATAATGCCCAGTGTTGGCGGTTTAAGCGCACTGGAGACTTATCTTTTACTATTTTAGGTAGCGACACGCGAGATCATGTTGTTTATGATTTAAATGGCTTTGCCAGTAATATGGCGCACGGAGCCTTGTTAGAAACTATTCGGTTAGCGGCAACTGAGCGAGGGTTTATCGCTAATATTGATACGACAGATCGCACAGATCCAGAGCACCCTGTTTATAAAATTCAGCTTCACGCTGAGCCAGATATCAAAGCTGAACCTTTAGCTGCCTATATAGAAAGCAGAACTGTACAGCGCAAACCGATGGGCACCAGAGCCTTGTCTAAAGCTGAAAAGCAGCAGCTAGAGGCCAGTTTACCTAACGGTTATAAAGTGCATTGGTTTGAAACCATAGCTGAGCGTTGGCAAATTGCCAAATTATTATACGGTAATGCCTATACACGACTCATAATGAAAGAGGGGTACGATGTTCATAGCCAAATTATTGATTGGAATAAAAAATTTAGCGAAGATAAAATTCCAGAACAAGCATTAGGCGTTGATGTAATGACGGCTAAAGTGATGAAGTGGTCGTTAAAAAGTTGGCCAAGATTTGAGTTTTTAGCTAAATATATGGGCGGCACTATTGCGCCAAGGTTGCAACTAGATTTAATGACATCTTTACGTTGTAGTGCTCACTTTGTACTTTATGCAAGTGATGAAGTGCCTTTAACATTAGAGCATCAAGTAGAAGCGGGCAAAGCGTTACAGCGATTTTGGTTAACGGCAACTAAGTTACATTTTGGTTTTCAGCCAGAACAAACTCCAGTTTTATTTTCTACTTATTTACGAGATGGTCTAGATTTTAGCACTAATGATAAAGCCAATGAAAATGCGCGTAAAATGGACATGAAGTTACGGCAATTATTGCCAGAAAAAGTATTCAAAAACAAAGTTTTTATGGGAAGGATAGGCCGCTCAGAGCATCCTGAGTCGCGTTCAATACGTTTGCCATTAGAACAATTAATGGTCGATTAAGAACGACCTTACTTGTTAAGCATAAAAAAAACCACCTAAGCAGGTGGTTTTTTATTAGCAATTTAGTTTAACTTTTGTTACGACGGCTTAAACGTAAGCCTAATAAACCTAAACCTAGTACTGCAAGGCTTGCTGGCTCTGGTACACTGAATGTTTGGTTACCATCATGGCGAATTTCAAAATTCTGAGCTGAACCTGGAACACCATTATAGTCTGGCGATAAACCAATAATGTCTTGTACTGTAACAATTAGATCTGAATGTACAAAAGCATTACCTGCTATATCGTTACCATTGTAATAGAAATAACCAGGGTTTGCGTTAAACTTCATTTTGATATCACATGAACCAACACCGGTTATACGGGTTAAACAGTCACCCATAACAAAAGAGAAAGTACCTAGTGATGTAGCTGTACCAACATCAAAAGCACCGCCATTAACTGTTGTATCAGCCCATAGGGTAGCATTACCACCTGAGAATAATACATCGATTAATGAACCGGTGGTTTCGGCTGTACCAGTAAACATATAATCTAAATACATTTCATAATCTGTTGGTAAAACATTAGGTAGACCGGTATTTTTAAAGTTAACCAATAATGTTTGGCCATACTCCATAAATGCATCTGGTCCACCGAAAATTGAACCATTACCATTGGTATCGGTTTGGGTTACACTTGCAGTATCTGGATCCCAGTCAATTTCGTCGAACATAGTTGAACCTGAACCACCGAAACTGCTGTCGTCAAACGTAATAACCGAGGCATTTACGTTAAACGCTGCCGCTCCTGCTAATGCTAATCCTGCTAATAGCTTTTTCATAATAAATTCCTTAATAACGTTACAATGACAAGTTTGGGCGTTTCAGCCTTCAACTTACTCAAACTTCTATCTAATTAATGCACAAGCCGTGCCATTAATTAAGTTCATTATTATTCAATGAGTTATTGTTTTGTATTTTTTTGTGTAGGATGAGGTTGTAAAAAAACATGACAGTTATTAATAATAAAAAAGGCCTGTAATAACAGGCCTTAAATAATTGAAACACTGAGTTACAGAGTCAGCTTTCTTTCTAAATCTGCTTTTCGTTTTTGGATAACAACATCTTGGCTCTCAAGCTTTGATAATACAGCAGTGGCTTGTTGTATTTTACCCGCTTGTATTAGGGCTTCAGCATAATTTAATGCAACCTCAGTATTATTAGCTCGTATAGCTAAAGACTGCTCAAATGCTGTGATCGCAGACTCTAATTTATTTTGCTTAAATAATACCTTGCCGTAAGTGTCCAGCACATCAGGATGCTTCGGGGCTACTTTAATGGCTTTTTCTATATAGCGCTGTGCTTTATCTAACTGGTTGTCTTCAGCTAATACCCAAGCATAATTATTAAGCACTACATAGTTTTCTGGCGATTGCTGTAAAATTTCATCATATAATTTAAAGGCTTTTTCTGGGTCTGATTGCAGCAATAAATTGGCATAAAATACTTTTAAATTACCTTTAGCTTGATGGTTAGAAAAATGCTGCTCTAAAAATTTAACGGCGCGTTGATAGGAGTAATCTTTAGCGTAAATTTCAGCAATAAACATCGCTGTTTCATCGTTTGGCTGTAAAATATAACTTTCATTAAACAGTTTAATCGCCGGTGGGATTTGGCTATCAAGAAACAAAATCCTCGCTTTAATAAACAACATATCTTGCTGATTTGCGATATCTTCATCAATAAGATCAAAGGTGTTGAGTGCTGCTGTATACTCTTTAGCCTCGGCTAAAAAAATGATCTTATTTTTTAACAGCATATTATTTTTAGGTTGTTGTTTTAACGGCTTGTCTAACATGGCGACCGCTTCTGAAAAACGTTTGCTTAGCGCTAAGCTGTTAGCATAAAAAAGTTGGGCATGTAGATTGTCAGGCATAAGTTTATACCATTGCTCGCTTAGCTTTATGACATCTTGATTATGACCTAATCTAGCATGGGCATCTATTAGTGTGGCCCAGTAGGCACTTGGTGCATTATTAAGATTAATGGATTTATGGCTTAGAATATCTATAGCTTGCTGATAATTTTTCTCTTGATGTTGCATCCGAGCTATAGCTAAGCGTAAGTTATTGCTCTCTGGCGCTTTATCTAGCATAGCTTGACCTTGCGCCAAGGCTTTATTACTTTCTCCTGACGCTTTAGTTAGGCCGTAGTATTGTTGTAAAGCTGGCCGATAAGTTGGGTGTAGCTGCATGGCGTTAAGTAATAGTTGCTCAGCTAATTCAGTGTTCTGCTGTGTTTGAGCAATAATGGCCTGTAGTAATAAGGTAAATGGATTATCGGCTTGCGCTTGTTGTGCCTGGTTTAAAAAGGTAGAAGCGTTAGTTGTATCGTTTTGTAATAAAGCACTATAGGCTTTTAAGTTATAGCCAACGATCGCTAGCTTAGGATCATCCAACCACTCATCAGCTAAAGCAGAGGCTTTAGCATACTGGCCCTGTTTTAAATAACTAATAGCAAGTATTATCCTGGCTTGATTCTGACTAGGATCTAGCTGCAATGCTTGTTCTAGATCTTTAACCCCTTGGTTAAGCTGTCCTCCTAGTCCTAGCTTCAGCATACCTAGTGTAGTAAGTGAATTAACGTCAGCGCTTGAACTTTGCTCATACTTGGCAATTAACTGTTCTGCTGCTGTGTTAGAGCCTTGCTTTATTAATTGAAATGAGGTGTTAGCAAGCAGTTGTAGATCAATATCTTCTGCTGATTGGTTAAGCAAAATATCTTTCGCTGCATCAGTTTGCCCCGACTTAAGTTGTAAAGAAGCATATAAACTTTGAATGGGCGGATACTTGACTAAGCTGGTTTTAATATTATCTAAATGATAAATAGCTTGGCTTTCTAAATTTAACTTTAAGGCTGATATTGCGGCAAGGATACGGGCACTTTCTGAGCGTAAACCATTATTAATGGCTTTTTCGGCATGCTCTTTGGCGAGTATATAATCTTCGTTATCGTATTCTAATACGGCTTTTAAATAGTTAGCTAAGGGCTGATCAGGGTAAGCTTTAAGTAAAGGTGCTAATTGTTTATCTGCTAAACCATATTGTTCAGTTTTAACTAAACTTTGGGTTAGCATTAAGCGTGATAAAACATTGTTAGGGACAATTGTTAAATATTCAGTAAAAGTATCAATAGACGCTAAACTGTCTTCTTCAGCTAGTTCTGAGCGTCCTTTTAGAAAGAGGGCTTCTTGATAGATAGGACTATCGCTTGCTACTTTAGTTGCTGTTGAAATTGCTTCAAGATTATTTCTATTAGCAACTAATAAGTGGGCTTGAGCAAAATTGGCAATATCAGCATAATCGGGCTGAGTTGCTAACTCAGTAAATAAAGAAATGGCAGCATCTGCATCACCTAGTTCGAGCTCAGCTAAGGCTTTATATACTTTAACATAGCTTGCTTGCTCTAATGGTAGCTCATCCTGTTGGGAGAATATCTCTAACACATAAGGATAATTACCCGCCTGGTAAGCACTGCGAACTAAGGGAATGGCAACTAATTGCGGTGTCTCACCTAAGTCTAAAGCACGTTGTAATTCCTTTTCAGCTGCGACTGAATTACCTAGCTTTAAATATAATAAACCTAGTGTTAATCGGTAATCTTTATTATCAGGTGCTTGCTGGATAGCAGATTTTAGTTCTATTACTGCTGAGCTAAATTTTTCTTGTTGGATAAATGTTTGCGCATCAGAAAAATGTTCAGCAGCTTCTTTGCCGCCACATGCCGTTAATAAAGACAGCATTACCGCAGCGGCAATCGAGGTTGTTGTTTTCATTGTTACACTCCTTGTAGCCAATTATTTAATTAGTCATTTTACAATTTATTACTGGGTTAACCAAAAACACCTCGAGTATCAATAACAACTTTACTGGCTACATCGGCTAAATGTAGGCTTTTAAATTGTTTATGATCAACAAGTACCAGCAGTATATTGGCTTTTTCTAACGCTTGAGGTAAAGGTGTTAGTGCAGAGTCAAAAGCAGCATACTTTGACGGTAGCTTTTTAATATTAGGTTCAACTAATATAACTTCACCAATATTATCCTTTAATAAATGCATCGCAATATCTAAAGCTGGGCTTTCCCGTAAATCATCAATATCTGCTTTAAAGGCTAAACCTAAACAAGCAATAACCGGTTTTTTAAATTGATCAGCGGCCTGTTTTACTTTTTCTATCACATAGTGTGGTTTACTATCGTTAATTTCGCGAGCTTTGCGAATTATTTGTGCTTGTTCAGGGGCAGAATCAACAATAAACCAAGGATCGACAGCAATACAATGACCACCTACACCAGGGCCTGGTGATAAGATATTTACCCTAGGATGGCGATTAGCTAGCTTAATGAGTTCCCAAACATTAATTTTTAGGTGATCACAAATGATCGATAGCTCATTTGCAAAAGCAATATTGACATCACGAAACGAGTTTTCAGTTAGCTTGGCCATTTCTGCTGTGCGAGCATTAGTTTGAATACAGTCACCGCGAACAAAAAGGTTATATAAATCGATTGCACGTTCAGAGCAGCGCTCGGTTATGCCGCCGATAATACGGTCGTTACTCACTAATTCTTGTAGCACTCTACCTGGCAGTACTCGCTCTGGGCAGTGGGCAATAAAAACATCAGCATGGTCCATATCTTGATGTGGCATTACTAAGTCTGGTCTTAGCTCTGCCAGCCATTGTGATATTTTATCGGTTGTACCCACAGGGGAGGTAGACTCTAAAACAATCAAATTGCCTTTTTCAATAACAGGCGCAATGGTTTTTAACGCGGTTTCAATAAAGCTTAAATCAGGTACCTTGCCTTCTTTAAAAGGCGTAGGTACAGCAATTAGAAATGCTTCAGCAGGCTCAGGCACTAAGGCGGCACGTAACTTACCTGTGGTAACAGCAGCTTGTACTAACATATCTAAGTCGGGCTCGACTATATGTACCTTGCCCTGATTAATGGTATTAATCGCATGCTCTGAGACATCAATTCCTATTACTTCGACACCGCGAGAAGCAATAACCGCAGCAGTGGGTAACCCAATATAGCCTAAGCCAATAACAGAAACACGAGAAAAATTATGCATAAAATATCCATGATTACGCAGTAGTATTTAACGCTAAACGTTAAATGCAGCTGAAATAGTTAAGCTGCCTGCTTTTGTTGAATAAACGTATGTAACTGGCCAAATGTTTCAAAAACATCGGCAGAAATTTCATCATCATCAATTTGAATACCCAGCTGTTCTTCAAGTTCAGTGATGACTGAAATCACTGCCATTGAATCGAACTCAGGAATAGCACCTAGTAATAAAGTGTCTTCATCAAATTTGATATCAATTTGTAGTACTGAGCGTAGGATATCGGCAAGCAAATTCTGATGTGGCATAATGTTGTTCCTTTAGGGGTAAATTGGATTCCTTGATTTGCATGTCAGCCTTAGGTTCAGGTAAAGTAACCTAAGCGAGTAAATATAAATCGGCTTTATGGCAAATCTGATTTATTATTGCACATAAAGGGAATAAATGTGAAAGGTCTAAAGGACGTTATGGCCAAAAATATCCACGATTACATACTTCACTCTGCTGCTAAGTATCCTACACATACTGCACTCTATTACAAAGCCAGCAGCTTAACCTACTCTGAATTAGCTTCTGCTATAACAGCCGTTGCCAGTTTATTGCAACAACTTGAAATAAAGCGATTTGACCGTGTTGGTATTTATTTACCTAAACAGTTTGAAACGGTATCTACTATTTTTGGTTGCTCTATGGCTGGTGGCGTATTTGTTCCGATTAATGCGGGCTTAAAAGCTGGCCAAGTTAGTTATATTTTACATGACTGTAATGTTAAGGTTTTAGTGACGAGTAAAGACCGCCTAAAAGGCTTAACTGAAACATTAATAGATTGCCCAGAGTTACAGACTATTTTAGTCACCGATGCTGATGATAGTCTGCCTACTATGCTGGGTCACATAAAAATACAGTCTTTTTGTAGCCAAGCCCAAGCTGCAACCAAGCCTCTTGTTAGCCAAGCGACAACAGATGCTGATATGGCAGCTATTCTTTATACCTCTGGCAGTACCGGTAAGCCTAAAGGCGTTGTATTGTCACATCGCAATATGTTACTGGGGGCACAAAGTGTCTCAACTTACCTTAATAATAGCCAGCAAGATGTTCTATTAGCATTATTACCTCTTAGCTTTGATTACGGCTTAAGCCAATTGACGACTGCATTTTATGTTGGTGCTAGTGTTGTATTGCTTGATTTTTTCTTGGTGCAAGATGTGGTGCGTGCCGTTGAACGTTTCAAGATTACTGGCATTGCAGCTGTGCCTCCTTTATGGTCGCAATTAGCCAAGGCAAAGTGGTCGGCAAATAGTGCTGATTCGGTGCGTTATATAACTAATTCTGGCGGCGCTATGCCGCAAACCTTACTCGCTCAGTTGCAGCAGATTTTTATTAAGGCAGAGCCTTATTTAATGTATGGATTAACCGAAGCGTTTCGTTCAACCTATCTAGCGCCTAGTGAAATAACTACGCGTCCTGGCTCTATGGGGAAAGCTATCCCTAATGCTGAAATTGTTGTTGTGCGTGAAGATGGCAGCTTGTGCGATGTTAATGAGCCTGGTGAGTTGGTTCATCGAGGGCCTTTAGTAAGTTTAGGCTACTGGAATGCTGCTGATAAAACCGCCGAGCGTTTTAAGTTTGATCCTGTTGCACCCAAAGGGATACAAGTGCCTCAGCTTGCCGTGTGGTCAGGTGATACAGTGCGCTTTGATCAAGATGGTTTTTTATATTTTATCGGCAGACGCGATGAAATGATTAAAAGCTCGGGTTACAGAATAAGCCCAACTGAGGTTGAAGAAGCTGTGTATCAGCTTTGCCCTGAGCTAACAGATGTGGCGGCTTTAGGCATTGCGCATGAAGATTTAGGTCAAGCTATTTTGGTGGTGTTTGCTTGTCAGCCTGGGGTTGAAGTAAACGCAGCGGACTGGTTAATGCAATTAAAACGCGTTTTACCCAATTACATGCTACCTAAGCAGCTTATTCAGTTAGAAACTATGCCAAAAAATGCTAATGGCAAAATAGATAGAAATGCGCTTGCAGGGCTGTATGCTGATTATTTTAAAACAGAGCTTAGCCCAAAGCCGACTAAGCTAATGCTGGGCAAAGGAGATAACAATGACAGTTAAAACAGCACCCAGTCATCAGGTTATGGAACAGTTTGACACTGTTAATGGCCAACTGCAGATCGCCGGTTTTACTATGGCACAAATTAGTGCCATGTTAGATAAAAACGTATTTTACGCTTATTCCCGTGAGGTTATGCGTCAGCAAGTTGCAAAGTTTCGCCAGCAGATCCCCGCGAGAATTAAACTGCACTTTGCCGTTAAAGCCAATCCAAATCCTGCGGTGGTTAACTTTTTACAGCCTTTAGTTGATGGTTTTGATGTTGCGTCGCAAAAAGAACTTTTGCTAGCTGTACAATCGGGCATGCCTGTTACTGATATTAGCTTTGCTGGGCCGGGTAAAACCGATGCGGAGTTATTATCGGCGATAACGCTTGGCGCGACTATAAATTGTGAGTCAGTCACTGAATTAGCGCGCATAGAGGCGTTAGGGCAAAGTGCTGATATTTTGCCTAAGGTGGCGCTTAGAGTGAACCCTGCTTTTGAGCTTAAAGCTTCGGGTATGAAGATGGCAGGTGGGGCTAAGCCTTTTGGTATAGATGAAGAAATGGTTGTGGATATTGTGCGTCACTGCGCTAATCGTGCTTTTAAGCTGCGTGGTTTTCATATCTTTTGTGGCTCTCAGAATTTAAAGCCTGAAGCCTTAGTTGAAGCGCATCAGCAAACCTTTGCTTTAGCTGCCAAGTTAATAGCCGCTAGTCCGTATCCTATTGAGTCGGTTAATTTAGGTGGCGGTTTCGGCGTGCCATATTTTGCTGGCGAACAAAGATTAAATTTAGCGCCTATAGCCGCGTCTTTACAGGCTTTATTAGTGCAATATCAAACCGAGTTAGCCGATACAGAACTTGTGATAGAGCTGGGGCGTTATCTCGTGGCTGAGGCTGGGGTATATGCTTGCCAAGTTATAGATAAAAAGCAGTCTCGTGGTACAACTTATCTGGTTTGTAATGGCGGCTTACATCATAATTTAGCCAATTCAGGCAATTTTGGCCAAGTTATTCGTAAGAATTATCCGGTGGCTATCGCCAATAAAATGCAGGCTGTTGACACTGAAGTCGTTACTGCAGTTGGCCCCTTATGCACACCTTTAGATATTTTAGCTGACAAAATGCTGCTGCCTAAAGCAACAGTAGGTGATTGGTTAGTGGTTTATCAAGCAGGCGCATATGGCCCTACAGCTAGTCCGCAAGATTTCTTGGGCCATGGTGGTGTTACTGAGATTTTACTTTGAGGTATTGTCACGTTTAGTAGTCGAGATAATAGCTCTCCGTTTATTTGGTGAGCAAAGTGCAACGTTCAATTATTAAAGTTTTTATTTTTGCCTTTATTATTTTTATTAGTCTGGAATTACTATTACAAATTCGCGCTGAGCTAAAGTTTGGCAATAGTATTTTTAGTCGCTTACTTAAACCTGCTCAAGCACAAACTCAGCTTTTTACTCAGCGCAAAGGCTACAAATTATTAGAGCCAAATATCTCGGTCGATGGCGCTAGCATCAGCATTAAAAGTAATAGTTTAGGTTTACGCTCAGAGCCTATTAAGGCTAAAAGTAATGAGTCTATTAGAGTAATAGTGCTTGGTGCATCAAGTGCTTATGGCGCTTATGCTGCCAATAATAGTGTTACCTTTCCCGCTTTATTGCAACAAGAAGCCCAGCAGTTACCGCTTGAGGTGATTAATGCCGGGATCCCGGGTAATGATCTTAATGGTCAGTATTTATTATACAGTGAACATTTAGCCGGCTTATCGGAAGATGTGTTGATGTTATATTCAGGCTTAAGCAATGATGTGAGTCAGTTATGTCGAAAATCTGTTACGGCTAAATCTTATGCATTGCCGCAAATAAAGGCACCTAAATGGCTATTGAGTGTGGATTTATTGCTTAAAAATACCATTAATTTACGTTATGTACCTTATAAGGTTTCTGCCTTACCTGATCTTACGCCCTATCTTGAAAACTATGCTGATGGGCTGAGAAAGTTAATTAAGCAAGCTAAGGCCCGACAAGTAAAACAAATCTATTTTTTAGAAAATCTAAGTTCATTTCGCCCTGAGCAACCGGTGCAATTACAACGACAGCTAGCTGAAACAGCGTTATATTATACGCCTTGCTTGTCTGTGCAGCAGTTCTCTTATGTGTTTGAACAGTATAATCAGACTTTACAACAGGTTGCCGATGAATTTAACCATGTTCAGTATGTAACCTTGTCGGATAAGGTGGCCGGAGGTCGAGACAACTTTACTGACAGTGTACACTTTTCTGCTAAAGGCGAGCAGGTTATGGCGCAAGCACTTATCGCAACACTTAATGATACCTTGCAGGTGCAGCCATGAGCTTTACGTCATTACATTTTTATCTTTTTCTGCTGCTATTGCTGGGTTTATTACGCTTTATTTCCAACAATAAACATAAAAAACTGCTGCTACTCGCTGCTAGCTACTGGTTTTATATGAGCTGGGATTGGCGTTTTGGTGCTTTATTATTTGCTATGACCGCCGTTAACTTTTATTGCGGTAAGAAAATTCACCGCTCTATTTATGCTAAACGCTGGCTGGCAGTGTCGATTATATTTAGTTTAGGCCTGTTGGGCTTTTTTAAATATTTTAACTTTTTCTTAGATAATCTAGATGTGGTGGCCGCTTGGTTTGGTTTATCTTCGCACCTTGGCTTGTTACAGATATTATTACCTGTCGGCATTTCTTTTTATACGTTTCAAGCGCTTTCTTACACTATTGATATTTATAAAAAAGAGTTAGAGCCTGTGAGCTCTTTAGCTGATTTCGCCTTATTTGTGTCATTTTTTCCGCAACTTGTTGCCGGCCCTATAGTGCGGGCAAGTTACTTTTTGCCTCAGTTAACTAAACAAAGTCGGGTTGATTCTGCAGCACAACAAGAAGCAGTGATGTTAATTATTAAAGGTTTAATAAAGAAGGTTATTCTGGCAGATATACTGGCTATACATCTTGTTGATCCTGCTTTTACTAATTATGACAGTTTGTCTTCTGCTTTTTTAATTTTGGCATTAGTCGGTTACAGCTTCCAAGTTTACCTTGATTTTTCAGCTTATACTGACATTGCTAGAGGCTGTGCCTTACTGCTTGGCTATAAGCTACCAATAAACTTTAACCGGCCTTATCTTGCCCACAGCATTTCTAATTTTTGGCAGCGCTGGCATATCTCTATGTCTTCATTCTTTCGTGATTATTTATATCATGGCGTGGGGGGGAGTCGGTACGGTAATGTGTATATCAACCTCTTTATTACTTTTATTGCTATTGGTTTTTGGCATGGCGCAGGCTGGAATTTCTTATTGTACGGCTTTTGTCATGGCGCTGTGGTGAGTATTGAACGGTTTGGCCGGCAATATGGTTGGTTTTTATTAAATACGGGCTGGCTACATATTCTGGCTATATTGCGAACGTTTTTTATTGTTTGTTTATTAAGGGTAATGTTTCGGTCTGAGACCTTAGCTGAGGCGAATCAGTATATGCTGGCTATTTGGCATAATAGCCACTTACCGTTTGACTTAACAACCGTAGGCGCTGTGGCATTAATTTCTGCCATTATATTACACCTTATTCCAGCACAGATAATGGCAAACTGGCAGCGGTGGTTTGTTAGCTCTTCGCATTTGCTACAAGCGGCAAGTATTGTATTAGTGCTGTTTAGCTTAATTATTTTTGGCTCTGCTGAAGCGCCTTTTATTTACTTTCAGTTTTAAATTAAAACTAGCTAATTATTGAGGGTATTTGTAAAGCGATAACTGAGAGACTCGCAACTCTATTTCTTGGCTAAGTTGTTTGAATTTTTCACCATTGTAACCCCCAAACTGCTGCTGGACTTGTTGTTCTGTTAAGCCCTCAGGAAGCCCTTGAATAGAGGGCATGATAGCTTGCTCAAATTGTTCACTACTATAGCTTGTGAGATGCGCTTTATTGATACTATTTAATTTTTCAGCAAAGTGGGTGCCAGCCCGATCTGCTGCTAAATCAACAAAACTAAAGCCTGAGCCTTTACCTCCTGCATCCATAATTTCTTTTAAATTGCCTACTTGTTGCGATAACTCGCTTGTACCTAAAATTTGTAGTACAGATGAATATAAAAAGTGCAGGGTAAGATCGTGACGACCATAAATTAACTTAACCGGTATTCTTGGGATCTGTCTGGTGGTTAAATTAGGGTTGTCATAATGAATAAATCGTTTATTTGCAAAAGTAACCGCTAAGGCCCAGATAGCATCGTGATACGCCGAGTCTAATGAATTTTCATGTGCTCGTTCAGTTGCTATAACTAATAGTTTATGTATATAAAAAGCCAAGCGACGCTCTTTAGGATACTGCTGCTGCAAAGCCTGTAGTTGTAATAAATAATATTCAATATCTGGAGCTTTAACTTGGTTTGCATTGATTAGGTTTAAAGGCTGGTATAGTTGAGGCTGTACCTTTAATTTGATAGGGCCTAAATTTTTGGCACTAAAAACTAACTGGTTATTCTGTAGCCGGCCTGTGGCAAATAAATCTAGCAGTTGCTGGCTAGCTGGGGCGGCAACAGCAAAGTGAACAAAGCGTTTAAACAGTGGATTAGCCAGCCAATGAGGTAGGCGGATCTTACCTAGTTGGCAGTGTCCAATAGCAAAGTCGCTTTTAAAAGGGGTTAATAGACAAGTTAAGTTAACACTACGTTTAGACCAGCTAAGTTGGAAATTAGCTTTACCTTGCAATAACACGCCTAAAGGCGTAATAACACCATTAAAGTCAGCATCGGGCAAGGCATAACTTGCTACACTCATAATGGCATTAAGCTGCTGTTGATCTATTGTCACATTAATATCGCCATCAGCACGAGCTAGGCTACGAATAGATTGTGATGCTAGCTGTTGTGCTGTATTAACATCTTCTGCTGATATCTGTTTATGTTGCTCAAGTTGCTTTGTAGTGACCAGAAAAAACAAGGTTAAACTACTTAACAAGAAAATAAAGACAAGAATAAATAGTGTTTTTAATAGCTTAACTAACATGAATTTACTCAATACTAATAAGAAGAGGTAGAGCCTGAAAAGCGTTTCGACGCTATAAATGTGGCAATGTAAAACCAAGTTAGTATGCTTAAAATTGCGCTATAAGCCAAGCAATAGCGTATAAGTAATTGTAATGGTGTTGCATATTGGCTTCTGTCCGTACTTAATAAAAACTGTAAGGCGGAAAAAACTTGTTGGTATTTAACGATAATACTTTGCGTAGCGATATTAATTAACCACCATGATAAAGCCATACTAATAACAAACATAACCAAAACGAGTAAAAACTTAGTGAGTTTAAAGCCTCCAGCTTGTAATAGACACTGGGCGATAATTTTTCCACCATAGGCGGCGCTAAGAAATAAAAGCACAAGCCAGGCTGTTAGTGCTATTAAACCCATAATACTGCCGTTATCTGCTAATAGTTCTACTATGTTATCGGTTGCAGCTAAATATACCACTGCCCAATACCAAAATGAGGCAATACAAATATTGCTACCTAGCCATAAAATGGCGGCTATTATTTTATGTTGGTTCTGTATAAATTGTTTTGCAGCTAAGCAGTTAAATTGAATTAAGCTAAAAAAGCCAATAAAACGGAGTAATAATTCTAAAAAATGCGGCAAGCTGGTGATAGGAAAGCCCAAAATATCATATAACGATTCCGCTGCAACGCTAAAATAAAGTAAGCAAAATATAAGACTACTTTGACCAAGCCAAAGTAGTGGGCTTAGCAAAATAAACTGAGCAAATTGAGAAAACCTGACACAGTTAGCCAAGAACATAATATAAGCAGCTAAAGTAAGGCCTATTATTGCACTGGTGTTGTCTGTTAATAGCTCTCTGATATTGTAAGGAAGTGCTGACAACTGGCTCAAACCGTATAGCCCAAGCAATGAAGTAACTAAGTGAAGAGGCAGCAATACTCTGGCATGGCTTGTTATTTTACGTTCTGAAGCAGTTAAAAGCTTTGCTGGCGCTGCGGTAGAAGCTATTGTTGTCACAGTATCCGCTTGGGGTTGATTATCGAAAGTGGCAGCAATTTTTGTTTGTTTCTGACTAAAGCTATAACAGTAAAGTGTTAGCAAGAAACCTAGCGCCGCGCCGATAACGGATAACACAACATCGGTGATATCAACAACTTTATCAGGCAAGGCAAGCTGCATCGCTTCGGTGATTGCTGCTAGTAGTAAAATATAACCGGCACTAAAACTTAGCATTAGCTGCTTTTGCCACTTAGACTTTAGTTTCAGATAGCTAAGGCTAAACAATATGCCTAAGGGGAAAAAGAGCAGTATTTTTTGCAGTAAAGAGGTGATAGCCCGAAACTCAGTTCCAAAATATAACGACTCAAGTAATACTTTATTACGGCTTACGCTGAGTTGTTGGTTAATTTGCTGCCAAGAAAAGTCGAAGTTATAGGGAAACCAGAATACGAGTAAAATGGCTAGGCTATATAAAATAATAACGCCAGCAAGCCTCAGTTGTAGCTGGTGTTTAACGATCAGGCTAGATCTAGGCTGCTCTATATCCGCAGTGCTGTTTTGATGTTTGTAAATTAAGCGGCCTAGGTTATTGCCTAACCAAGCTGCAATAAAAGCCAGTATAATGTCGGTAAGATCGGTAACTCTGCTGTAGACAAAAAGTTGAAAAAACTCAATTAGGGCAGCAAATAACACTAATCTTATATAAATAGACTTTTTTTGATGCTGCTGAAGATAGAGTAAAACAGCTATTGGTATCCACAGCAATATATCACTGAAAATAGCATAGAAAATCTGTAAAAAAGATCCTCGATAAGCACTAAACGGCAGTAGAGTAATTCTGCCATCTTGCCATTTTTTAAATAATTCAACCGGGCTTAAGGTTAAGTCTAGGGGTAAGATATTATAAAGAGTAAATAAAGCGATATAGGCAATTAATAAATAATTGAGTAAGCTGGTTTGATTACCACGCATTGCGACTATGGCTTGTAGATAGTGCAAAATTCGTTGACCAAAGCGGTAAAAAAGCACTATACCAAGCATGGCGCCAAGCGATTCAGCAATAATGTCATTTATCGATACGGTGCGCTGAGGGAAGTAAAGCTGAGTAAACTCAATAATTAAGGCCAGAGTAACACAACTTAATACGACTGATATTGCAATATTAAGCTTTAGCTGCTTACGTTCAGGGGGCATAAAATAAGACATTAATAAAAATGACAACGGTATAAATAACAAAATGTTCGCTACCCAGTCAGCACGCGAGCTCATGCCTAAACTAAGGTAATTTATATTACTAAATTGTAGTAATGCGGCATCTAAGGGCAGGGCGCGGTATTGCCAAGGCACTAAGCTGCCATAAATGACAAAGCTAATATAGCCAATTAAGGTTAGAAGCAAGTAACGATAGAGTATAACTTGCTCAGTTCTGGATTGCATAATGCATCCTAAGTTGTCTATTTAATGGCTGACTGTTATCAGCGCAAATTATGCTAATGTTAAAAACGAATTTTAAACGCTAAGGTTAAAGACTGTGTTTAACAATCAATAAAAAAAATCATTTCATTGCTAAGATAAAATCACTGGATGCTTGTTCAACTTGCTTACGCCATTTAGCGCTGGAGAAAGTATGGTTAGCTTCGTTAATATGCAGCCTTTTAGCTTTATTAAAGCACTGTTGCCATTGTGCGTTTTGCAGGCAAAGATCTAAAAACTCTTGCGCTGTTAAATCATTACCACTGCTAATTAATAAAGTTTCAGCATTGGTTTTTTGCCAGCCAGTTAGCATATGTTGAACATAATTGCTGGCGCTATACTCGGTTTGCTTAGCAGAATTAAGTGTAGATTGCTGCTTGCTACTGCGCCAGGTTTGCCAGAAATCTGTGATACTGCGCTTAAAAGCTAGACCACCTGAAAAAATTTTTCGCCAAAATTCACGGCTAACTAAACGTTTTACATAATAGTGCTTTAGCATAGTAGCGGCATGGCTTTGCTCTTGTCTAACCCAAGGGTTAAGCAAGATTAAGCCTGCGATGCGCGGATCTGCGTGATTCATTTTTAATAAAATAGCGCTTGCTGCATCGCAAAGCCCCCATAACACCACTTTTTGTAGCTGTGGCATCTGGGTAAACATGGTCTCGATGGCGGCATCTATATCAGCTGTTTGCTGATAAAACTCAGTTTTTTCACCACTACTATCGCCCATGCCACTGCTATCTAGGCGTAATGATGGGATGCTGTGTGCAGATAAGTGCTGGCTTAACTTAACAAACTGGCGATGACTGCCAACACGGTACTGTGGGCCGCCAACAATAATAAGGACACCTATAGCGCCAGAGGCAGGATGCAAAATAGCGCTTAACTTATTGGTTTTAGAGTTAATCTCTATAAACTGAGCAGACATCTTATTCAGCTCCTGCAAACTGGTTTATTGTTAACGCAATTAGCTTATTGGCTTCAGCTAATTCTGAGGTTTGCCAAAAAGCTTCAGCTTTAATCTGGTTAAAATGTAGTAAACACTTTTCGGTTAGGCTATCACGCATTTTTTGCACAGGCAGGGCAATATTATCTAGCTTAGAGAGTTCAAACCAGCTTAATAGGCTGTTGTTTAAAACCGCGGGGAAAGTTGACTCCATTTGCAAGATACTTTGCACAAAAGAGCTGTTAATGGGATAACCGGCAATCTCTACAATTTGACCTTGTTCTAGCTGCTGCTCTAGTTGCTTTTGACTTGTTTTTTCGCCGCTCGCCATGGCTTCAGCAACTTTAATTCTACAAAATTGTTGCCAAAAACGGCTAGCGTCAAACATAGGCTGCCACAATACAAGGTGTTTAATTGGTAGTGGTAATGAGTGTAGGTTCAACAAGTCGAACAGTTGCAAAGCCCCAAAGCGTATTGCTATAAAGCTCACACTTTGAAACCCCCAATCTGCTATTTTTTGCATTAATATTGCTAAATCTATACGCCATAACTCAATCGTTGCTGTATCTAAATCGCCTTCGCTATCTCCTGTGCCGTAGTTATCTAGCATAAAGCTATAATAATTATGCTCGGCTAATTGCGTTGTGCATTGTTTAATAATATGGCGTGACTTATTCATTTCCTCAGCAAAAGGAGGCAGTATAACAACGGCATGGGTAGCTGTTTTTGCTTTAGTTACACTAAGAAAGTTTAGACCAGATGGCATGGCGCAAAAGCAACTCTGATTTGGTAGTTTAGGTAGCAAGCTTGATAAGTGAGTCACAGTTTAGCGACCTCCTAATGCAATAGAGGTAAGGGTGGGCACATAACGTTTTAGTTTAGTATGTAGCCAAGCACAGCCAATTGTAATGATCAGTGGTGCTGCACACCAAAATAAGGGATAAGGCACCTTGGGCAAAAATGTTTGATATATAAGCCAGAAAGCAAGTAGTAGTGGACCATGAGCGAGAAAGGTTAAAAAGCTACTGCCAACATATCGTTCTAAAAAAGCGCCGTTTTTATATTTCATTAATAGCGACATGCTAGGCCATACCATAAATGGGGCTATTATACGAAGTGGGGTGCGGTTTTCTAGGTCAAAAATAACTATAGCACTGCAAATTAGGATAAATATAATGAGCAGAGGTATAGCGTAAGGATCTAACTTAGTTAAATTCCAGCGCTGTGTTGCTGCTAAGCCGCCAATATAGAAGCTAATAAGCATAGTATTGCGTAAAATAATATCGCCATCTAAGTTAAAGTAAAAGACTAAAGCCACTATGATAGCGCCTAGCCAAGGCCCACGATTTAGTAAGACCGCAAGTAGCGGGCTGATTAAACTAAGCACAAATAAGTCTCTTAAAAAGTTAAGCGGGTAATTTGCGGGGCTGCTTAATAATCCGGTTAAAGCATTGAACCAATTAAGGCTATCAAACGGGCTAAGTTGCACTGAAAAAATATGAGTTGTTAATTGGTAATGTTGGATGAAAAAGATGCCCAGCACCACAGGTATATTCCACAAAATTAAGGGCAATAAAATAACTCGAGCTTTTTTTGTTATTAACTGTAAGGGCTGTTCAATCAGTTTAGAGCGAAACAGTAAATAACCAGAAATTACTGTTAGCATGGGCACTGAAGTACGAAACACAGCATGAGAAAAAAAGGCTTTAATAAAATTAAAGAAGCTTAAATCTAACTCGGTTAAAGATTGATAAGGCGGTGTATGCAAAATAACTATGCCTATAACCATTAGGTAACGGGTTAGCCAAATTCTTTGACTGAGCATTTTATCCACTACGCGCTCCTGCGATGTGCTTAATAAACGAGTGATTCTTTTATAGTAACGCGGCAAGTAAAACTAACCAAGTATTACTAAAATATTAGCATTTTTATCACAGTTGTGTGATTTTAGCGCTAGTGTTAGCATAGACAACTATATATATCAGGGACTAGGCAAGCATGGATGTGAAATTTGCCCCTGTCATGGCCAATGCAAGTCATTTCCCGGCTGCTATTATTAAAGCGGCCCCTGCATTTAGCCTGACAGATTTTCGTCAGTTTGGGCAATCGACGGATTTTTCTCATTGCATTTATACTCGTAATGGCCGCGGAGCAATAGGTCTTGCTGCCCAACAGTTAATGCAGCAAAATAAAACTAATATTGTTTTACTGCCAGCTTACCATTGTCCAGCTTTAGTTGAGCCCTTTCTTTGGTTGGGTTACGAAATACGCTTTTATCCAGTATTGCCAGACCTAACTGTTGATAAAGCGATTTTTTCTCAGCTTTTAACAGCAGATGTTAGCCATTGCCTTGTGGTTAATTTTTTTGGTTTTAAACAAAACAATAGTTGCTTAATCGAAATGGCTGCCCAAGCGGGTAAGCTAGTGATTGAGGATTGCGCACATGCCTTAGTCGATTTTTTTCAGCAACTTGAGATGCCAAACCCTGCTGTTACAGCGCGTATTTGTAGTATTAATAAAATATTACCTAGTATTGATGGTGGTTTGCTTTATATGAAGCAAGCGATTAATGCTACCCCGAAATACTGTAGTTGGTTTGAAGAAGTTAAGGGGATCGCATTTTTATTAAAGATCCCGCAGCTTATTCAATATTTAAAGCCAAAAAAGCAACAGGCCTTAACAGTTTCAGACGTTAACGCTCCTATACAAAAGCAATTTAATTATTTTCAGCCGGCTGATTTAGACTCCGCTAGTTTTCGTCATACCAAGTTAATTGTTAGTTCTAGCAATCTTAAAAAAATACAAGCTCGACGAATTGAAAATTATAATTATTTGGCAACTGCATTAACTAATACGGGGGCAGGCCAGTGTTTGTATGCTTATGCCGATTTTGAAACGCCTTATGTGTTACCTTTTTTGCTAGATGATGCTGCTGACTTTCAACAGTTACGTATGCAAAAAATTCAAGTGTTACGTTGGGAAGAAGTAGCTTATAGCGCTTGTAAGGTGAGTGAAGATTATCGAAGTCGACTTATTCAGTTGCCTTGTCATCATAAACTGAAAAAAACGGAACTAGATACCATTATTAACGCGGTTAAAGGTTTGGTGAATAACAAATGAAAGCCTATTTATTTGCGGTTACAGAGTTTGCAAACTTTACTTTAGATTGGAATAAATTAAATCAGCAAACTCATGATCAAGCTATTCTTACAGCTGACTTTGTACAATGCTTAATCAATCATTATTTTACAGGGCAGGAGCAGCTTGTTGTTGTTAAATATAATGATGTTATTGTTTTTATAGGATTTTTTGAAAAAGTGGGGTTGGGACGCTGGCAAAGTGTTATGCCCTCACAGGCACCATTAGGCTTGTGGCTTACATCTGATGGGCGTGTTAAGCATAAGTTGCTATTGAATATAGCTAAAGTCTTGCCGGGTTTTGTTTTGCAAATTGATTTGTTACAAGCCGATTCGCGTTATTTAAAATTAGAGCCTAATATTCAACAACTGCCTTATATTGAAACAGGAAATAAGCTAGTACCTGCGCATTATGATGAGTTTTTTAAAACCATTGGCAAAAATTTACGCCAGAACTGTAATAAAGCTTATAACCGTGCTGAACGCGAAGGGGATAGCTTTAGTACTGAAGTGTTAACCCAGAGTGATGACGTGTTAGCTGGGGTTATAAAATATGGCGAAATTGAAAGCAATAGCTGGAAAGCTGAACAGGGTACTGCTATTAGTACAACAAATAGCCAAGGCAAGTTTTATCAAGCCATGATGGCAACGCTGGCACAGCGCAATGCTGCTTGTGTTTGGTACTTTTTAGTCTCAGGCCAAGTGGCTGCGGTTGATCTGTGTGTAATCAATAATGGCAGCTTGATTATTTTAAAAACAACGTTTGATGAAAGTTTTTCTCGGTATTCTCCCGCCTTACTGCTAAAAATGCAGATGATAAAATATTACTCAGAGCAACCAGAGCTGGGTGTTAAGAATATAGAGTTTTATGGTAAAGCAATGGATTGGCATAAGCGCTTAAACTCTGAGCTTAGGCCTATAGTGCATTTAAGCTGGCAGCCTAATAGCATTTTGCGCTGGTTAGCAAGACAACGACATAGTGCAAAAAAACTAGAGGCCAATATGTCATGAAATTAGTCAGCGTTATAATTCCTTATTACCAGCGTAAAGCCGGATTATTAACCGCGGCTATAACAAGCATTAAGCAACAAATTGCTTTTGCACGCATTCACCAAATCATTGTTGTTGATGACGGTTCACCACGAAAAGCCGCTTTAGATCTTGAGCCGTTTTTAGCTGATCCTAAGCTAAAAAGTAAATTACAACTAGTCGAGCAGGCTAATACTGGTGTTTCTGGGGCAAGAAATACGGGTTTAGATCTAGTGGCTGATGAGGTTGAGTATGTTGCTTTTCTAGATCCTGATGACGTATGGCTAGAAACACATTTATCTTCGGCTTTAGCTGCATTAGATAAAAATAGCGACTTCCACTTTGCAAATTTTACCCATATTGGCCAAACAGTAGGCGCTTTTGAGCGCGCAGGCTTTTTGCGCGTTACGGATCATCAAATACTACTCCCGCCTGATATATACCAATATTGCACTGATATGATTCAGCAAATAACAACCGCAAATGTAATAGGCACTACTTCTGTTGTATACCGCTATGCTAACGCAAAGCATATTCGTTTTGTTGAGCATTATACCTTTGCCGGAGAAGACTATTTAATGTGGTTATCTCTTATACCACACTGCCCTAAAATGAGTTTTACAGCTAGCATTACGGCACATTGTGGTGAAGGTATTAATTTATTTTCTGGTGCAGTCTGGGGCAGTAAACATATGTGTGTCAGGTTATTAGATGAAATAAATTATCGAAGTTACATCCTAAAACATATCCCCTTGCAACAGGATAATAGTGAGATAGTTAAACAATATTTGGCAGATAATCGCCAAGCTTATATAGGTAATGCCTTATCTATGCTTAAGCGGTTTAAGTTAACTATTATTCCAATGGTATTAAGCCAACTATGGTGCAATCAAAACTTAAGAAAGGTAATTTTTAAAAGCAAGTATTAGCCGTCTGTCTATAGGGAGGTTTATGCAATATCGTCGTGAAGTTGACGGACTGCGGGCTGTTGCTGTTATGCCTGTTTTGTTTTTTCACGCTAACTTTAGCTTATTTAGTGGTGGCTATGTAGGTGTAGATGTTTTCTTTGTGATAAGTGGTTATTTAATTACTAGTATTTTATTAAATGATATTAGCAAAGACCAATTTAGTTTAGTCACTTTTTATGAGCGCAGAGCCCGGCGTATACTGCCCGCCTTATTTACCGTTATATTATTTAGCTCTATTTTAGCTTGGCAATGGTTGCTACCGTCAGATTTAATCAATTTTAGCCAAAGTGTTATAGCTGTAGTTTTGTTTGTCTCAAATATATTCTTTTGGTTAGATATTAATTATTTTGATACAGCAGTTGAATTAAAACCTCTATTACATACTTGGAGTTTAGCTGTAGAAGAGCAGTATTATATTTTGTTTCCACCTGCCCTATGGTTAATGTGGCGATTCTGCCGCTCTTGGTTACTTATTGTTTTAATCTTTATTTTTACGGTTAGTTTAATGGGAGCCGAATATGCTAGCCGGTACATGCCTTCTGCAAATTTTTATTTAGTGCCGACAAGAATATGGGAGATAATGGCTGGCTCTCTCTTAGCTTGGTATCATTTTAAGCCTATAAAGCAGCTAAATGACAAAGTTAACTCTGTTTTAATTGCCAATATTTTTTCTACTTTAGGTTTAGGTTTCATTATTTACAGTATAGTTGTCTTTGATAGTACAACACCTTTTCCAGGTATTTATGCTTTGATACCCGTTATTGGTTCCGTTCTTGTATTGCATTTTGCCAGTAAAAAAACAGTTGTAGGTAGATTACTCAGTACTAAAGCTTTTGTTGGAATAGGTTTAGTTAGTTACAGTATTTATTTATGGCACCAACCATTATTTAGCTTTGCGCGGATTCGCAGTTTGCATGAGCCCAGCATTAATGTCTTTATAGTTTTAATATTCCTTACCTTAGCTTTTTCTTATTTTAGTTGGCGATTTATCGAGGCTCCTTTTCGTAATAAACAAAAATATGCCACAAAAACGAATTTTTATTTATTCGGGGGCGGCATCTTCATTGTTACTAGTGGTAGCTTCTTTGGTCATTCAACAAAGCGGATTTACACAGCGGCAAACTGCAGAAGGGAGCTTGGCTGAGTTAGATAATAAGTTAAGAATTAATTATGGTTTAAGTAAAGCATGTGATAATAAATTTACATTATCTAAAGAATGTAGAACAAGTGAACAGCCGGAAATTGCGGTTTGGGGGGACTCTTACGCTATGCCTCTTTCACAAGCTATTATTGCAGCTAACCCTAGTGTCGCTATGATCCAGTTAACTAAAAGTGCTTGTGGGCCAATATTGGGCTTAGCGCCCTTTAATGTTCGAGATTATAACCAAGAATGGGCTAGGCAGTGTCTTAATTTTAACCAGCAAGTTTTTTCATATCTTAAACAAAGCTCTTCGATAAAATATGTGGTTTTATCTTCATCATTGTTACAGTATACCTCTAGTAACTGGCAGTTTTTAACGGAAAATAATATTGAAAAAGAGGATCCAGAACTAGTATTAAAATACTTTAAAAATACTATTAGCCAATTAAAAGCCATAGGGCTCCTACCTGTAATTGTTTCTCCTCCGCCAAGAAATGGTGAAGATTTAGGCCGTTGTGCCATAAAAACATATTTTTATGTAGAAGCGACTACAGCATGTGATTTTCATCTGAGTGAGAATAATAAGCTACATGCAAAAATAAACAGTTTATTACGCAAGCTAGAAGCCGATACATCAATTATATGGTTAGATGCGTTTATCTGCCCCAAACAACACTGTCAGGTTATTAATGGTGCAACTTTATTGTATCGTGATCAGGGGCACCTCTCAGTTGAGGGTGCCCAGTATATAGGAAAAAAGTATAAGCTGTACCAGCTGCTAAAAAGTTCTGCTGCAGCTATTTAGCTAGGGCTTGTTTTACTAATGCTGTTATTGCTATTTTTTTCTGCGCAATAAGCTTTGGGTCTTTAATTACGGCTAATTTTTCTAAGTCTAGTAAAGACTGAAAATCATTAGGTGTAATAGGTTGCTGCTCAGCATTGATTGATGAGTTGTAGTCATAGAACTTAAAACCTTCGCCAACCACTTGCTCTGAAAGCTTTAGCCAAACAGAGGGCAAGCCTAGTGAGTCGGCAACAATAATGCCGTGTAATGATGATGAGGCAATGCACTGACAACAGGCTATTTGCTCAACTACTTTTTTTGCACTTTGCTCTACGTTTATAACTAGGATCTGTTGCGGGTATTTTTGTTTTAATTTTTGAATAACAGGATGATGTTTATCTACATAGTGTGGAATTAATCCTAATGAATATTTTTTATGTTGAGTTTTAGTCAATAACCTATCTGCAATAAGCCCTAAATCGCCGGTGGCCGTAGTCGCTGACAACCCCATTGCTTGTTTTGTTAGTTCACCACGTACTGAATAAAAGTGAGCATCGGGTAACTGAATTGCTTGCTGTTTAATTAGACCTGTACCTAAGATCCCACCCTGATAGTTGCTTGGTAACATCTGTATTAAACTGCCTACGGCTGTGAGTCCGGCTTTAAAGTGGTAATCGGGATAGCAATGAATAGCAGTCTTACCAAAAGTGGCGAATAACTCAGGTGTCAGTAGGTCCCCAAAATTTTTTTTATCAATCCACCAAAAAGCATCTTGTCGATTATGTCGTACTTTAGAGATAAAGTGCGATGTTATTTTTGTTAAATTATATTGCAATGAGTTCATGCTGTTAGCCTACCTGACAAAAAGTCATTTTAATCGCACGCTTAATAACCTAGCATGAAACTTAAATGCTGAGCTATCCCAAGGTGTAAAGCGTTTTAATGTATATACAGAGGTTTGTTGGGTTGATACCCCCCAATTAGTGGCAACAGCAGTTTTAAACCCCAACTCTTGCACACAGTTTACTGTTTCTTGATCAAAGTCGATATTTTCTACCCCATTAGGGTAAGCAAAATGCTCTACTGCTTTACCTGTCCATTGCTCTAACTCTTGCTTTGATTGAGCTATTTCTTGATGTTGTTTAGCAACAGGTAAAACCTTTAAAATAGGATGGTTTACTGTATGAGCACCAATAGTAATGCCTTTATCGGCAAGTTGTTTAATTTGCTCAGGAGACATCATTAATGGCGTTTGTTCGGTGCAGTTATTTTGCTGGTAGAATTTATCTATTAAAGCGATACGCTCTGTTGGTGGTAAGTATTTAAGTTGTTTAAGCCACTGCTGAGCTTGTTCACGTCTATTCGCCCAGTCAGTTAATGTTAGTCTGGTTTCATTTAAAACCAGCTGTTGCCGCTTAGGATCAGAGAATAAATAGAGTAAACGATCGTTCCACATATTTGTGCCGTGGCTAAATGCGGTTGCAACATAAACCGTTGCCGGAATAGCGTATTTAGCCAGTATAGGCTGAGCAACGGTAAGGTTATTAAGGTAGCCATCATCAAAAGTGACGCAGATAGCATTAGCAGGCAAAGTGCCGGCTTTTAAATGGTTTAGAGCTTCATCTAAAGTTAATGGCGTAAAGTAGCGTTTTATTAAGCGCATTTGCCAATCAAAAATATCTGCTGTTGGCTCTGTTGGTCGCATGGGATCTTTGCTTGCCAAGACTTGATGGTAAATTAAGATGCTTAATTTATTTTTGCTAAATAAACGACCAAACAGAGCAATAAGACTATGCATGAGTTGTCACTTCATCTTGTTGTAACCATAACTCAAGTACAACAAGTAACCAGATCAACTCACCATAATAATTAGTATGCTGTTGTTGATGTGCAGCAATAACTTGTTCAATTAAGCTGTGATTAACAATATTTCGCTGTTTAAAAGCCTGTAGGGTTGTTAGGGCTAATGTTTTTAATTGTTCATTTTCATGCAGCCAAACACCAAAAGGTAAGCCAAAACCTTGCTTTTCTTTAGCCAAGGTTTCATCAGCTAAAAAGCCTTTACAGCTTTGCTTATAAAAGTCGCGTAATTTATTACCGGGTAACTTAATATCGGCAGGGACTAAGCAGCTAAAGTCGACTAAATGCTTTTCTAATAAAGGAAATTCGACATTAATATTGGCTAGTTCACACATTTTTCTAACTTTAACTAAGTCGTTATCTGCTAGGGTAAACTTCCAATCTAAAAATAGCATGGCATCAGTAGGATGCTGACTTTTGCACTCAGTGTAGCGTTGTACTAGCTGTTGTTCTGGCTGCTTTAGGTCTATGTCTGTTAAAAACTCCGAAGTAAAAATAGCCTCAGCACCAAGTTGATTAATAAAGTTATGGGTTTGCAAACGTAAGGGTAACCCAGTTCTGGCTTGGCTAATGTAACTTGCGGCCTTTTGTGTGCCTGGGATATTAGCCAGAAAACTATCATGAAAAATGGTTTTTAACAGTTTTTGTATTGGGCTGGGTAGTTTTAAGTAGGGTTCAAATACTTTTTGTCTGGCATAACGGCTATTGCCCGCGAAAAGTTCATCACCGCCATCACCGGCTAATAATGTTTCAAAACCGTGTGCCTTTGCATCTTGGGCGCAAAAATAAGCGGCCATGGCTGACGAGTTACCAAAGGGCTCATCAAAATATTGGGCAACTTTAACAAAGGCCTCGGCAGCTTGCTCTGGTTTAAGGTAAAGCACTTTATGTTTCGTATTAAAGTGCTTAGCGGTGATCATCGCATAGGGTGTTTCATCATAGCCTTTGGCTTCAAAGCCAACTGAAAAGGTAGCCGCGGGTGTTTGCTGTTTCGCCAGCATGCCGGCTACTGTGGAGCTATCTAAACCACCGCTTAGAAATGCAGCAACTTTATCGCCAGTATGCTGTTTAACGGCTTGTTCAATATGCTCAATACATTGAGAATGTAGCCTTTGATCGCCGGTTTGTTGCACGAAGTCAGGGCTGTAAAGTAAAGCGGAATTTGCTTTGTTTGGGTTATCAAAGTAGACCGCTTTAGCCGGTTCAAGTTTGCTCACTTGTTGGTAAATTGTTGTGGGGGCTGGTATGCAATGAAAATATATATAGTTATATATAGCCTGTTTTGAAAGCGACAAAGCTATAGGTTGGCGCTTTAATTGTTTTAAATGGCTACTTATATAGAGTGTGCCTTGCTGTAAGGTATAGTAGCAGGGCTCTATACCCATAATATCATTTACTATAAATGCGTGATGTCGACCGCCTAAAATTGCTAGCCAGAATCGCCCACTTAAGTGCTGGTAAAAGTCTGCATCACAGGGGCTTTGTAAGTATTGTTGTAGTAGAAATTCGGCTGAGCAGCTTTGATTGTCATAATATAATGCGCCTTTATAGGCTAAAGCTGCGTCTTGTTGTTGATGAAGAAGAATACCAGAGTCATCTGCCACTAGCTTTAAATGCTTAGTGGTTAAGGTAATAGTGTTTTCCATGGCATGTGCCTCTTACTAAAATATGAATGTGTAAATATTGCTCTTTAAGGCTATCAACTTTTTCTATCTTTAAATTGGTTATATAGAAAGTTATTGCTGCTTAGTAAGGCATATAAACTCGATTTAAAGGTGCGATACTGTAAACCAACACAGTTTCTAAATGCACGATAGGCCTTCTCTCTATGGCCGGCATAAAAACATTGAAAGCCGTAGTTAAAATTACGAATGCCCCGATAATAATCAATTTTTTGTTGGCTAATAACATCTCCTGAAGGACACTGTAGACCAAAATTAGCAATAGTCGACTCTAAAACGAGTAAGCTAAAGTTATGAGGGTGAACTTTTTTAGTAATGCTTGTAGGATTATCACGATATAAAGAATAAATATTGGTTAATTTTGCCATTTGATATTGCCGTGATATGCGAAGCCAATAATCGTAATCTTCACCGACCCGATAATCGGTATTGAAAACCCCCACCGTTTTAATTATCTCTGCTTTTATAATGGCAGTTGTGGTATGCACTAAGGAGTCTTCTAACAGCTTAATATACAGCCAACCTGTTTGATTGGGATCAACTTCCACACGAATTTTATCTTTGTGACGTTGTTTAATCACCTCTTCTATTGGGGTTAATCCGTTCCACACTCTCCAGTCGGTGAAGCATAACCCTATCTCAGGCTGCTTTTGCATATAAGAAATTTGTGCTTTTAGCTTACCAGGCAACCATAAATCATCGCTGTCATTAAAAGCAATGTATTCTCCTTTAGCTGCTAACATACCTGTATTTCTTGCTGCAGCGGGGCCTTGATTAGCCTGACTTATAATAGTGATTTTATCACCAAATTGAGCTAGTTTTTCTAGGCTTAAATCAGTTGAACCGTCGTCTACAACAATAACTTCAATATTTGGGTAGTCTTGGCTTAATACACTTTGCACCGAAGCTACAACAAAATCTTGATTGTTATAGCATGGCATAATGACACTTACTAAGGGCATACTCATATTAAATACCATGATCGCGTTTAAATTGTCTGACTTTATCTAATAACTTTTCTTGGTTATTTAAGAACAGAGTTTGATTGCTTAACTGTGGCGTGGCTGATGTTGCTAATACTTTAAGCTGGCTTGCCGTTTGCTCTAACTGTTGGATGCTGCTTTTAGCCGGAGGAGCAGATTGCCAACTTGTTTGCCATAGTGGGGTTTGATGCAAAACACGCTTTAATTTATGTTTTAGCTTAGTATTAATAGGATATAAGCTATCACCTCGCCAAACAGGCTTAATATGGTTAAATTTCGCCTCAACCTTTACTGATTGCAGCCAATCTTGCCATTTATATTCTGAAATATGTTTATAAGCTTTAACCGGTAGCCAATGAACCCGAAAAGCATCCGCTAAAATAGCACCATGCATAGCTTCAGTTAGTAATAGTTCGGTTTGCTGGATCGCTTTGAAAACGTCTAAATAAGGTTTTCTTGGATCGATATAATGAATGCCTGCTATTTGACAAACTTTTTGCCAATCACCATTACGTGCACTAACGCAATGAGGCATATAGCTAATTGGGTATTTTTTATTTGTTTGTTGCTTAGTGAAAAGTGGCGCTAATATAGCAGGATCGGTAATCGCTAAACTGAGATCTAAGCCAAGTGCCTGGGCTGTTAAAGGGCCTCTTACCGAATAAAACTGCCAGTGAGTATTAACCGGAGGTATATCGCCATAACCATGCCCTGAGCCAAAGACGGTCACTTTTTTAGCTTTAGGAATTCGATGGTTAAGTAAGGTGCCTACACCAACAAACAGCTCATCTGTATTTTGGTCAAAAACATCACCCAATAAATTCTGCCATAACCATGGATTTAAATCGTCACCAAAATTACCTTCTGGATCTTTAAAATAGTACAGTTTCACTTAGCATCCTTACTATATTCTAAATTTAAGCGCTTCATTAAAACGCGTACTAAAAAACAACTTTAAGGGTAAAGCGTAAAAAATAACGCCTAATAACACTGTGCAAATTAAATTAAAAACAAGATGTGTCTGAGATAGCCAGTAATACTTAATTAAAAATAAAGCTAATAGCATTAAGCTTGATAATAATAACGGGGGGGCAACAGCTTGCATAATGCTGCTTAATAAAATGCCTGAGCGGCTAGTACACAAGTAAACAGCAAAGAAGAAAAAAAGTGGTGTTGCAATTAACCATGCAATAGCAATAGCATTTATGCCATAAGGAGCAGCAATGTAAATAAGTGCAGAAATTAAGCCTAATGAAAAAATAATATGAATTAAGCCCGTAGATGGGAAGCCTAAAGCTTTTAACAATGGGGTAAACAGGTTTGAAATCATTCGTAATGGGATTGTCAATAAGACTATTTGTAACGGGAGTATGGCTTGCTGCCACTGGTCGCCAAGTAACAGTAACACTAACTCTTCGGCAATAGCTGCAAAACCAAAAAACACAGGAAATGAAAATAAGGTTGCTATACGTAAAATATAGTTAAATACATCACTATATCTGGCTTTATCTTGTTGTATGGCGGCATACATTGGATAAGCCACTTCATTAATCAACGGCATAGCTTTTGCCATAGGCATTAAAGCTAAATGCATAGCTAAGGCATAATAACCTAATTCTGAGGCGTTGATTACCTTACCGGCGATAATAATATCTACCTTCATAAACAGCGTAAAGACGATTCCAGTAGCCATTAAGGTTAAACCAAACTTTAAAGAAGGAAGCATTTCATTAAATTGCCATAGGGGGAAGTGAAGCTTTTTAACCGCGATGTTGTAGCCAAAAGCACGAAAAAAAACCACACTTAAATTAGCAATAACTAATGACCAAAAACCCAGACCTTTAATTGCAAGAGTAAGTGCAATAACACTACCTAAAAGAGCGGCAAAAAAGTCTACTTTCGAGCGACTTTTAAAGTTTAACTCTTTTGCTAGCAGACTTGATGCTATTACAATCCAAGGGCTAACTAAAAATATACTGGCTGTAGCATATAACACATATTCCAGCGCTGGTTGATTATAATAATTAGCAAGATAGCTGGCACTTGATAGCTGAATTAATGCAACAGCTGCATTTAATATGATCAGTAGGGTAAGTATTTTACGGGTATAAGCATTGTCTAAGTTTTGCCTGCGTATAAGAGCATCACCTAAACCTGCGCTACTAAACTGTAGCGCCAGCATAAAGATAATTTCACTTAGTGCAACAATACCGTAATCAGCTGGAGTTAAAAAACGAATAACAAATAATGACACAAACCATGTAAAAGTTTGTGATAGTAAACGTAAATAAACTGTCCATTTGAAGGCCGTTCTGGCCTGACTGGATATGCTATCCATGCATTCCTCATAATCTTCTTAGACTATCGTCTGACCCTAGTCTAACCTCTATTAGAACAAAGAGAAAGTCATGCTTTAACGATACTGACGGTAAAACAATAATTATGCTAAGATTGCTTTAGTTCATACAACTTACAAGGATGAAGTTATGACAAAAACACTTATCTTCAATGTTATATTTTTACTGTTTTCTACCTTTGTTTATGGCCAAAAATTTTCGCCAACGCCAGTAGAATTTCAGTCATGGGATGCGCGATGTAAATTAGCGTTTACCGCAGCTAAACCTCAAGGTGTGCCAGGTGTTTATGAGGCTTTATCTAAAACAGAAAGTGCACAAGCTCTAGCTTTTGGTGAAGCCGCAGGGGGAGCTTGGCACTACTGTATGGGGTTGATTTACCTGTCCCGTGCTCAGTCTAGTATAGGTCGAACACGAGAAGGCTTTTTAAAAAGGGCGGTTTCAGAGATTAATTTCACCTCAAGAAATATAGATTCTGAACATAGTTGGTATACAGAAATTCAAGTTAATATGGCAAAAGCGTATTATTTAAGTGGCGATAAATCTCAAGCTATCGCTCTTTTACAAAGTTTAATAAAAAATAATCCTATCAATTCATTACCCTATAGTGCTTTAGCATATTATTTAAAACAAAATGGCCAATTAAATGACGCTATTTTAACGCTACAATCGGCGCCTTTAGAAGTAAAACAACAATCAGCCGAGCTAAACTATTTTCTGGGCTGGTACTTAATGGAGCAAGGCAATTTGGCTGATGCTGCTTCATACGCCGCTAAAGCGTATGAGTTAGGTTATCCTGTACCCACCTTAAAACAGCGATTAAAAGCAGCCGGCCAAACTGTACATTAATGAGACTAAAAGTAGAGTTAGTTATTATTTAAATAGAGCTTATTAATGGCAATAACTGAAACAATACCAGCCAAGGCAAACACTAATTCAAAGTAAGCTAGACTTACATTGGCGCCAGTGATGCCATAACCTACCATGGATAATACTAGTGCATTACTTAGCTTGTAGCACCAATCTGATTGATGTTGTTTGGCTAATTTTCTGTTTTTATAATTAACTAACCAACAGCTAAGTAGAAATGATAAATAAATAAACAGTCCGGCATAACCGTGGTCTCCTAAAACTTGCAAATAAATATTATGTGCCGCTTTTGGCTGCAAATTTGCAGGAATAGGAGGTGTTGGAAAAATCCAATAGTTATCTGTATAGGGTGCGTATTTGTGCCACTGCACAGGATCAGTTACGGCTTTAAATCCTCCACCTGTTAATGGGTTATCGCGAGCTATCATCATGGATATTTTCCATGCCCATAAACGACCAATAAATGAGCTATCACTGGTGGTTGCCGTTGCTACTGTATTTTGTCGCTCTTTCCAATCTTCAGGTGCTTGGTTTATTGCTACCGGAAGCATTAACACTGCAACTAATGCCCATACTAGCTTACGTTTAGATTTAAGCCAAAATGCGATGGCTAAAATAGCTAGGCCAATAAAGCCGCCTCGTGAATAAGTACCAATAATTGACAAAATATTAAGGGCGAGTAGTCCCCATAAACCTATTGTAAGCCACTTATGCTTTACTGTTTGGATCAGATAGACAATGAGTGGGATGCACATATTAATTGCTACGGCGAGATCATTTCTATCGGCTATGGCTCCTGCACGCCCAACAATTCGGTGGCCGCCCGCAGATATAATAAACTTTACAGCTTCCATAGCAGCATAAGATGAAATAGATAACACTATAGCCCAAATTAAGGTGTCTATATGTAGGCGCTTTTGCAGTACTATAGTAATAAAGAAATACAGTAATAATACTTTTGTAAATTGATTCCAATAATACCAAACCTGAGAAGGCATAATATTTAAGGTGTTTATCGTCGATAATAGGGTCCAAATTACGAGCATAAGTACCCAAAAGCTAACGATGTTAAATGAAAACTTTTTATTTTTAGCTGCAAAAATATAAGCGAGTACAGTAACTAAAACTATAGTTAAATTTAATCTAAAGCTGGTAGAAAAGCCGAAGGCCCAGTTTGCTGGAGCTGTTAACGCTATCCAAGCCCATGCAGCGACACCCAGATAGGGGCGCTTAAATGCATAAAAAATAGCAACAAATAAAAATAGAACTAATAAAATATCACGCATTATTTCTCATCCTGAGAAGACGACCAATAAAATAAAATACAAATAGCAGCGATATCTACTAATAAATATAAACTATCTATCATGTTACAACCTTGCTAATAACATAACGAAACTTACCTGATTTTTCCGCAGCAATAGTATCGACATGTTGGATGACAATTTGCACATCTTGACCCAGTCGTGCTTTAAAACCTGAGACTATTTTAGATTTAATCTCATTTGGCAAAGTACCTTGTGGCCAAACAACCTGAACTTGGGTAAGCGCTAAACTTTGTTGCTCGATGCGAAAAGCTTCTACGCCCGGTATTTCTCGTAAAATATAGATTAAAGACAAGCCATGCATCATGGTGCCATCGCTTGCGACGACAAAATCGGTACTGCGACCTTCAATGGCCTCTAAAACCGGTAAACCGCGACCGCACGAGCAGGGTTTTGTTGCTAAGGTACCAATATCGCCAGTGCGGTAACGAATAAATGGAAACTCTGAGGTAGCTAAATGAGTGACGACAATTTCACCCGATTGGCCATTAGGTAAAACCTGACCGTTGGGATCTATAATTTCTACAATAATATCTTCGTAGGATAAATGCATGCTGCCATGAGGGCATTCATGGGCAATAAAGCCCGCATCGCGGCCACCATAACCATTAGCGACAGGGGCAGCAAAGACTTCAGATATCAGCTCGCGTTGATAGGGGTATAATCGCTCTGAGGTAACAAAAATCACTTTTATGCCCAAAGCCGACATATCAATATTATGTTGCTTAGCGGTTTTGGCTAAAAGATGGTAAACCGAGGGGTAACCAAACAGCATTTTAGGCTTGATTTTTTTTATGGTATTTAAAAAGCCCAGTAGCTTTTGCTCTGTCATATCAAAAGCGGGGATTAAGGTTGAGCGAAATAACTTATCACGCCAAATACGCACTTTATCTTGAGCGTTTAATTCTATAGGTGAGCCCCATGCCACTATTTCTTTATCGCCAATATCCACTCCCCACCAACGGGTAGCACGCCATTTTTGAGCAACATCATAAGAGACACGTTCATTACCTAGCAAAAAGATAAGGGGTTGGCCGCTTGAGCCGCCAGTGTTAAAGCGCTTTAGCTCTGTCGCGTTACTGGCTTTAAGCGCAGCGAAGTTATCGCTAATTACTGGCTTGGTTAAAAAAGGCAATTGGCTTAGATCACTAGGGTGCTTAAAGTGTTCAGGCGTTAAACTGTGCTGCTGCATAAGTTGGCGATAATAAGGCACATTTTGGTATACCTTGGTCATAAAACGATGCAGTTTATCTGCTTGTTGTTGTGCTAATAAGGCTGCGTCTTGCCACTGACTTTGCTCAAGCTGTTTAAATACCGCAAGGGTAGTGTGTTTTTTAAGCTTTTCTTGCAATGGGAAAATACACTTGGCAATAAAAGCGGTATACCATGATGCCATTAGTTTATTCCTTTATCTGTTATTGCTCGCTGGTATTGCTCTAGCAAGATCTTACTAACATTAGACCAATGAAATCTTTGACTACTGGTTAGGCCATTAGTAATAAGTTGCTGTTTTAGCGCGGGGTTATTAAGTAAGCGCTTGAGCTGTTGATAAATAAGCTCTGGCTGCTTAGGCGCTGTTAATAAGGCATCATATTCGTGCTTAACCAAAAATGGGATCCCGCCAACATTGCTGCTGATAATAGCAACGCCCGAAGCCATAGCCTCTATTAATGAGTTTGGATTATTATCAACTAAACTGGTATTTAGCATAATATCGGCACTTTGGTATAAGGCTGCCATGTCTTTGCGGTTTAAACGGCCGACAAAGTTTACTGCAGCATTAAGTTGCAGCTCTGTCACTAGCTGTTGAAGCTGCGCTAATTCAGGACCTTCGCCAGCTAGTGTTAATTTAGCAGTTGGGTGAGATTGTGAAATAAGGGCAAAAGCACGGATCGCCGTTGCCACATCATAAATAGCTTCTAGGTTTCGGGTAACGATAATATGCAACTGCGCCGAGTTAACCTGTTTTGTTGTTGGCTTAAATAACTGTGGATCTAAGGTGTTGGCAACGATAGTGCTAGCTTGTTTAAACTGACTAAATACTTGTTGTAAATACACTGAAGGAACAATAACGCCAGCACTTTGCTTTATAGAAGCAGATACAAGGGACCAAGATTTGCTAAAGAAATCGAAGGCATGGCCACCACGATAGTTAACTAAAATAGGTTTGCTGCGTAATTTAGCTATCCAAATAGCAGGTGCTGCAAACAAATGCCAAGACCAGCCAGAATTTGCCATTAAATGCACTACATCTACTTTGCGGTATCCTTGAAATAACGACAGGCAATACTGAGGTAGTCGAAATAGGGCTCTGATGCCAGGGATCTTACCGATAAAAGCCGGTTTATAGTCAGGGTTTACCGCGATAAAATAAACCTGGGCACCACTAGATTCTAGCAGTTGCTTTAATTGTGCCGTTTGATTGGCCATACCACCAGCAGGCGGCGCCTTAGGTCCAACTAAGGCGACCTTAATAGAGCTAAAATCAGCGCTCATTACGCAATGACTCGTAAATGGGCTGATAACGCGCAACACTGAGCTGCCAAGTACGTTGCTCGTTAACAAAAGCTAAGCCATTTTGTTTAATCTCTTGTTGTGATGATAGCTTCTGTAAATGGCGAATGGCTTGTTCGGCAAGATCTTGAATATTATCTTTTTGAAATAACCAGCCCGTTTTACCATGTTCTATTAATTCATTATGGCCGCCAACATCTGATGCTAGCTGAGTCATTCCCTGAGCCATTGCTTCTAGCGGTTTTAAAGGGGTCACTAGCTCTGTTAGTCGCATTGATTTTCGAGGATAAACAAGTAAATCTACTAAGCTGTAATATTGATTAACGTCAGCATGGGGTACACGCCCTGGCATAATAACGCTGTCTGTTAAGCCAAGTTGTTGAACTAAGCTCTCTAAAGCCGCTTGTTGTGGGCCGCCGCCGACTAATAATAAACAGGTATGAGGCAGTTTTTTATGAATTATAGGTAAGGCTTTAATCAGTAAATCTAAGCCTTCATAAGCGTAGAAAGAGCCTAAAAAGCCCAATACGGTTTTGTGTTGTAAATTAAACTTGGCCAATAAAGCGGGGTTTTTATGCTCAATAACTTGAAACTGCTTAGGGTTAACTGCATTTGGGATCACCGTAATTTTTGACTCGGCTATGCCTCTGCTCAGTAAGTCTTGGCGTAAACCTTCACAGATAGTCGTTACCGCATCTACTTTTTTAACTACGTAAGTTTCAAGCTTTTTAGTTAAGGTATAACGTAAGTCATGCTCTTTGCAGCTGCCATGATCTACAGCGGCATCTTCCCAAAATGCTCTTATTTCATACACAACAGGTAGTTTGCAATTTTTAGCGGCTAATAAGGCCGCTAAGCCATTTAGAGCAGGGGAGTGAGCATGAATAACATCGGGCTTCTCTTTTGAAACTACCTCTAAAATGCGTTTTTTTAGCGCTAATACCGTCGCAATTTCCTTTAATACCGGTAGTTGCCAAAATTTAGCTAGCCAAGGCTGAGTGCGGTAAAATAAAAAGTCTTCAGCTTG
>NZ_JBOTRC010000015.1:0-50627 GCF_050936095.1 Rheinheimera sp. WS51
GCCTTGACTAACGTTGAAAACTTAACCGGCTTTTATCAAAGCTGGACAACTGCAGAAGCATATAGCAAATTAACGTCGACACCCTTGTTAGAGGTGTTACAACAGTCTTTAGCAAAAAATATGCAGTACAAATATTTGTTTTTGTCTGAATATATGCTTTGCTTATGCTGCGAGCAAGAAAAAGCTGAATACATAATTGAAGAGGTTAGTATATGAATTTTCTATGGTTTTTGATTATAGGTGCTGTAGCGGGTTGGTTGGCAGGTTTGATAATGAAAGGGCGAGGTTTTGGCCTGTTAGGTAATATGGTTGTCGGCATTGTTGGCGCTTTTTTGGGTGGGTTTATTTTTGGTATGCTGGGCTTAGCGTCTTACGGTTTAATTGGAGCTTTAGTTACGGCAACGGTAGGGGCTGTAGTGTTGTTGTTCTTAATTAGCCTAGTGAAAAAAAGCGGTTAATAAGCACTGTAATTTAATTAAAATAAATCTAGAGATCCATCGTTAAGTGGTGGAGCTTGTGGCTTTTTGGTTTTAAGGGCTATCCGCATTTTACGCTGGGCTAATAGCTTTAAAATACGAGCACGCTCAGCGGCTGGTTTGGCATGCCAATTAAAGCGTTCTTCTCTTGAGCGTAAGCAACCAAGGCAGTAGCCTCGATTATTACTTTGGCAGACACCAATGCACGGGTTAGGCAACTCAAATAGCTCTAACTGATCCACAAAACAACCTCACCAATTAAGACTTAATCTAAGTGTACGTTGAGAATACTCGTTGGTGCAAATTAGAGCTATAAACTAGTTTTTTACTACCTTTTAAAAAAAGTATTGACTTTGCTTTAATAGACGGTTACTTCTAATAGTAATTCGGTCTGTACAGTAGACTTTTGCCAAATAAAAAATTATTTCAATTTTAAAATATTAGAGAAGTAAGAGTTATTTTATGCGTTTAGCTACCATTCTAAATATTATTGTCCTCGTCGTCGTGGTGATTATTAGTCGCCGCGGGGGCGCGTATTTGGAAAAAATAAGCTAACAGACAATGCTTTTCCAAAACCCCCGCTTCGTAAGAATCGGGGTTTTTTTTGTTTTAGGCCCCAAAAAACAGTGAAGGCTACAAGAGGATAGATAATGACAGGCGCAGAAATCGTAGTTCAGGTGTTGCAACAGCATGGTGTTGAAACCCTTTTTGGTTACCCCGGCGGTGCCATCATGCCTATTTATGATGCACTGTACCAAAGCTCGCTGAACCATTATTTGTGTCGGCATGAGCAAGGTGCTGCATTTTCGGCGATAGGCTATGCGCGATCTTCAGGTCAAGTTGGCGTTTGCATGGCGACCTCAGGGCCAGGCGCTACTAATCTTATCACCTCACTAGCTGATGCTTTGTTAGATTCTGTTCCTGTTGTCGCTATCACTGGTCAAGTATCGCAAGCGGTAATGGGCTCTGATGCTTTTCAAGAAGTTGATGTTTTAGGTTTAAGCTTAGCGGTGACTAAGCATAGTTTTATGGTACGTCATGTTGATGAGCTGGCCGATACCTTACAACAAGCTTTTGCTTTAGCGCGCTCTGGTCGGCCGGGGCCAGTATTAGTTGATATTCCGAAGGATGTACAGCTTGCTGCAGCTAAGCCACTTGCGCCTTCTGTTTGCGCTGTGCAGACCGCAGGCATGGCAACGTCACTGGCTAATGCGGCTAAAGCGCGAGAATTAATAGCGCAAGCCAAGCGACCTATCGCCTATATAGGCGGCGGAGTGCATATGGCTGATGCCATGTCTGAACTGCAGCTATTTTTAGAAAATAATGCTATGCCCTCGGTTACTACCCTAAAAGCCATGGGCTCAGTGGCTAAAGATAATCCATATTATTTAGGCATGTTAGGGATGCATGGTACTCAAGCTGCCAATATCGCGGTACAAGAATGTGATTTATTAATTTGTTTAGGTGCGCGATTTGATGATCGGGTGACTGGCAACTTAGATAAGTTCGCCGCTGGCGCTAAGGTGATCCATGTTGATATTGATCCGGCTGAAATTAATAAGGTGCGTTTTGCTGATGTTGCTTTGCTTGGTGATATGAAGCAAATCTTACCGGCTATTGCTAGTCAGTCAGACTGTCAAACTTGGTTAGCCCATTGCCTAGCCTTAAAGCAACAGTACGGCTGGCGCTATGATCATCCCGGTGAGCGAGTATTTGCCCCTTTATTTTTAAAGCAATTAAGCGAGCGCATGCCCGATAACACCGTGATCAGCTGTGATGTAGGTCAGCACCAAATGTGGGTAGCGCAGCATATGCGCTTTGATAACCCGCGTAATCATTTATCCAGCGGTGGTTTAGGCACTATGGGCTTTGGTTTACCTGCAGCTATTGGCGCTAAATTAGCTAGGCCTAATGACACTGTGATCGCCGTATCGGGTGATGGTTCTTTTATGATGAATGTACAAGAGCTAGCGACTATTAAGCGTTTTCGCTTGCCTGTGAAGATTGTCATTATTGATAACCAACGTTTAGGCATGGTGAAGCAGTGGCAGCAGTTATTTTTTAATCAGCGCTACAGTGAAACCGATTTATCCGATAACCCTGACTTTGTTGCTTTAGCTGCGGCTTTTGCTATTCCAGGGCACCGCATTAGCCGTAAAGAAGAAGTAGCAGATGCGCTTGAGGCCATGTTTACTTGGCCAGGGACGTATTTATTACATGTTTCAATAGATGAGCAAGATAATGTTTGGCCCTTAGTACCGCCTGGGGCAAGCAATACAGATATGTTAATGGAGGCAAATTAATGCAGCATAGACTAACAATTACCGCAATGAATACGCCTACTGTTATCGAACGTTTATTGCAAGTAACTCGATACCGCGGCTACCAATTGCTGGGCTTAGAGTTTACTAGCGGCGCAAACAGTACTGGTTTAGAAATTACCTTAACGGTGAGCAGTGAGAAGCCAATTCAGCTGTTAACTAACCAGTTAAATAAACTACACGATATTCAAAAGCTGCGCTTAGCTAGCGCTAATTTAGCGGTGTTACAAGCGTAACTTATTTATATTTTCCCTATTATTTCGGAGTGTTATTACTATGCCAAAATTACGATCCGCCACTGTGACTGAAGGCCGCAATATGGCAGGAGCCCGTGCCTTGTGGCGAGCAACCGGCGTTAAAGATACAGATTTTGGTAAACCTATTATTGCTGTAGTGAACTCCTTTTGTGAATTTGTGCCCGGTCATGTTCATTTGCGTGATCTTGGCAAACTTGTGGCCAGCAGCATTACTGAAGCCGGTGGTATTGCTAAAGAGTTTAATACCATAGCGGTAGATGATGGCATTGCTATGGGCCACGGTGGCATGCTGTATAGCCTGCCTTCGCGTGAGCTTATTGCTGACTCGGTAGAATATATGATAAATGCACATTGCGCTGATGCTATCGTCTGTATTTCTAACTGCGATAAAATTACTCCAGGTATGCTAATGGCTGCCTTGCGTTTAAATGTTCCCGCTATATTTATTTCTGGTGGGCCAATGGAGGCGGGGAAAACTAAGCTATCAGATCAAATTATTAAGTTAGATCTTGTTGATGCTATGGTCTCGGCGGCTGATGAAACAGTGTCGGATCAAGACAGCGAAGCGATAGAGAAAAACGCCTGCCCTACCTGTGGTAGTTGCTCGGGCATGTTTACCGCTAATTCGATGAATTGCTTAGTTGAGGCTTTAGGTTTGGCTCAGCCGGGTAATGGTTCTTTATTGGCAACTCATGCTGATCGCAAACAGCTATTTATTGAAGCCGGTTATAGCATTATGGCGTTATGTAATCGTTGGTATAAAGACGATGATGCTAGCGCTTTACCGCGCAATATCGCTAATAAAACGGCCTTTGAAAATGCCATGATGTTAGATATTGCTATGGGCGGCTCAACGAATACGGTGCTGCATTTACTGGCGGCGGCACAAGAAGCCGAAGTCGATTTTACTATGAAAGATATTGATCGCTTATCTCGCCTAGTGCCGCACTTATGTAAAGTGGCACCCTCTACCCCGCAATATCATATGGAAGATGTTCACCGAGCCGGTGGTGTTATGGCTATTTTAGCTGAGCTTAACCGAGCGGGGCTACTTAATCCGAATACTCCTCATGTTTCAGGAGCAAATCTAGGTGCTGTGCTTGAACAGTGGGATACTGCTTCAACGGCAACTGAGGCAGCTAAGCAAATGTATCTAGCTGGCCCAGCCGGGATCCGTACTACCCAAGCCTTTTCTCAACGTTGTCGTTATCCGTCTTTAGACGATGATCGCAAGGCCGGCTGTATTCGAAGCCAAGAGCATGCTTATTCTCAAGATGGTGGCTTAGCGGTGCTATTTGGCAATTTAGCGCCGCAAGGCTGTATTGTAAAAACAGCAGGTGTTGAACCAGAAAATTTAGTGTTTTCAGGCCGGGCACGTATTTTTGAAAGCCAAGATGAGGCTGTTGCCGCTATTTTAGGCGGTAAGATTATTGCTGGCGATGCGGTAATTATCCGCTATGAAGGCCCCAAAGGAGGGCCGGGTATGCAAGAAATGCTGTATCCCACCAGTTATTTAAAGTCGGTGGGTTTGGGTAAGGCTTGCGCTTTAATTACTGATGGTCGTTTTTCTGGGGGCACTTCAGGTTTGTCTATAGGTCATGTCTCGCCTGAAGCAGCTAGCGGCGGCGCTATCGCCTTAATCAATGAAGGCGATAGGATAGATATTGATATTCCACAACGAAAAATTGCTATAGCCGTTAGCGATCAAGAGTTAACCGCGCGTCGTCAGGCGATGCAAGCTAAAGGTAAACAAGCTTGGCGGCCTGAAAATAGACAACGCACTGTGAGTAATGCTCTAAAGGCTTATGCCTTGCTGGCGAGTAGCGCAGACAAGGGCGCAGTGCGAGATTTATCTAAGCTTGCAGATTAAGCCTGCTCTCTTCGCGGTTTGATAATTGAATTTAAAATAAAAGTGGTATAACAATGAGTAACTTAGCAGTAGAACAACAGGATCAAGATCTTAACTTTCAAGTAAGTCATCAAACCGATAGCGCAGTGATCCAGCAATATTTACCTGAAATTCTACTGTCACCTATTTACCAAGCCGCAGTAGAAACGCCGCTAAATACCATGCCAAAGCTAAGTCAGCGGCTAGGTCATAATGTGTTGCTTAAGCGTGAAGATAAACAACCTGTTTACTCGTTTAAGTTAAGGGGCGCCTTTCATAAGCTGCATAAAGTACAACAGCAAAACCCAGATAGCGAAGTAGTGTGCGCATCAGCGGGTAATCATGCCCAAGGCGTTGCCCTTTCTGCTAGCAAGCTAGGTTTAAAGGCAACCATCGTTATGCCTATTACCACGCCAGAAATTAAAGTGGCAGCGGTTAAAAGCTTAGGGGGCAATGTGGTTTTGCATGGAACGGCTTTTGATGAAGCTAACCGTTATGCCATTAATTTAGCCAATAGCCAAGGCGCTATTTATATTCCCCCCTTTGACGATGCGGATGTTATTGCCGGCCAAGGCACAGTAGCAAAAGAGCTACTAAGTCAACATAATAAGTTAGATACCGTCTTTATTCCTGTCGGCGGTGGTGGCTTATTAGCTGGCATGGCGGTGTATATTAAAGCAATCCAACCTCATGTGCGGGTGATTGGGGTTGAGCCGGAAGATGCTGCCTCTTTGCAAGCCGCGTTAGCAGCAGGGCAACCGGTGACATTAGAACGGGTAGGACTATTTGCTGATGGCGTTGCTGTAAAGCGGATTGGCAACGAAAACTTTAATTTAGCTCGTCGTTTTTGTGATCAGGTTATTACAGTGACTAGCGATGAGATCTGTGCTGCTATTAAAGATATCTTTGATGACCTACGCGCGGTTGCCGAACCGGCTGGCGCATTAGCTTTGGCCGGTTTAAAAAAATATAGCCAGCAACATAGGCCGCAACCTGGCCAGCCGGCGTTAGCTAAAAAACAATACGCCGCCGTATTAAGTGGTGCTAACTTAAATTTTGATACCTTGCGCTACGTGTCTGAACGTTGTGAGCTGGGCGAGAAAAAAGAGGCTGTATTTGCAGTAACAATACCAGAGCAAAAAGGCAGTTTTAAACGTTTTTGCCAGACAATAGGCGGCAGGGCAATTACCGAGTTTAATTATCGTTATGCCAGTGATCAACAGGCGCATATTTTTGTCGGTATTAAGTTACGCTACGGCCAAACAGAGTTAGAAACGGTTAAGCAACTCTTAACTGAGGCGGGTTATGTTTATCAAGACTTATCAGATGATGAGTTAGCAAAGCAGCATGTTCGTTATATGGTTGGCGGCCTGCCACCTAGAAAGCTGCAAGAGCAGGTGTATCAGTTTAATTTTCCCGAATACCCAGGCGCTTTAATGAATTTTTTGACCACTTTAGGTGAAGACAGCAATATTACCTTATTTCATTATCGTAATCATGGTGCGGCCACCGGAGACGTCTTAGCGGGCTTTGAAGTGACCAGTGACGATGACATAAAGCAGTACCTACAGGCTTTAGGTTATCAATACCAGCTGGTCAGTAACAATAAAAGCTACCAAACATTTTTAACTGCCGTATAAAAAGCGGATAGCGTTCAATCTAGAGTAAGGCTTGGCGCGCTTAGAGAGTAATTAACTTATTTATTTGCTGGCTAAGGGCGTTAATAATGCCTTTATCTTGCCAATATTGATTATGAGATAGCGGATTCCAGCTCGCAGCGAGCCAGCCGAAAAAGCCGTTAGCGGCATTAATGGTATAATCGGTCACTAATTGCTGGTATCCGCTTGATAAGTCGGCTAATGGCCAACCTAAAACATCGTCTTTATCGTAATAATTTAGCCAGAAAAAATGCGGATTAGGTTTGCTAAAAGGGATAATTTGTTCGCTAGCATGGGCCGCGACAAAAATAGGGATATTACAACCGGTAGTCATTAAACCGGCTAGGGCATTACCTTGTAAAAAAGCAATATCATCCTCTGTTAAGGGAGTATCGCCACTTATCGCTGCTTGATAAGCGCGAATGTTTTGCCAAATGCCGGCATTCACTTTCTTGCCTTCACTAGCACAAGCAGCATCCCATAAATAACAAGAAATAACATGGCCGCCTAACGAGTGGGCTAATAATAATACTTTGCCATTAGCATTAAGTTTTTGTTTAGCAAGATAAAGCGCCCGAGCAATTTTAATTTGAGCGAATAAATAGCTGCTATTTTCCGCTTCTTTTCGGTGCTCTAGCCCTGCAGCATCAGCAAAGCCAAATAAGACAAATTTGCGCAGTTTACTCCAACGCAAACGGTGGCCAGTAGCTTGCCAGACACGATCTTCATTATATTGCAGGATTTCTTGATAATAGACAGTTTCGATATATAACTGTTGCTGCTTCGCCCCTAGTTTACGCTGCACTAGCGCAACTAACTTATCGGCATAGTTTGGTTTAGTCTCTCCCATGCCGTGAAGAGTAATTAGTGCTGCTTGCATGGTGGCAACTCCAAAACAGTTTTTTAACTGATGATTAAGTTTAACCCGAATACAACTTTTAACATCTTCAAGTTAGCGGTTGGATAGTAATTATTATAGTGATTGCGTATGCTCTATTACCATTATAAACATAACAATAGTATAAATAATGGAAGTAGTCGCAAATAGCTGGATTAATAAAGTGCGGGCCCTAGGCCCCGGTATTTTAAGTTGGGCAGGCTTGTTCTACTTAAGTAGCTTTTCACTGTTATATTTAGTGTGGTTTTTTACTTTAAAAGCGTAAGACTAATTTAAAAAACGTTGCACATAGCTACAGCTGGCTTGAATGGTATATTGTTGCTGTTCAGCCCAGCTAAGGCCTGCTTTTACTAGTTTTTCGGCTAAGCCTTTACCGCGAAACTCAACAGGTACAAAGGTATGATTAAAGTCGATAACGTTTTGCTTTAGTTGGTAATCGAGTACGGCTTCATGGCCCTCGAGTTGTAATACAAAACGCTGTTGTTCTGGTTGGTGCTGTACTGTTGCTAAAGCCATTATTACTCCTCGTCTAACCAGGGTGTTTGTGGTAATAAATTTAAATGCTCTATATATCGAGTTAAATTAAAGCTTTGCTGATGCTCAACTACCGCAATCATTTCTGGAGCTAAAGCGCAGGCAATTAGCTCAATGGCTTCATCGCGACTATTACCGGTCATACATAAGCGCATTAATGTCGCTTTAACGTCTGTTGGGTTGTTATCGGCTAGTTGGTTTTCAACTATTTCAAATAATAAGTCTTGATCAAGCTGGTCATCGTTAGTCATAACTGTCTCGTAAACTATAAACTTTGCCGCAGTATGAAACATCTGTGCTTAATTGCCAATAATCAAGCAATGAATATTGCCATAGCTAGTAGAAGCATTAAGAGTTTGCTGGCTAATAACAGGTGAAATGGCACTAAGTTGCCGCTTGTAAAGTGAACTTAGCACCCACATAGTAGTAGCTATTAGAACAAATGAGTTTAAATAATAGGATATAGGTTTTTTATGGCTTCAATTATCGATGTCAGCATGAATAATGCCCGTGAGGTATTAGAGGCTTCACAACATAAGCTGGTGTTATTTCAGTTTTGGTCTGCTCGCAGCGAAGGCTGTACTCAGCTATCTCCGATCTTAGAAAAAATAGTGCAGCAATATCCGCAGCAATTAGTATTGGCTAAAGTTGACTGTGATAGCCAGCAAGATTTAGCCATGCAGTTTGGTATACAGTCATTACCGACAGTGATGATGATTAAAGACGGTAAACCAGTAGATGGTTTTGCAGGTGTGGAAACAGAAGAAGCAATATTAACCAAGTTAAGTGCCTACTTACCTAAGCCAGAAGATAGTTTACTTGAGCAAGCTCAAGCCTTTTTAGCCGAGCAGAATTATCAAGAAGCTTACCCTTGTTTAAAGCAAGCCCTATTGCTTGCACCAGAGCGAGTTGATATTAAGTTATGGTTAGCCGATACCGCCGTTAGCTTAGGCCAGTTACCGCAAGCTGAGGCTTTATTAGCAGAGATAAAACTTGCTGATCAAGATGCATTATTCAAGTCAGTGCAAGCAAAAATAGAATTAGCAAAAGAAGCGGCAGATTCACCCGAAATTCAAGCTTTAGAAGCCGCGTTAGCTGCTGAACCAGATAACTTTAGCTTAAAAGAGCAATTAGCTGTGCAATATCAAGCCGTGCAGCGCTCAGAAGACGCGTTAGCCTTGCTGCTGAGTATTTTGCAACAAGACTTAAATTATGGCAGCAGCAAAAAGCTGTATTTAGATATTCTAGCGGCTTTGCCAAAAGGTGACAGCGTAGCTACTAGCTATCGCCGTAAGCTATATAGCTTGCTGTACTAATACAGTAACCTTAAGCGATCTAACCTTTAGCAATGTTAGGGGCAAAGCCGTTAACGATTACTGATGAAAGTCGTGCCAAATTTGCTCTAATTGGCTCGACAGAGTCATAGGATCAAACGGCTTTACCACAACCTCTACAGCACCTAGCGCCTTGTAAGATGCAATTTCACTACTTTGTACTTTAGCTGTCATAAAGACAATAGGGATAGCGCTCAAATCAAATTGTTGTTTCAATTGCTGTAGCGTTGTTGGCCCATCCATACCCGGCATCATAACATCTAATAAAATAAGTTGAGGCTGAACATTGGCAAAATCAGTTAATGCTTGTTTGCCACTACTGCAGCTATGTACTGTAAAACCTCCGACGGCTTCTAGCGCTATTTTAGCCACTTGCTGAATTGAAGGATCATCTTCAATATGCATGATATTTTTTAATTCGTTCATTAAACGTCCTATTCGGGTAGCCGGTTAGGGTTAAGTTGTCGCATAATAAAGTGGTCGCGTAATTATCATCTGTACTAATTGCTTTTATACATGCAAAAAACAGTGTAATAAATAACAGCACTGTTTAATCATTATCAGTTTAGCCAATAACTGGATTTATTAAATCAAACCTATGGTTATATCTTTACAACAGGATAGCTTAAACTCACCTGAGCTAAGCCAACAATTTATCCAGTTAAGTCAGGTACTGCAAAGTTATCAAGCTTATTGGCGGTTAACGCCTTTTACTTGCCATCAATTGCCTTGGTCAGATGCTAAATTACAGCAAGTGCTTATGGCGCTGTCTGATCATGAAGTGAGTCTGATTGATCAAAGCAGTCAGCTTCAGCATGACCATTTTAGTCAGTTATTTCCACAGTTGTTTAGTCTGCCGAAAATAATAGCCGCTAACAAGCCACAAACTCTAAAACCCTTGCCGTTTTGGTTAACTAACGGTGTTAATGGTCGAAAATTGGCACAAATAGAGGCGTTATGCCAACACTGGGCCGACTCTAACTCACCTGTTGTTGAGTGGTGCGCAGGAAAGGGGCATCTTGGTCGCATGCTGGCTTATCGTTTTACTCAGCCGGTAACAAGTATTGAATGGCAGGCCAGCCTATGTCAGCAAGGTGCTGTCTTAGCTAAGCAGTTTGGTTTGCCCCAGAATTTTATTCAAGCTGATGTGTTAAAGCTTGAAGCGGCCGCTATTTTACAGCCTAAGCAACACGTTGTGGCCTTGCATGCTTGTGGCCAACTGCACATTAGCATGCTACAGCAAGCCGTTGCTGCCGGTTGTGAGCATATTCAGCTTGTGCCTTGTTGTTATCATCTTATTCACCATGAGTGCTATCAGCCGTTATCTGCTTTAGGCCAACAGCACAATCTTGGTTTAGATAAGCAACAATTAAAGTTAGTTGTACAAGGTCAGGTAACAGCGGGTGAACGGATAGAGCGATTGCGTAATACTGAGGTGCATTGGCGGTTAGCTTATGAATTACTTCGCCAAGAGCATAATAACGATAAAGAATATCGGCCTTTAGCTTCTGTAGCTAAGCAGTTATTTAGTGGCGACTTTAGTGATTTTGCTAATTGGGCAGCTCAACAGCATCAGTGGCAGCTGCCTGCTAATGTTGATTGGGCGTTTTATCTAAAGGTAGGCGCTAAACGGCAACAACTAATAAACCGAATAGAGCTGGTTAGGCACTTATTTCGCCGGCCATTAGAACTGTGGTTACTGTTAGATAAAATGCTATTTTTACAACAGCATGGTTATCAGGTACAAGCTGGGCAATTTTGTGACTATCAACAAACGCCACGTAATTTGTTACTCACTGCAAGAAAACAAAGTAAGTTATAGCCTTTAACTTACTTTGTTTATGCCATTCGACTGGTTAGGATTATGTTATTATTGGCTAGCGTCAGTTTTACTATACTGGCTTTTTAACTGGCTAATTTGTTGATCTTTATTTTGCCATAAGTCATTAATCCATAGCTGAAACTGCTTACGATAGTCAGGATCTTCATAATCACCTAGTAAGTCGGCATGAATAGGTTTCATTTCTACTTTTACTGTAACTTCACGTACCTTGCCTGAAATATAGTCCCAAAAGCTAGGAATGCCTTGAGGGTAAAAAATAGTGACATCTAAAATCTTGTGAATTTGCTGTCCCATAGTGCCGAGTACAAAAGCAACGCCTCCGGCTTTTGGTTTTAATAGGTTTTTAAAAGGTGACTGTTGTGTATCATGTTTTTCTGGCGTAAAACGGGTGCCTTCAACAAAGTTCATTATAGTTACGGGTTTAAAACGAAACTTGGCACAGGCCTTACGAGTCGTTTCAATATCTTTACCTTTTAAATGCGGGTTCTTTTGCAAAAATTGTTTGCTATAGCGTTTCATAAACGGAAAATCCAGCGCCCACCAGCAAACGCCTAAAAAAGGCACGTAAATAAGTTCTTTTTTTAAAAAGAATTTAATAAAAGGCACCTTATGATTAAATATTTTTTGTAGTACCAGTATATCAGCCCAAGACTGATGATTAGCTAAAATTAAGTACCAGTCTTTTTTAGTTAGGCCTTTTACGCCAGTAACCTGCCAAGAGATGCGTGTAAATAATCTTGTTGTAACATTGTTTAAGCTAATCCAAGCCACAGCGCAAGCATCTAATAAGTAAGTAATTAGGCGTTGCCAACTGGCTAGGGGCAAGAGCTTAAGAATGGCTAAAATAATAACGGGAACAAACCAGAATAGGGTATTAATAAGATATAACAGTAACGATAGCGTTCCTGTAATGGGGCTTGGCAAAAAATGAAACATAACGGCACCTAAAATATGGTTTCAATGCTAGCTGTTTTAAACAAATAGCTGAAAAATAATTAGTCGGCGACTGTGTTAGCAGCAAAAAATTTGCTGCTAACACCTCCGATGAGTGCCTAGTGTAGCTTAATCTTCAAAACTCTCAATCTGCAAAGCTGTCAATCTTCAAAGTAAGTGTAACCATAAACACCCGACTTTAACTCATCGAGTAGTCGATCTTTTTTGCTACTGTCTAAATCAAGTTTAGCTAGCTGCTTAGTATAAGACCGAATTAGCTTATTGGCATCAAATTGAACATAACGTAATACATCTGCAACGGTATCGCCTTTGATGATATTAGTTAGCTTATAGCTGCCATCTTCTGTTAGCTCAACATGCACTGAGTCAGTATCACCAAATAGGTTATGTAAGTCGCCTAAAATTTCTTGGTAGGCGCCAACCATAAACATGCCAAGTAAATATTGCTCATCTTCTTTATAAGCTGGAAGCGGTAAGGTGGTTTCAATACCGTTACCGTCGGCATAACTTTTTAGCTGACCGTCAGAATCGCAGGTAATGTCTTGAATAATAGCGCGGCTTTCTAAAGACTCATTCATTCGCTCTAATGGCATTACAGGGAATATTTGATCAATACCCCAAGCATCCGGCATAGATTGGAATAGTGAAAAATTAACAAATAGCTTATCGGCTAATTTTTCATTTAATTCGTCATGAATAGCACGGTGCGAGCGTGATGATAGATCTAAATTAGCCTTCACTCGATTAATAGTGGCAAAGTACAACTGCTCTAATAACGACCAATCTTGTAAGGTTAATAAACCATGTACATATTGCGAGTGAGCGTCAGTAAAGTAATGCACCGCATCATGATAGGCTTCTATAGCAGTGCGAGGCGTTACATTTTGATATGACTCCCACAGGCCTAAAATAACGGTAGGGGCATCATCACTAGGTTCAGGTAAGTTAACTAAACCTGGTGCGCGCTCAATATCAATAGCGTCGGTGACTAATACCGCATGGTGTGCGGTCATGGCACGGCCAGACTCGGTAATAATATTTGGATGCGGTAAGTCGTACTCGTCACAGACTTCTTTTAAGCCATTAACTACGTTACGCGCATATTCGTACATAGTGTAGTTCATAGAGCAAGCAGAGCGAGATTTAGAGCCTTCGTAATCAACGCCTAAGCCACCGCCAACATCAACTGTTTCAATAGGCACCCCTAAAGTGCGTAACTCAGCATAATGGCGGGCGCACTCACGTATCGCATTATGAATATCACGAATATTGGCAATTTGAGAGCCAATATGAAAGTGCACGAGCTGCAATAAATCAATTTTTCCTGCTTCGCGCAAAATTTCAATAGCTTGTAATACTTGGGTTGCGGTTAAGCCAAATTTGCCCTTTTCACCGCCGGTATTTTGCCACTTGCCCTTTCCAACCGAGCTTAATTTAATGCGAATACCAATGCGTGGCGCAGTGCCTAAGTTATCAATTTCACGTAATAAAGTTTTTAACTCAGACAGCTTTTCAACCACTATATATACCGTATGGCCCATCATATGGCCAATAGTGGCTAAACGTAAGAATTCGCTATCTTTATAGCCGTTACAAACAATTTGTAGTGGGGTTTCAGTAACCCCTAAAATGGCCATCAATTCTGGCTTACTACCGGCTTCTAGGCCAACCTTGCCACTTTCATGGCTAATAAGGCGTTTAACTACTGAAAACTGCTGGTTTACCTTAATAGGGTAAACAGCTGTGTATTGGCCTTGGTATTCTTTTTCAGCTTTAGCGCTTTGAAATGACTTAATTAAGGTGTCTACGCGATGCTGTAAAATATCAGTAAAGCGAACTAACACAGGTAGCGTTAGTCCCTCTTCTTTAAAGCGATGAGTTAGCTCAGGAAAACTAATCCCAGGCTTACTGTGATCTTGATCAGGATAGGCAACTAAATCACCTTGTTTATTGACATCAAAGTATCCTTCGCTCCAAACTGCAACATTATATGTAGAGCGTGCTTTTTCAGTACCCCAGTCAGACATTATCTTTCCTTTAAAAGTTGATTCTGTATAGTTTAAAGCCAATATCAATAAGCTGCAGCATAAATTGCTAAAATATTTGTCCTAACAGCTATCACAAGGCAAAATACACAGCTAAATGTTTTGAGGATATTACTTATGTCAGGCGATAACAATTGGTTCACGGAAATATTCGCAGCGAGCGGCAGTGCGTTTGGTTTAGAAATTACAAAAAAGTTAGATGAAGTTAAGTCATCATTTCAACATATAGAAATGTTTGAGACCACCCATTTTGGTAACTTAATGGTAATTGACGGTGTAATTATGCTCAGCAGTCGTGATAATTTTCTATATCATGAAATGTTAAGCCACCCAGTATTATTTACTCATGAAAAGCCGAAAAACGTGGTTATCATTGGCGGCGGCGACTGCGGTACCTTACGTGAAGTATTAAAACACCCAGAGGTAGAAACGGTAACGCAAATAGATATTGATGAACAAGTAACGCGGATGTCTGAAAAGTATTTCCCTGAACTTTGCGCGTCGAACAATGATCCGCGGGCAACTTTAAAGTTTGATGACGGCATTAAATATATGCGCGAAGCCGAAGCGGAATCAATCGATGTTATTATTGTTGATTCAACCGACCCTATAGGTCCAGGCGAAGGTTTATTTAACCGAGCATTTTATGACAGCTGTCGTAAGGCATTAAAGCCAAACGGTATCTTAGTGCAGCAAAGCGAGTCACCATTAATCCATATGCCATTATTAAAAGATATGCGTGATGCTATGTCTGATGTTGGCTTTTCTGCATTACAAACCTTATTGTTTCCACAAATGGTTTATCCGTCGGGTTGGTGGACTTGTACTTTAGCGCGTAAAGAAGGTGACTTTACTGGTTTTCGTGAAGTGGATGCAAAAAATGCTAAGTTCAATACCGATTATTATAACGTTGAAGTGCACAAAGCGGCATCGGCTTGGCCTAATTTTATGAAAAAAGCCTTAAAAGCTGGTTAATTATGGAATAAAGGTTTAACTTAGTGGTAAGGGGTAAATAAATGTAGATTAATGCTTGCTATGCTTGCTTGATTTTTGTACATTTGTTATTCGTTAGTGGAGAGGTGTAAAATGAGATTCGCATTATTATTATTATTTAGTGCATTTGGCGCTCAAGCTGCAGTGTTCAAATGTGAGCAAAATGGCGTAGTTGAGTTTAGTCAATTCCCATGTGCAAATAATGCTGAACAAGTTGATATGCGTCCGGTAGGCACTGCATTGTCAGGCACTCCAGGTGAATACTTACAGCAAGTTAATGCCTTGAAACGTAAAGCGCGTTACGTTGAATTTAAAATCAGTAAGCTCGAGCATGATAAAGAAAGCAAAGTAGATGAGCTTAAAGCAGAGCTATATAGATTACGTCGTAGTTTTCCTCGCTCAGAAGAGTTAACGGCTTTAACTAAAAAAATTGCTCATGTCGAACAAAAATTTGATGAGCAAATTAGTATGGAACGTAGCAACCTTTATAGTCTAAAAAGCAAAACAGATAATTTAGAGCGTCAATACGTTAAAAACTAGTTTCTTTATTACAAAAAAGCCTCGCAATGCGAGGTTTTTTTTCGCCTTTTATAATGATCACATTGTATTTAAAGTGATAAATATTTTACATAAGTAATTTTTTCATTATTTTCTCTGTTAATTTATGAAATTTATGCTACATATTTAATGCTCTTAAAATTAAAACGAGAAAGGAACCAGATGAAAACGTCTTTGAATTATTCACTATGTGCAGTAGCGGTTAGCGGTTTGCTAGGTAGTGGTGCAGTATATGCACAAGAAAATGAAGCAACGGTAGAGCGGATTGAAGTAACAGGCTCACGTATTAAGCGTAATGATTTAGAGGGAGCATCGCCTGTAGCGGTAATTAGCCGTGATGATATTGCTAAATCTGGCTTTTCAAATTTACAACAAATTATGGAGCGCAACCCTGCAACGGGTGTAGGTACCTTCTCTACTCGAGGTAATAGCCAAGATTCAACCGCGAACGGTGGTGCGGCTATCAGCTTAAGGGGTTTTGGTTCTGATGCAACCTTAGTGTTAATTAATGGTCGTCGCGTTTCAGTAAGTGCCTTTGCAGAAAATATTGCTAACTCATTTGTTGATATTAACTCAATACCGGTTGCAGCCATTGAGCGGGTAGAAATATTAAAAGATGGTGCATCGGCTGTGTATGGTTCAGATGCTGTTGCCGGTGTTGTGAATATTATTTTACGTAAAGATTATGAAGGCGCTGAATTAAGCGTAAGTCATGGTGGCACTACAGGCCCTTCTTATGATGAAACTGCGGCAAGCTTTGTTTGGGGGACTCAAACAGATACAGCTAGTGCAACTTTAATTTTAGATTATTTTAAAAATACATCGATTTCAGGCGCTGAAATGGGCCGTTTTGGTACCGCCAATCAAGAACCTTATGGTGGCTTAGATCAGCGTTCTTCTCGTGGCTTCCCTGGTAACTTCGTTGTAAATGGCGAAGTAACAATTGATCCAGATTGTCCAGCAGATCGAGCTTTTGGTCAAACTTGTGTGTATGACTATGGTCCTTATGGCTTGATGATGCCAGCAGCAGAGCGTATTGGCGCTATTTTTCAGGGTAGCCAAGAATTATCAGATCAAGTTGAAGGTTATTTAGAGCTAGGAGTTCAGCATAACCGCTCTGAAGCCGGAGGTGCCGCGACACCATTAGATGGAGATGCTGGCTTAACCGTGCCTGCCTCACATCCTAATAACCCTTTTGGTACTGATATTGAAATTAATCGCTTAAGAACTGTCGATGCTGGACCTCGTCAATGGGATATTGAGTCTGATACCTTGCGCTTAGTTGTCGGTCTGCGTGGTAATATCAACAATTGGGATTGGGATGTTTCTGCTCAAAAAGCACGTAGTGAATCGATGCAGACAGGTAATAAAAATCAAGGTTGGGTGAGAACTGATTTTTTACAAGAACAGATTAATCTAGGTAATTATAACCCCTTTGGTGGGATTTATAATTCGCCTGAAGTTATTGATGCTATAACAACTAGCTTAGTTCGCCGTGGTGAGTCGCACTTGACAGCTTATAGTGCAAGTATTACAGGTGACGCTTTTAGTTTAGGCGAACACATGGTATCAATGGCTGCTGGTGTTGAGTATCGTGAAGAAGATGCTTTTGACCAGCCAGATGATCAGTTTCAACGGGGCTTGATTTTTGGTACCGAATCAGTCTCGGCTCAAGCAGCGCGTGATCAATATGCAGCTTACTTAGAGTTTTTAGTGCCATTAACTGACACCTTAGAGCTTACTTTAGCTGGCCGTTATGATCATTATAGTGACTTTGGTTCAACTACAAACCCACAAGCAGCAATACAATGGCGTCCGCGCGAGAACTTTACACTTAGAGCCTCATATGGCCAAGGGTTCCGTGCACCCTCACTGGCTCAAATCGGCTTAGGTCCGTCGCAAGAGTCTAATTTCTTTACTGATACTTATCGTTGCCCTACTGCTGATCCAAGTAATCCAGCATGTGCCGCAACTGACTATACAATTGTCTTTGTTGGTAGTGAAGGATTACAACCTGAAGAGTCAGAAACATGGAATATTGGTGCTGTATGGCAAATCTCTGATGCTTGGGATATAAGTGCAGATATTTGGAGTATTACGCAAGACAATAAAATTGATAAGAATGATTTCCAATCGGTATATGCCGCAGAGTGTAATAATCAAGCCAGTACAATTTGTGTGCGTTTAGATCCATTACCAGGGCAATCATTAGGTGAATTATCTAGATTATATAATAGCTATGTCAATATTAGCTCTCAAGAAGCGAATGGGGTTGACTTATCAACAGCATACCGCATGAACTTAGAAGATATGGGCTTATTGCGTTTATCTCTAGATTGGTCATACCTGAATGAGTTTGAAAAGAACGGAATTGATTACACTGGTGAGTATAACTATCCACAGCATCGTTGGGTTGCTTCAGCTGATTGGACTATAGGTGACTGGGGGCTAGTAGCAAGTGTTAACTATATTAGTGAATTTGAAGACTATGCTGAACCTAGTGAGGTAGAGTCGACTAAAACACGGAGTATTGATGCTCAATGGTTATTAGACTTACAAGCCCGTTATAACTTTAATGACAAAACTCAATTTGTGCTGGGTTTAAATAATGCATTAGATCAAGACCCACCATTTGCAATTGGTGACAGTAACGGTGACTTATACGGTTATGCATCTAGTGTTCATAACCCGCGTGGACAATTTATTTACGCTAAAATGACATACCGTTTTTAAATAAACGCTGAGTAAAAAAATAGCGCCTTAAGGCGCTATTTTTATTTGTGCTTAAAGTAATCAACTACATTTAATACACTTTAATCGGCACAACTTTATTCAACAATAGGTTCAATATGAATTTCAACCCGGCGATTTAATGCTCGGTTGCTATTTGAAGTATTAGGTACTGCTGGGTAATTTGGGCCATAACCTTGGGTTTCAAGGCGAATACTCTGCACACCTTGGCCTAATAAATATTGTTTAACACTATCAGCTCTGGCTTGAGACAAGTTCATATTATATTGATAGGGGCCAGTATCATCTGTGTGTCCAGCAATAACTAACATGGTTTTTTCGTAATCACGTAATACTTTAGCAATATCATTAAATACAGGGTACAAACTGGTTTTAACATCTGAGCGGTTAATTTCAAATGTTAACTCGGCTGGAATATCTAGCTTTAGAATATCACCATCGCGGATTACTTTAACACCACTGCCGGATAGCTCTTCTTGTAAGGCTTTTTCTTGATTATCCATGTAGCTACCCACTGCGGCTCCTGCTAAGGCACCAACGGCAGCTCCTATCACTAAGCGTTTATTTTTATGATTGGCTGTAGATTTACCGGCAATGGCCCCAACAACGGCACCAATGGCTGCACCTTTGGCGGTGTTGTTCGAGCCGGTGCCATTTTGTGTAGCACAACCTGAAATAACTAAGCCTGAGGCCAGTAGTGTTACCATTAAAGTAGAAAATCGCATAGCTAACTCCTTTGTTATAGGGTCGATAATAACTAATGCATATGAATTACCGCTGAATTCAAGCGGCTAATAGGTAATTCGGAATTATCCCTATTGTTAATGAATGGATCATTTACCGTAAACTTTGTTCAGTATGTGTTCGTTTTTATGTATAATATAGCAGCTTTTGTTGGCTATTATTTTTGTTAGAAAGGAATCAAGGATGAAGATGAATCTCTATATAGGATTATTTGTTTTAGGCTTAACCGGTTCTGGTTTTGTCCAAGCGACCGTATACAAGTGTACATATGATACAGGTAACATTGTTTTTCAAGATGAACCTTGTTTACATGCTGAAGAGAAAAAACTAGATCTGCGTTTTGCAGATAAGGGACCAGAGCCTGTCGTTAAGTTGATACAAGGTAGTTGGTGTGAAGTGGGCACTTCAGTCGAGCCTGATGGCAAGTTGCAACGCGATAGCGCCATTACTAAAACTTGGCAATTTAACGAAAATGAAATGGTACAGTATATTGCTCAAGGTCAATTTGAAGATATGGTTAAGTATGCCATTCGTCAGCAACCGGGAAGTTTTATTGTTGATAACGTCTCTTTTAAAAGCCCCGTTAATTGGCAAGTGAAAACGTTAACGGATCAGCGTTTAATTATTTCTACTTCTGGTGACTATACCCATTTAGTTGCTGGTAAATGTGATTCTGTGATGGCGCGCTCAAATTAATATAGACACTTATTGCGCTAATCTTTAAGCTGCTGCAACCATTATTATTTTTTAGGTTTACTATGTTAAGTCTGCGCTGGCGTCGTTTGGTTTTAAAAGTTGGCAGTGCGTTAATTTCCCCCACTGCCAACGGATGTTCTACCCGCTATTTATTAAGTATTGCCCGCTTTATTAGCGAGTGTCGGGCAAAAGGTATAGAGGTAGTTTTAGTCTCATCTGGTAGTGTTGCTGCAGGTAAATCTGCTATTGCTTTCTCTCATCAACCCTTACCTATAAATATTAAGCAAGCTATGGCTGCGGTTGGTCAAACTGACATGATGGCAGCATGGAAACATTTATTTGATTTTCGCTGTGCTCAAATATTACTAACCCATGACGACCTAGCAAATAGGCGACGATATCTTAATATTGACAATACCTTACGTACCTTACTCTCTAACCAAATATTGCCAATTATCAATGAAAATGACACTGTCGCAACGGCAGAGCTTAAAGTTGGCGATAATGACAATTTAGCCGCTATGGTGGCTATTTTAGTCGATGCAGACGCCTTAATTATTTGCTCTGACATCGATGGTTTATATACAGCCAACCCTAAAACACATGTTGATGCCACTTTTATCCCATTAGTTGAGAAGATAACTGCGGATATCTATGCCATGGCTGGAGCCAGCCATCACAGTATTGGCACAGGAGGCATGGTGACTAAGCTGCAAGCGGCAGAAAAAGCCACCAAGCAAGGCGTAGACACCCTTATTATTAATGGCCAAAAAGCAGCAAGTTTTGATTGTCTTTTAGCCGGGCAAGCTACGGGAACCTTATTCCAGCGCCAGCAAGATCGCATCAGTGCTAAAAAACACTGGTTATTTCATAGCCTGAAAACGGCTGGAAGCATAGTGCTTGATAACGGAGCCACAAATGCAGTACAGCAAAAAGGCGCTTCTTTGCTAGCTAAAGGCGTGATGAGCTGCCAAGGCCAATTTGATAAAGGTGATGCTGTTTGGTTATGTAACGAGGCGGGTGAGCAATTAGCAAAAGGTATTAGCCAATATAGCGCAATTGAGCTACAACTAATCAAAGGGCAACATAGCCAAGATATTGAGCGTATTTTAGGTTTTTGTCCTAGTGAGGTTGTAGTGCATCGCGATGATATCGCTTTACGATAAGTGGAGTAAAAATGCAAATTGCAGTGGTTGGTGGTGGAATTAATGGTTTAAGCAGTGCTTGGCAATTAGCGTTGGCAGGCCACCAAGTCACTCTTTTTGAGCGCGATGCTTTAATGCAGGCCACGAGTAGTGCTTCATCAAAATTATTACACGGCGGTTTACGCTATCTAGAGCAGGCCGAATTCCGACTAGTTTATGAAGCCCTACAAGAGCGGCGTTGGTGGCTTAAAAAAGCCCCTAAGTTAACTCGACGCTTAGCCATATTATATCCTTTTTATAGCCACACCCAGCGGCCACGTTGGCAGGTTAAAGTGGGTCTTTGGTTATATGATAAGTTTGCTGGTCGAAAAGGGATAGGCCAGCATCGCTGGTTAACAGCTGAGCAGACTCTACGTTGTTCTTCGCAATTAAAGGCCGATGGTTTACGAGGCGCTTATTTATTTTTTGACGGCCAAATGGATGACCATAAATTAGGTTTATGGATGGCCGAGCAATGTAAAAAAGCCGGTGTCACTATTCAAGATCATACTGAAGTGCAGCAAGTGACTACAGATGCAAAAGTGCTACTTGCAACTGGCTGGCAGCAGTTTGATCGGGTAATTAACGTAGCAGGGCCATGGAGCCAGCACTTATTAGAACAGTCAAATATTGAGCCCAAACAAAAGCTAGACCTAGTTCGTGGTAGCCATTTAGTGCTGTCATCAATTGGCCGTTATGGCCATATGTTGGAAGTGCCTAATGAAACACGGCTAATTTTTGTTTTACCTTATCAAGGCAATACCTTAGTCGGTACAACTGAAGTGCGGCAAAAGCTGGACCAAGCAATAGCGTGCTCAGAGCAAGAGCGCGATTATCTATTAAATACATATAATCATTATTTTGCCTCAAACAAGGCAGCAAAAGATGTTTTGGCTGATTTTGCTGGCGTAAGGCCGCTACTCGCAGGCAGTGACAATGCCAGCCGCGCCAGTCGAGAGTATCAGCTTAATTGGCAAGGCCAATTGTTAACAGTGTCTGGCGGTAAATGGACTACAGCACGCGCCCTAGCAAAACAAGTGCTGCAGCAAATACAACAGATAAAGTAGTTAGTTGCTACTTAATAGCCCAAGTTTGTTACTCTTTATAAGGTTAAAGCCAGAATTTTCGAGCGACGTTGATAATTGTACATCTGCTTTTTTTGTGCTGGCAAATCATCTACAGTTAATAGCTCAAAGCCCTGCTCTAAAAACCAGTGAATACTTCGCGTTGTTAAGGCGAATAGTTTATCAAAACGTTGTTGGCGCGCTAACTGAATAATGCTGTTTAATAATAAACTACCGCGGTCGGCATCCCTATAATCGGGGTGTACTGCTAAACAAGCAAACTCGGCTACATTATCTTCAGGGAAGGTATATAAAGCAGCGCAGCCTATCACTAAGCCATCGCGTTCAATTAAAGTAAATTGGTTAATTTCCATCTCTAACTGCTCACGAGAGCGTCTTACTAATAAGCCTTGTTGTTCCAGTGGCCGAATTAAGTCTAAAATACCGCCTATATCTGAAATGGTTGCTTGGCGCAGCTTTTCTGCTGACTCAGTAACAATTTGTGTGCCTATACCATCGCGAGAAAATAGCTCTTGTAATAAGGCACCATCATCGGCAAAGCTGACTAAGTGGCAGCGAGGTACACCGCCTCTACAGGCTAAGATAGCAGCTTGTAAAAATGCTAAAGTACTAGGGCAAGCAGCTAAAGTAGGCTGGATATTTTGTACTAACTGTTCAGCATAATTAGGCATCATTTCGGCAATAATACTGCCATCTTCTGCTGTAATGCCGCCAATTTCACTAAAGCCAATCATTTTGTCCGCTTTTAACTTAATAGCAACCTGAGTTGCGATATCTTCAGCGGTTAAATTAAAGCTTTCACCGGTAACAGAAGCGGCAACAGGGCCCATTAATACAATGCCATTGTTGTCTAGCTGGCGACGGATACCCGCAGTGTCAATACGCCGAACACGGCCGCTATGAAAGTAATCTACGCCTTCATCTACCCCTAAAGGTTGGGCAATAACGAAGTTACCGCTAACCACGTTTATTTGCGCGCCTTGCATAGGGGTGTTGCTTAAACTCATAGATAAGCGAGCAGTAATATCCAATTGCAGCTCACCGGCGACTTGTTTAATTATTCGAAATGAGTCGTCGTCAGTAATGCGCACCTGCTGGTGAAAGTTGGCTGCTAAGCCGGCATTGTGTAAAGCTTGGTTAATCTGGGGGCGAGCACCGTAAACCAACACTATTTTGATGCCTAGACTATTTAATAGGGCTAAATCGTTAATAATACTGCGAAAACCTGTTTGATTAATGGCTTCACCGCCTAGCATTACGACAAAAGTTTTGCCACGATGCGCATTAACATAAGGCGCAGATTGACGAAATCCAGAAACAAGTTCAGTGGTACGCACAGGCGAAGGCTTCCTTAATTAAAATGAACAGGTTAAAGATGGCAGCTGTAAGATAAAAATGCCAACCTTTTTGCTAAATTGGTTGGCATTTTATGGCTTTAGTGACTAAATATCGAGCTTTATTGAATATAAATTCATGTTGGATCGAGTTTTATTAATCGCGTATTGCTAGTCGAGTATAATATGAGGTAAAAACCGTGAACTGTCTTTCGTAATTAGGCTGTTGTCTTCGCGAATACAAATACCCGCTGCGCTGTCGCCAACGACCCAACTACCAATAAGGCTGTAGCTATCAGCAAATTTAGGTAAGGGCTGTAAAGCTTGCAGAATATAGCCACTGTCGTCGTAAGGCCCTGTTTCTTTAACCGTTTTGCCTTGCGGAGTCATTAGCTCAATATTAGCGCCTTCGCGAGAAAATAATGGTTTTTTAACCCAGCCAGGTTTTAAGGCTTGGCCTTGCTCAAACATGGCAGGCAATAAGTTAGGGTGATTAGGATACTTCTGCCACAGCAAAGGCAAAATGCCTTTATTTGAAATAATAGATTTCCAAAGTGGCTCTAACCATTGGGTTTTACTGCTAATAATCGTGCTGGCAAAGTCTTCTTGTAGCATAAACTCCCAAGGGTAGAGTTTAAATAGTCCTTCTATAGCATAGCCATCTAAATCGACCAGTTGGCCATCGGCTTCACCGAGTTGCTCTATTGCGATATAACGAGCATCTAGCCCGCTTTGTAAGGCGATATCCATTAAATAATCAACGGTGCCTTTGTCTTCTATGCTGTCGGCCACGCTGCTAAAATAAAAAGGCTGTGGTAAGGCAAGTTCAGCAAAAGCTTGCTGCAGCTTGTCTTGCAGCGAATTAAACTGATCGGCGTGTTGCGGGATCTCGCCGCGCATTAACTGATCTTCAAGCCAAACCCATTGAAAAAAGCCAGTTTCAAATAAAGAGGTTGGCGTATCGTAGTTTAATTCCAGCAGTTTAGCTGGGCCTGTACCATCATAACTAAAGTCCATCCTGCCATATAAATGCGGCTGGGCACTGTGCCAACTATCGCGCACAGCTTGCCAATAGGCTTCAGGAATAGCTAATTGTTGTAATAGCTGCTCGCTTTGCACTACATCATCAACCACAGCTAATGCCATCTGATGTAAGTCTTCGGTGGGCTGCTCTAAATCCTGTTCAATTTGTTGTAAGCTAAACTGATAATACGCCGTTTCATCCCAATAAGGCTCGCCATCAAAGGTATGAAAGTTAAAACCAACACTTTGGGCAAACTGCTGCCAGCCCGGACGCGGACTACAATTAATTTGCTTCATGGTTTAGCCACCAAAGCTTGAGCGGGTGCGTCTAGCTGCCTGAGCACCAAAGCCGCCACGACGTGCTTTAACCGCAGGTTTAGGTTTAACGGCTGAAGGTTTTACCCGTGTAGGTCCAGGTTGGCTGGCAACAGGCGTGTTACTTGCGGTACGGAAGGTTTGCCTGTCATCACGAGACTTATATAAAGGCTGTGAAGCAACAGGGCTGGCATTTTTGCTTGCCGCTTGTGGCGCTTGACCAGCTAAGCCACCGCGATTAAGCATTTGCCCAGCCATAAAACCCATCATCATGGGCATAAAAAAGCCACTGCTTTGCTGGCTTTGCGCTTGAGGCTCAGATTGAGTTGCATTATTTTCTACATTTGCAATAACCGGAGCCGCTTCGCACTGGCCGGCACCAAAGTCGGTTTCGCATTCCCTTTTATTGCTATACCGCGGAGCAACTTTAGGATGCAGTGCTTTAGCTTCAGCGAAAGCGGCTTGACATTGTGCTGGCGGGTTATAATAAGCCGCACATTCATCTGGGGTATTATAAACCTGTACTTCAACTGGCTCTTCACCACAGCCGGTTAGCATTAAACCCGCAGCTGGCACCATCATAATTAAGCGTGCTGTTTTACTTCGTTTAAATACGCGTGACATTGTTTCTCCTTAGTAGCTCATACAAGCGGCGTTAAGCATACCTATAGCAATAGAACAACCGGCTGAAAAAATACCGGCAGCCAATTCGCCATCACTAATACGTTTTGGTAGCTGCTTTAACAGCAAAGAGCTGATAAAAAAGGCAATAAGCTGAACCAATAACGCCACGGCTCCCCAAATAGCACAGTCTAATAATGATAATGAATTGGTAATGGCACTAGATAGCGGCCATGCAAAGCCAATAAAGGCACCGGCAAAGGCGATAGCGGCAGCAGGGTTGTTCGCCCTAATTAAGCCAAATTCGTCATGTGGCGTTAGCCAAGTGTAACAACGAACAAAAATCATCAATAGTAGTAAAGCGAGGGCAAAATAAGTAGCAAAGGCCGGTAGGCCATGCAATGAATTAAGGGCTGTATCAAGCATAATATTTATCTAGTTAAGCTAATGAGGGCTTGATCCTGCGCAATAATGTTACTGAATTCAAGTGATTTATTATTAAATGACTATAGCCAGTTAATTTACCTGCTAGTTAATTACTCTAGGCGCTTGGTTCCAGAGATTTTGCTGATCAGAATGACTAAAGAATTCAGATGGCTGCCAATAACGGGGCACTAAACGGCGTAATTCTCCTGGATGCCAGTCTGCGCTAAGTTTACTTAATATTTCTCGTAGTCGCTGTTCTGGCATAATGGTCAGCTTATCGCGTGCTGGCTTAAAGTAGAGGTTATAGTCTACGCTAATTTGGCAATTTTGACCGCCTCGACGATATTGCAAATTGCGCGTTACAACACGACACAACGGTTGTTCTGGCGAGGGGGGGTATAATTGGTTAACAATAGCCAATTCATACTTCTCTTGGGTGCTCAGATCTAACTGTCTTGGTAAAAATGCAATGCCATAGCCTTGCGGGAAAATACCGGTGATACGTAATAGTTGATCTACAAGACGAGCGTCTACTTCTTGTCGTTGAGCCGCTTGTTTTAAAATAAGGGCTACTTTAGGCAGTGACTGGTAACGGAACCGATTACGGCCAGGTAACACTACAGAGCTATAGATTTGAGGTATTTTGGCAATACTGCCCAACATGCTTTTACCGTTTTCAACTTGCTGTAATAGCAATAAAATAAACTTAATCTGTTTTAACTGGGTTTGTTCAGAAAGCAATTGTTCATTTTTACAATTACCACGGTAGGCAGATGGCTGTAAGCCTAATTGGGCTAAGTCGAATCTAGAAGTTTGATTAATTTGATTAAAGTCTTTTCGTTCATCACCCGTCATCGCCCGTAGCGGATCTAAAGAATGTATTTTCTTACCATACAAAATATCGGCTGTTTTTGGATTATGTAAGCCAGCATCCAGTAAGAAAATAGCAATAATTAGCGGTATCTGTACGAATAGTCGAAACTGACAGTCGTCATTTTTAGCTTGTCGGTTTTTATAATAACCTTGTAAAGTTGGATCTGTAATTAAGTTATGCTCGAGGGTATGATCTAATAAGCGCAGCGCTAATACGGCCCGATAAATAGGTTTATAACTAAACTGCACTTCTCGCCAGCGACGAGTCGAAGTGGGTACTGTTAATTGCAAAGAACCCAGAATCTTGGCTGAACGCGTTAGCGTTTCGGCGCTAGAGGCACCTTCACTTAAGTTTAACAGCCGCTCGGCAGTAAATTGTAAAGAGTGAAACAAACTATCTGATTTCGTTGCAATTTCAGTATCCGTTTGAAAAAACTGTTCAGCCTGCACAACTGTACTATTTTCTGCCAAATATAAGTCAGCCATTATGCGCTTTAAATTGCGCATAAAAACGGTCTCGTTTGCGTCAGGTCGGTTTGATTTCAAAAGTGGTTCCCAGCGTTGAAAATTAACGATAATTTAGCTTAAGTTTATAGCGCTGTTAGTGATAAAAAGCAGCAACCCCTAGTTAAGCGCAAAGCTAATAATAAGTAAATGCTTATTCGTATTTATGCTTATATGAAGATGTTAATTCGCTTTGTGGTAACTTTTACTGTAAGCTTCGCGCCCCTCTATTTTGGAGGTAACTGCAGCTGCGGCAGATGTTCCTCGCAGCAAAACTGCGAGATTACGCATGCAATTTACAGAGTTAAACTTAGCGCCTGCGCTATTAAAAGCTATAGCCGATAAAGGTTATACTTCACCATCACCTATTCAAGAGCAAGCTATTCCGGGTATTTTGGCTGGCCGCGATTTAATGGCCGCAGCTCAAACGGGCACCGGTAAAACCGCTGGCTTCACTTTACCTTTATTGCAGCTATTAAGTGATGGCAGCAAAGTGCAGCCGAACCAAGCTAGAGCCTTAATTTTAACCCCAACTCGAGAGTTAGCCGCGCAAGTTGCACAAAGTGTTGCGGATTATAGTAAGTATTTACCGTTAAAAAGTACGGTAGTGTTTGGTGGTGTAAAAATAAACCCACAAATGATGGCACTGCGTCGTGGTGTTGATATTTTAGTGGCAACGCCAGGTAGGCTATTAGACTTATACCAACAAAATGCGGTACGTTTTACTCAATTAGAAGTTTTGGTATTAGACGAAGCCGATCGCATGCTAGATATGGGCTTTATTAATGATATTAAAAAAATCATTGCGTTATTACCGAAAAAACGACAAAACCTGCTGTTCTCAGCCACGTTTTCTGCCGATATTCGTAAGCTAGCTAAAGGCTTGGTTTTTGATCCTTTAGAAGTATCTGTTAGCCCTGAAAATAGTACAGCCGAACGCGTAGAGCAGTGTGTTTATCCGGTTGATAAAGGGCGTAAAGCGGCTTTGTTAACTCAGTTAGTGTTAGATAATAATTGGCAACAAGTGCTTATTTTTACTCGTACTAAGCATCAAGCAAATAAATTAAGCACCCACCTTGGCAACGTCGGCATTAATGCAGCGGCTATTCATGGTAATAAAAGTCAAAACGCTCGCACTAAAGCCTTAGCTGACTTTAAAAAAGGCAGTATCCGAGCGCTAGTGGCTACCGATATTGCCGCAAGGGGTTTAGATATAGACCAGTTACCTCAAGTTGTGAATTATGAACTGCCTAATGTCGCTGAAGATTATGTTCACCGCATAGGTAGAACCGGTCGGGCTGGCGCCGCAGGTCATGCTATATCATTAGTGTGTGCTGACGAGTCTAAAGAATTAGCCGGAATAGAGCGTTTAATAAAACAATCTTTACCGCGTGAAACCGTGCCAGGTTTTGAGCCGGTTAATAAAGTGCCAACCTTACCGGTTAACACTAAACCCTATAAACCGAAAAAACCTAAACAAAAGAAATTTGGTCCAGCAGGTACTGCAAGGTCCAACCAGTCGATAAGCAAAACAAGAACAAATTAAACATAAATAATAAGTTAGCTTGAGTATTCTTAGTTTTGTGGCGACATTTTTGTTTCTATAATGCTATATTAATATTACTTACTTACTTGCTTTGATATGTTGCTTTCTTTATATGAAGATAAAAAATATAGCTAACAACAAGAGGTACTTTACTTCCTCTGTGCAGATGTTAGAGGGGCTATGCGGTTAGTCGGCTTATTGCTGTTAATACTTACCGCATTGCCTTTATCGGCTTCGAAAGTGCTGGTGCATAGCTCTGTCTCTTTAGATTCTTTAACTCAAGCTCAACTTCGCAGTATTTTCACTTTACGCCAAACCCAGTGGCCAGATGGCTCGCCAATTAAAGTCTACGTTTTACCCGAAACGGCGGCTCAGCATCAGAAGTTTAGCCGCGAGCAATTACACTTATTTCCTTACCAATTAAATTTAATGTGGGATCGACTAAGCTTTTCTGGGGCGGCTGCAAGGCCAAGCCAAGTTGCCGATGAGCAGGCGATGTTAAAGCAACTTAAATTGACCCCAGGCAGTATTGGTTATAGCAGTTACACAGATAAAGACGATAGGGTCAAGGAGCTGCACATTGAACGTTAACCCTCTTCGATTACTGCCAACATTACAGGCATTTATATTGTTTTTTGCTAGCACTTTAATGGTGCAAGCTGCAGAAATTCACTGGCAAGGCTTTGTTGCTCAAGGCCTAATACAAACTTCAGACGATAGCTTTGTTGCCTTTGATGATGATATCTCTACTAATTTAACTGAGCTTGGTATTAATAGCAGTATTCGTTTAGCGCCCGCTTGGCGCCTAGCTGGGCAAGTCATGTATTTAGATGGCGGTAATCGGTACCCGCAAGGTGCTAGGCTGGATTACTTATTTGTTGACTGGAACTTTCAAAGCTCATTAGATTGGCAAGCTAATTTATATTTAGGCCGAATTAAAAATCAGCACTGGTTATATTCAGCAACTCGAGATGTTCCTTTTACTCGGCCATCCATAGTGTTACCGCAATCAGTATATTTTGATGCCTTTCGTGATATCGCAGTCAATAGCGATGGTTTAGCTATTCAATCAAGACACAGTAATCGCTATGGTGATTTTACTTTTAACTGGAGTTACGGTACTTCGCCTATTTCTAAGCAGCAGCATAAATTGCTGTTAGGGGGGAATGTCAAAGGCAGTACTAAATTAGATTTCGATCATAAGGCCAGTTTGTATTGGCAACCAAGTTTAAGCCGATTAACTTTTGGCGTGTCACTACTTGATTCTGAGTTTCATTTTAACCGCGAGCCAACAGAAGTGTTTCGCGATGCAAACTTCCAGGTGCAACGCGTTATGTTAAGTATGCGTTATCAACAAGAATTATGGGATCTGGCATTAGAAATCCAGCAAGAGCGATTACAAATTGATGGCTTTTTTGCCCCTGAATTTAGCCAAGCTCAGTTTGCTCAAGGCGGTTACCTATTAATGCAATATCGGCCTAGTTCGCGATGGCGCCTGTTTGGTTTTGTTGATTACTCAGTGAATAATAAAGATGATCGACAAGGCAAAAGTGCCGAAGCAAGCACCCAAGTACCAGATTATTTTGCTTACCAGCACACTGTAGCGAGCGGTTTTAATTATGAATTTACCCCGACTCTAAGCCTAAGTGCAGAGGTGCACTGGGTAAAAGGCGTTGGCAGGTTATCCCCCGCAATTCTGCCAGATATAGCGAATAACCCTGCAGAGTATTGGCAGCTGTATACCTTACAATTAATGTATCGGTTTTAAGTTATGCGGTATTTAAGCTTATCTTGGAAAATGCTGCTAATGATGCAGCTATTGCTGATATTAGTATTAGTCTGTTTTACCGGCCTATCTTTATTGCATGTTAATGAGCAGTTTAATCGCCAGCAACAGGCAAAGCGTGCTCAGGGTCAGCAATACTTTGAACAATATAGTCAATTGTTAGAGCAGCGCTTATTAACTTGGGTGCAAACATTTTCAGACTTACAGCCGTTAGGCGAAAAAGATGACTTTAGTCATTTAGCGGCTAAGTTAGCCACCCAGAGTGAGTCTTTGCAAATGCACTTTGGTGTTAAACGCCTAGCTTTATTTGATACTAAGCAGCAACTGCTGTATCAATTTGGCTTAGAAAAGTTGGCCAGTCCTGGCCAGTTAGTGCAACAAGTTATGCAATTGCAGCAGCCTAAGTCAACTACGTTTTGTGTTGAACAGTGCTATAAGCAACTCGCTTTACCCATACTAAATAAACAGGGTGAAGTCGCCATTTTAGTGATGACCATTGATCTGACCGAAGTCTTATATAACTTGCATCAGACACTAAACTTAGATGTTGCCATTATTAATTATCAAGCGAACAAACCGCGTATGCAGCGAATAAGCATAGTTCAAGCATCAGATCTTGAGTTAGTTACAGGTTTATATCGGTATACAGACAACGACGTCCAACTAAGTGATGTGCAGCAAGATGGCTTAATTATAGAGCTGAATAATGTTTTTTATTATTTGCAGCTTATTGCTTTAGATATCGATACAGATATTAAGCATCTGTTAGTTATGGTTGAAGATATTAGTACGGTTATTGCTGAAAACCGTCGTTATCAAACGCAAATTGTATTGATCGCCTTAATAAGCTTTATTTTATTGTTGCTGTTAATTTGGTTTACAACTCGGCGTATTAGTGGCCGAATTCTTCGTTTAGCTCAGGCACTACCTTTATTAGCTAAACGGCAATATAAAGAGTTTCATCAACAGAATAAATTAGAGTCGAGTTTGTTTCAGGATGAAATAACTACTTTCCAACGCTCGGTTACCTCGCTAGCGAATGAGCTAGAAGTTTTAGATGAAAAGTTACTAGAAAACACTAGCCAACTACGAAAAATGGCTATGTTTGATAGTTTAACTGGCTTAGCTAATCGAAATAGTTTGCAGCAAGACTTAAGCCAAGCGCTAGTAAATGTTAAAGAAAATACTGCTTATGTTGGTTTAATTTTCTTTGATTTAGATAACTTTAAAAATGTGAATAATAGCCGCAGTCATATAGTGGGCGATCAGCTATTAATTGCTGTGGCTAACCGATTGCAGCAATTTAGAAAGCGAGCTCAAATATATCGAGTAGGTGGTGATGAATTTGCTTTAGTTTTAACCGAAATTGCCCAAGCTAATATTGCAGAAAAAGTAGCTGAGCAAATACAAAATTTATTTAAACAACCTTTTATTACGCCATCAACTCAACTTACTTTAAGTGTTAGTATTGGCATCAGCTGTGCTTTTGATGACAGTATTAGTGGTGATGAATTAATACGCCAAGCAGATTTAGCTATGTATCAAGCTAAACAAAAAGGGCGTAACCGTTACTTTTTATTTGACGCTAAAATGTCATACGATTTAGCAACACGCTTGCAACTAGAAGCTGAACTTAAGCAAGCCATAGTAAAACAGCAATTTAGTTTAAGTTTGCAACCCAAAATTTGCCTAACAACAGGCAGGTTACATAGCTTTGAAGCGTTAATTCGCTGGCAGCACCCAGAGCGAGGTGTAGTGGCACCAGATTATTTTATTGATGCTTTAGAGCAAGCACAATTGATGGTTGATGTTGGGTACTGGGTATTCGAGCGCAGTTGTCAGTTGTGTGTTGCTATGGTTGCGCAGGGTTTAACTGACGTGGTTATCGCGGTTAACTTATCAGCTACGCAGTTTTTAAAAGCAGACTTGGCTGAGAACTTTGGTAAAATTTTAGAAAAATATCAGTTAGATGGCAAACAGTTTGAATTAGAGCTCACTGAAAATACCTTAGTGGGTAATATCTCGCAAACGCTCGATGTTATGTACCAATTAAAGGCCCTTGGTTTTAGCTTTGCTATTGATGATTTTGGTACTGGGTATTCGTCTTTAAATTATTTAAAACGTATGCCAGTCGATACCATTAAAATTGATAAAAGCTTTGTTCAAGGCATGCAAGAAAATGAGTCTGACTTGCAAATTGTTATTTCTACTATTGCTATGGTACATAAGTTAGGCTTAAAAGTGGTCGCTGAAGGCGTCGAGACCCTAGAAAATGTTGTACAATTGCGTGATTTCCAATGCGATATTTTACAAGGCTATTATTTCTCTCGGCCTATACCCGAGGCAGAAATTAATCAATTTGTGCAAAAAGTATTAACAGAGCAATGGCCAAAGTCATTGCTTACAGAATGAAAATAAATTTATTTATAGCGTAGGGTTAATAGATGCAGTGGCAAGTTTTTACATTTTCTCAATTAGATACATTAACCTTATACAGCTTGTTACAGCTAAGAGTTGATGTTTTTGTTGTTGAGCAAAACTGCCCTTATCCTGAATTAGATGACCGAGATTTAGACCCAGAAACACAGCACATTATTTTACAAAAGGGCGATAAAGTTATTGCCTATGCAAGAGTTCTCGCGCCGGGCGTGGCTTTTGATGACTATCCTGCTATTGGCCGGGTGTGTGTGTCACAAACCGCAAGGCGGCTGGGTTTAGGTGAGGCCCTGGTTGAAAAAAGTATCGATGTTATTAACCAACTTTGGCCAAAAAAAGATATCTATATTTCGGCGCAATGCTATTTAGAACAGTTTTATCAGCAGCTTGGGTTTAATGCGGCTGGCGAATCTTATTTAGAAGATGATATTCCTCATATCATGATGATTTTACCGAAAAGCTAAAAAATTACAGCTTTAACGTCGCCGCAATCTTTTTGCTCGATTTGCAGCGACCTAGTTATAGCGGCTAAATAGTAAGGTTATAAGAACAAAGCGTTATTGTTGTGGTGCCTGATATAACTGCTCTGCGGTGTTAAATAAAATCCAGCTGGTTAGAATATATTTATCATTAGAAATAGGGATACAACCCCTATGGGTGTGGGTAAAGTAAGCTGGTGCTATCACCATCCGCCCCGCTTTAGGCTTAATGCTTTTTTTCTGGTAATAGAATTCGGTTTGGCCACCTTCGGTAACGTCATTTAAATAAAACATAAACAATAAGGTGCGATGCAAAGGTTCAGTGCCGCCTTGCTGTGGGTAAACCTCTGAATGCCAATAATTATAATTACCTAAACCGGCTTGATATTTCTGAGCTTGGATAGGGCCCAGTCGGTAGAGTGTTCGCATAAAGTCTGCCGCTTTAGGGGCACCAAATTGGGCATAGTTATCTTGCGTTATCGGCAAAGGTTGGCCCGTTTGCGGATGCTGAATCGTTAAACCAACAGGACCAATTAATGCAAAATGATACTTTTTGAAGTACTCAGCCGCATAGTGTGTAGTGGCTTGCCAAATTTGTTGCAGTTGTTTTTGATATTCTGGAAATTGATTAAGATATAAGTCCGTACTGTGTTTTTTATCCAAATCAATTCCGCCACCGGTGCGGCCTGTTGTGGTATGCGGGCTGGCATCAAAGGTTTTAATTAACTGCTGGCAAAATTCAGGGCTTAACGCATTGTCATAAATTTCAATAAAGTCGGTCATTAATATTATCCGGTAAGGCAAAAAGCATTAAGCTACCTTACTTTATTTACTCGCCAGACGAAAGCGTTTGCCTGCTTAGCAATAGCGAAAAAGTGGTGATAACTTCTGATGTTATAGCGAAAGATTGCTTGTTATAGTTAGGCCAATATTTTTGTATTAAACTGATTTAGAGGTTTCCATGTTTACTGAAAAGCTTCAGCCCCGTTTTGCTGATACAGACGCCTTAGGCCATATTAATAACACTGTTTTTGCGGTTTGGTTTGAAGGTGCTCGCCAAGGTGTTTTTCGTATTTTTACACCAGAACTTGATGTGAAAAATTGGCCCTTGATCGTCGCTAGCGTTAAATTAGATTATCACGCTCAAACTCACTATGGCACTGAAGTAGAGCTGCGAACTTATATTAGTCGTATTGGTGGTAGTTCTTTTGATGTTTATCAAGAAGCTTGGCAGCAAGGCGTTAAAACGGTGTCGGGTACGGCGGTAATGGTGCAGTTTGACTATGCCAACAATAAAGCCAAGCCTTTGTCAGCCGAGCAAATAGAGCAACTAACTAGCCACTTGTTGCAGCCTAACTAATAAGCTTGTTTTTTTTAAGCCAAACAAGCTTAAATACTTAAATAAAGTCACTAAAGTAAATAAAGTAGTAAATAAAAAAGTACAGCTAGCTTAGCTGTACTTTTACATCATCATGTTGAGTAATATTATTAATAGCCTGCTGTATATCGCCATTAAAATCAGTGCATAATTCTGCATAGCTGTGACGAAGTTTCAGCCTTTGGGTGGTTTTCATATAACGCAGAACGTCTTCTTTGCTGGTTAAAATAAGCCTTGGCACTCGTATATTGTTACCTTGTTCATCTTTAGCAATCATAGTGAAATAGGATGAATTACAATGCTTTACTTTACCGGTTTGAATATTCTGTGCATCTACCCGAATGCCGACAACCATAGAACTATTACCAACATAATTAACCGATGCTTTTAAGGTAACTAATTCACCTACCTCGATTGGGTTTAAGAAATCAACCCGATCAACCGAAGCGGTAACACAGTACATGCCGCTATATTTTGAGCCGCAAGCAAAAGCAATTTGATCCATTAGCGATAGTAAATAGCCGCCATGAATTTTGCCGCTAAAATTAGAATGTGAAGGCAGCATTAATTGCGATAAGGTAACGCGAGAGCTATTGGTTTTTTGATAATGGTCGGTCATATTTTGCTCTTAATAAAAGCCGAGTTGGCTATTAGTTTAATGCTGTTGCGTCTGGTTTGTCTTGGACTAAAATCCACGGTGAAATAACCACCGCCCATAGCTGGGATTCTTGATCAAACCATTGCTGTGCTTGCTCTTTACTGGTGCGATTAATGCTGCCGCTAGCTAACCAGCTGGCAACTTGGGCTTTATCATCTTGGTTAAAGGCAAAGGCGACATCAATTAAGTCTAATGCTGGTTGCACGGTAATAACAGAGCCCGCAGCATAAAACTTTTGTAATTCTAGCCAGCTTATCTTGGCTGTTTCGCTAACTATTTTCGCTCTTATTAATGCCGGATCTTCTGCGTCTTCGGCTAAGTGGGCGTCAGGTGGTGTAATACTCATCTGGCTCTCTTTTTATAGTTAATCTAAATCAGTGCTTGCATCTTGCTCGGTAACTTGTGCGGCACTTAAATCGTGTTTTTTAAGTAGTTTATACAAATCTGTTCTATTACGCCCAGCTAATTCTGCAGCCCGAGTAACATTGCCTTCGGTCATTTTTAGCACTCTAATTAAATACTGGCGCTCAAACTGATCTCTAGCCTCGGTTAATGAAGGCCAATATTGGCTGTTTTGCGACAAGGCTTGCTCAACCTGAGCCGCGCCAATAACGGGGCTGTTAGTCAGTGCGACACATTGTTCTACTACGTTAACTAGCTGGCGCACATTGCCTGGCCATTTAGCGGTAGCCAGTAGCTGTAGGGCATCATCAGAGAACCGATTTACATCGACTTTATGCCTTGCCACGCTTTGTTGCAACACATGTCGGGCCAGTAAAGGAATATCTTCAGGCCGCTGCTGTAAGCTAGGTAATTGTAGGTTAACAACATTTAAGCGGTAATATAAGTCTTCACGAAAGCTACCGTCTGTCATGGCGTGCTGTAAGTCGCGATGAGTGGCAGAAATTACCCGCACATTAATGGCAATGGTTTTGCTGCTACCCACAGGTCGAATTTGTCGCTCTTGCAAGGCGCGTAATAGCTTTACTTGTAATGGTGTTGGCATATCGCCAATTTCGTCTAAAAATAGCGTGCCACCATCGGCCTCACGAAATAAACCGCCATGCTCGGTTACCGCGCCAGTAAAGGCACCTTTAGTATGGCCAAATAGCTCGGACTCTAATAAATGCTCGGGTAAAGCGCCGCAGTTAATTGCCACAAAAGCTTGTTTAGCCCGAGGGCTGGCTTTATGTATGGCTTTGGCCAGCAATTCTTTACCGGTACCGCTTGCGCCGGTAATAAGTACGCTAACATCACGCTGTGCCACACGATAAGCTTGCTCTAACACATCTTCCATTAGCTTGGCACGAGTAACTATTTCAGCGCGCCACTCGGCTTGTTCAGGAACCGATTGGCGTATTGCTCTTTGCAGAATGTCTCGCAGCTCAGTATGGTTTAAGGGTTTAGTTAAAAAACCAAAAACACCACGCTGGGTAGCGGCAACAGCCTCAGGAATAGAACCATGGGCTGTCATTAATACAACGGGTAAGCTGGCGTAACGCTTGGCAATTTCATCAAATAAGCTCATGCCATCTAACCCTGGCATGCGTAAATCACTTAATACAACATCAGGTGTCTGCTTCGGTAATAACTGCAACGCGGTTTCAGCACTATCAGCACAAAAAACTTGATAGCCTTCTCCTTCTAAGCGGAGGGTTAATAAGCGTAAGAGGCTTGGGTCATCATCAACCAGCAGAATGCGGGGCTTAGGGTTGGCCATTATTAACCTCAATGGTCGGTTGGTTAAGTTGAGCTTCTATTTGAGTAAGGGCGTCAATTTTCTTTTGTAATTCTTTATTGGTTTTACGTAACTTATCAATATTGTTTTGCTGTTGGGCATTAAGCCGAGTTAAGGCGCTCACTGCAGACTCAGTTTCTAATAATTTTTGGTTAAAAGCGAAATCCCAGCTTAATAAATTGGCCAAAGGACTAGGTAATAATGCTAGCTTTTCGCTTAGTTGCATTTGCAGCCTAAGCCGAGTTAAGTAAGGCGTATCTGGGTGTAGCTGTAAAATAATGCGTTTTAGCTCAGTCACATCGTCAGTAGTGTCTAACTGGTTTAATTGCTCCCGCTCGTTAGCTGCTTGGTTTAGTAGTTGAGCGCGAAACTCAACCCAAGCTAATAAGGATTCTGGACTGTCAGAAATAGTTAATGAGCTGATTTGTTCAATTTCAGGTTCAGTAGTGGCTGTTAAATCAGGCAGATTACTGGCAATCTCAGGCGTTGAATTTGTTGGCTCTGGCTGAGTGATTTGGCAGCCCATCAGCATAAATACCGTTAGCAGCGGTAATAAAAATTTCATCCGGTTTTTTCCTCTAAAAGTGGCAAGCGCACGCGAATACAGACATCAGCATAAATAACATCCACGATATCGGCATGGCCACCTAATAATCTGGCGCAGTCAGCAACAATAGATAAACCTAAGCCAGATCCTTGCACGGCATCATATCTTGGTGTAGTTCCTCGCTGAAAGGGTTCAAATAAAGTGCGCTTTAATGCTGTAGGTATCGGCGTACCGTTATTAGATACATCCAATACTAACTGATGCTCTTGTTGGTATAACTTCACCCAAACTGGGCTACCTTGACTGCCGTAAGCTTGAGCATTATTAATTAAGTTATCTAGTATACGTCTAAATAGGGTTTTGTCGGTAAAAATTGTATTAAGTTGGCAGTCTAATTCAACTTTTTGCTCGCGCTGCTGTAATGAAAGAGCGTGATCAGCAAAACATTCAGTAAACAACTGCTGGGCATTAAGCCAGTCTGGCTCTGGTTTGGCTTGTTGTAATAATCGGTTGTAATCTAATAGTTGTTCGGTTAGTAAGCTAAGCCGCTCTGCACTGCCATTTAATAAGCCGACGACTTCTAGTTGCTGAGTATTTAAGGGACCAACGAGCTGCTCTGTTAATAAAGCGCAACCTTCGCGAATACTCGATAAGGGAGTTTTTAGCTCATGCGAAGCGTGGCGCAATAAAATCAAGCGTAAGGCTTCTAGTTGTTGTAAGCGAGAGCTTAACCAGCGCAGTTGCTCTCCTAGTTCGGTAAGCTCACGGGGGCCAACCAGTTTTTCATCCGGAAATTGATGCTGCTGGCCAATGGCACGGATCATAGTATCAAGCTTTTTAACCGGAGCAGTAATGCGCCCAGAGGCCCATAACACGAGTAATAAAGTAATAATGACTAACACAACTGTTTGCCAAGCAAGTTGTTGTTGGCTTTGTACAACAAAGTTTTGTTGAGCTTGTAAATTTTGCTCGAGCATAGACCAGACAGACTGGGTGAGGAGTTGTTGCTGTTGCTTAAACTGCAAAATTATCGGCTCAAGCTGTTTACTATTTAAGGTTTGAAAATCGGCTTGCAGTTGTTGTAACGACGCGTATTGCAGCTGGCACAATGTAGCTTGTTCTAAGCTTTGACAAATAGGCATTAATATTTGCTGATAATTATCTAAATGATTAGCGGCTACTTGTGCTAACGCTGGGGTTTTCACAATGGCAAACTGACGCACAGCACGTTCAATATCGACCACTGTATTTTGCATGTTTTCTACTCGGAGCACACTTGAAACGGCCGACTCTGCTTCAGCAACAGCATGGCGACTAACGCCATTAAGGGCGGTATAGCTTTGCCATAACAATACTGCGACCGGAATTAACGCCATAAAAAAACTTAATATTACTAATTGCCTAAGCGAGGCGGTTTGCAAAGAAAAGCGCATAAAAAAAGTTCATTATGATTGTTGTGTGTAGCATAGCGCTTTTTTGCTATGGAACAAATGGGCAAAAAAAAGGCCAGCGGGGAACTGGCCAAAAAAATCCAACCCAAAGGTTGAAATATGGGAGTTGTTACAGCTTAAGCTGCTTCAGGTAAATACACAGCTGAATGTTGAACGGGTACTAATGCCACAGGGTATTGCAGTACCGGAGCGGCAACTGGAGTAACTTGGCTTTGTTCCCAAGCGATAACACTTTCATTATGTAAATTTACCCGACCCAGCATATTTATTACTACCGCTACATTGGCTAATAGAAATAAAACTGTACCTAATAAAAATAAATCCATGCTTTCCTCCAAAACGACGCTTGCCTTATTGATGAAAGCAGCTTTGGCTAAAGGGGTGAAACAAGGTTGATAACCTTAAACTTTAGACTTACAACTTGCTGCTAGGCTGTCGTTACTTTTGATACTACTAGAGTAATAGCAATGCTTGTGCCAACTTTTGTTTCTGTTATATTTTTGTTTTAAAACAGTGAGTTAGCTTTGTATTGTGAGGAGTTAAAGCGAAACTGAACCTAAGCCTTAGCTTTACTGTCTCCAAAAGGAGACAGTAAACTAGGTGCTTTTTAAATATCTTTTTATTTCAATTAGTTAGCGTGTATCTAAATGGCGACAGTTGGATTAAGTTATTGTTTTATTTATATAAAACCATAACGGCTGGCGACGCGATCAAAATACTCTAAGCTTTGCTTAGCATATTGGCGTTTTTCTACATAGCTACCGGGAAAAAAGCTTTTCTTAAAGCCGTAAGCAACAATGTCTTTTAGCCGCTTAATAGGCACATCAAAGTTATCTAAAGCGAGTTGGTACTCATTGCTTACAGTCGTGTTCGAGACTAAGCGGTTATCAGTACAAATTACGGTTGCTATTCTGTTTTCTAGCATATCTTTAAATTTATGCTGCTTAATGTCGGTGATTAGCGGGTTAGTTTGCAAGTTGCTGGTTAGGCATACTTCAACGGCAATGCGTTTATCGGCAATATAAGAGGCTAAGTTGCGTATATAAGCGGCTTTATCGGTAATGGCTGGATCTGAAATCATATCGGGGATAAACATTGAATAACCATGACCAATTCGGTCGGCATAGCATTCAGTAATGGCTTCAAACACGCTTTCAGCACCATAGGCTTCACCGGCATGTAAGGTTTTTAATAAAAAATGCTGATGAGCATATTCATAAACCTCTTTAAATTTACTGGCAGGATAACCTGACTCTTGGCCAGCCAAGTCTAAGCCAACAATAGGAATGCCCGCCTGATCACGTAACCGCACGCTAGCGCGAACTAGCTCCATAGCGGCAAGTTTAATGACATCTATTGGGGCAAAGTCGCGCATTAATTGAAACAAGTTAGTGTAATAAGGCGAAAAGCCTTTATCGCCAAACATGCGCATAGCACAGTTAATAATGCCGTAGGCAAAAGGCGGCTTCTGGCTGCTTAATACTGCTTCGCTGCAATTGTATTCTTGCTTTGCTTGGTTTAGGCCGTTATTCACGGCATGCATCACGCGGTCAAAATCAATACCGCTGGCTACATCAATTAGCAGCTGAGGTGCAAAACGCACTTCAATATAGTTCACGCCCTCATTTTGGTTATCAATGGCAAGTTCATAAGCGGCTTGTTCAAGGTTCTCCATGTTGCGCAACACGGCACAGGTATATTGAAAACAATGTAGGTACTCAGCTAAATTGGCGTATTTCTCTTTAAATACCAACTGCTTCATACCCTCAACCGTATTGGACGGCAGCTGAGTTTGAGTACGCTTTGCCATGTCAATTAAACTGGTTAAACGTAAACTACCATCTAAATGCAGATGTAAGTCAGATTTGGGCATTTCTTTAATAAATTCAGCTGAATAGCGCGACATAAAAGCCTCAAGACAATAAACAGGTAAGATAAGTTTATCGCAACATGCTTAATTACAGTAGTTTTAGTCAATAAATAGCACTAGTAGGGTAGGTTTAATTGCATAGCGCAAAGAAAGCCATGCTTTAAGTAGTTGATAAGATAAAGAGTTTTATTATTTAATAAGGAGATAAAGCAGGAAGATAAATGGTGCCCGGGGCCGGACTTGAACCGGCACGCCCTTTCGAGCGAGGGATTTTAAAACGCTTACAAACATCATACGAAATGCCTTGTGTAAGGATTTTTCTTCCCAAGTTTCGTTCTACATTTCAGTCAAAATCGACTGTTTAAATGCGAACTACTGCACATGATTTACACACTGAAGACGATTTGTTGCTGCAAGGCAGTTAAGATGTTGTTTTGTGGGTAGAGATGTTTTCGTGTGTGCCCTTTAGCCAGTTGCTTTAGATACGATAACGTGGCTTATCGTTATAGCTAGCCGCTATGAGCAATTTTCTTAATTCTGCCTAGCATCAATTCAAATATTGCCCAATGGCTGTCGTCAGAAAAATCGGTGGTATTAGCAAATAGTACTATTACTGTATCGCTGTCGCGGTCGTAATGTGCCAAACTTTGGTAACCAGGAATAAGCCCAGAATGTTGGTATTGATAAAGCGAGCTGTAGATCTGCTTTTCATCTTCACTTAGCAGCGAGCCATCGTTTAATGCGCGTAAAAATACGCCGACATCTGCTGCCGTCGCCACCATAGCGCCATAGTCAGCATGCTTGATATCCTCTTTAATGCCTACGTAGTAACCACTCATCAGGCGTGCTGTATCAATATCCTTAATTGAGCGGAAAGTTGCATCAAGACCAAGTGGCTGAAGTATCGTGTTATTTATAAAATCGAACTGATCACACTGGCATGCTTGTTCGATAATACGCTGCAGTAGCAGGTAGTTAGTGTTGGAGTACTGATATTGGCTATCCGGTGCAAAGTTGGCTGGTAAACCATATATCAGTGCTAGCCGCTGTTGGTCGGTAAGCAGATACCCTTTCTGCCAATATTCCGCAGTGTCGGTAAAGTTTGCCAGGCCGCTGCGATGTTGCACCAACATTCTAAGCGTAATGATGTCAGCGTTTGGTAAGGTGTCGGCCAGTTGCGGCAGTAGCTCACTCAAGCGGCTATCAGCTGACAGCGTGTTTGCGCTAATCAATTTAGTGATTGCCACCGCATCGTACAGCTTACCAATACTGGCAATTTTAAACAGCGCATCCGGTCTGGCGGGTTGACGCAAATCTCTGTTGTGCCAACCTGCCGTGTAGGTAATAGCAGCGTGGTTTTTGATGTCGACATACGCAATGATGCCATCAAAGCCATACTCAAGTGTTTGTGTTAACTGACCGGGAATATCCTCAGGCAATGGTTTTAGCCAGGCAAAAACTAATTTTACCGGGGCAAAAGCGCTGATAGAACCTACTACAACCAGCACCGCCAGTAGCCTTAGCATGTTAACACTGGGTTTAAGTGCCACTATTGTTCTCCTTTTGAGGTTTCATCAAAGCCGATCATGCTACACACCTCGTCTAAACGCTCTGCAATATTGGGCTGCGCAAAACGATTTTGCGTAGTGTAGTTTGCAATAAAGTCGCTATTTCCCGCCATAACAGACTCTATCCAGGGCGCATGAAATGACACTCTGGAGTACACTTCTTTTACGCCATACTCGCCTAATTGCTTAAACCAGGAGTCTGCCCTTGAACTGATACCCAGCAGACTATAGCCTTCAGCGGTTTTTACAAAGGCAGGCCCACCGCTGTCACCATTGCCCGATACCCCCTCTAATGGCAGGGCATTGTCGCCCTGATTAAACACAAAATGAATTTCATTGTCTGAGACAGACTTGACGGTATTTTGTGCTTTACGTAGCTGGCCTTTGTTGGCTTTGTAGGAGACAACCTGACCTTGCTTGCCGTTGCCGGTACCACCGGCACCGATAAACCAAATCTGCTTGCCCTTTTCATCAGTATTACGATACAGCCGTGCCGGAGCTACTGATGTTACCGGCGTACTGAGTTTTAATAAGGCGATGTCGTTGTCACTGCCTAAGCTGTAGTTTCTGTGCGCGTAACGCGCGGCTATCTGTGCGTAGCTATCACCTACTTTTACGGTGTCGCCGGGCTCCAGACAGAATACCGTATGCGCAGCCGTGAGAACCCACTGCGGGTCGATCAAAGTGCCATGTGCACCCACTTTATATAAGGTCACCAAAGGTGGAAAATCCGCCTGCGTTGCATGATACAGTGTGTCGTCGACATCGTGGCGGATAACAATAGCCTGAGCTTGTAATGTAATGCCTGCCAACAGCAGCGTGATACCAGCGTTAAAATGCATGGTTTACTCCTCGTTAGTCAGTGCAATGTTGCCACGAATTACCACCAACTTAGGTGTCATAGTGGCAAAACTATCGCTAACGGGGTTGGTATCATAAACACTAAAGGTGGCATCTTTACCGCTGGTCAACGAGCCCAGAGATTGGTCTATATGATAGGCCCTGGCGTTGCCTAGCGTCATGGCGTGTATTACCTGTTGAATAGAAATACCCGCCTCTAACCAGGCTTGTGCTTCGCCTAACATGGCGCTGCCATGCACTGTGCCCGGGTTTCCGGCATCCGTACCAATAGCGACAGCAACGCCGGCCTCTAAAACGTGTCGTAAATTTTGCTGCTGGTACAGCGCAATCTGATCGGAGAACAGCTGGCTTAGCTGAGCGACAATCGCCTGCTCTTGCGGCTTCAGTGTAGCTTTAGCTTCTGTATCATCAACATAAGGCAGATACTTTGTTAGCATCTGAAACATTGGCGCAGTGTCAGCGTGCCGCAGCTTTAGCTGTTGAAAAGACTCGATAATAGCGTGGTCGGTCAGCGCGAGTTCCAGAACGCTAAAGCTAAGTTGCTGCTTAAAGATATCCCGGTAATGGTTGTAAGCGGTTAGCGTGGGTAAGTACACCACCTGATGCTGTTTCGCCAAAGCAATAAACTCGTCATCAACGGGCGCGGTCATGACACCATGCACCAGAATATTGGCGTGGGCTTTTATCGCCATTTTGGCATAAGCGAGATCTTCAACATGCACGGCGACTATTTTGCCTGCCTTGCGGGCATGCTGCATGGCATCAGCATAGATAGTAAACAGTTGCTCAGGGCTGTGGCCGGCTTCATCCGTCCAGACAAATTTAACCACCTGTATTGGTAATCCCAGTTGCATTTTAACGGCGGCTAATGCCTCCTTTGCCGAGCTTACCGCTAAAAAGGTATGGTCTTCGTGTTCAAGCTCAGGCACGGCTGCGGTTGAGATAAGCTCTGCCGCAGCATAAATGTCAGGTGATGGCTGTAATGTTGCAGCATCTGCATAGTGTTGTAGCTTGCCTGACGGGCCGCCCAGATCGACTACTGCGGTAATGCCAACCTTAAGGTAGTCAGACAGTAAATCCTGCCTGTGTTGGTTTAGCCACGCCTGATCTGACTGATACGGCTGTATCTTGGTTGCGCCAATCATATCCGGCCGGGTAAAGGCCGATGCTGATTGCGCCAGATGAATATGAGCATCGATAAAACCTGGCATAACATAACTATTGTTCAGATCCACCTGTTGATAGCCTGCAGGTATTTGCGCATCCGGCGGTAAAATTTGCGTGATTTTGCCATTTTCGACCAGCAATGAACCTTTGACGGCAGGCGCTTTAATAGCGTCAACAACGATGTTGCTGTTGGTATACGCTATCTGCCCGCTGGCATAGGTAATTGGATTTAGTGTTTGTGCCGCAATTGCATCGACGTTCAGTAGCGCCAGTGAAATCAGGCCAATGGGTGTTACTTTTCTCATGTTGTTGATACTCCGCAGATGTTGCAAACTAAACGAATATCAGTGTGCAACATGCTGTGCTAAACATCTTATAAGCTGGCTATAATGTCGCTATAAGCTGTTTAGTTATTGAATTATATCAACTAAATTGATGCTAATTTTTTGGTGTAAACGGCAATAAGGGGGTTAACTTTAACCAGTTGTTTATCTTCTACCAACCGCTTCGCTTGTTGAAAGCTCGCCTTTGCTGCAGCGTGCTGCTTGGTTGCCAGATAATAATCAACAAAATCTAAATGGCCCTGAACAATGCCCATCGGGCATTGCAGCATTTGCTGATATAACAACGCCTGCTCAAGTAAAGGCAAGGCCGCGGCCGGGGATTGTTGCCGGATAAAATACTGTGCCAGCATCGATTTGGCATACGCCACATACAACCAGTCCTGATTTTTTTCTGCGGCTAACAATGCTTGATTGAGCGTTGCATGGGCTGTTTCTGATTGCAGCATCAGCAGGGTGCTGCCCTTAAGATAGAGCGTGCGAGAGTATAGCAGGCGGTGTTTTTCTATGAACGGCCGTGACGTCAGGTGTTCTAATACCGTTAGTGCTTGTTGCCAGTCATCCAATGCCATCAAGGCTTTTGCCAGCCAAAAGTAAGCATCGGCTTGTTCAGGCATCGCGACTATTGCAGACTGTAAAAAAGACACTGCAGATTTTGCATCGCCAGCATTCAGTAATTGCATGGCATTAAACAGCAGGGTGTTGTTGAACTGTTGCTCAAACGTCAGTTCGTGCTCAGCATTGCTAAGCGATAATCTTGCGTTAAGCGTTTGTGCCACCTGGCTAAACAGTGACTCAAGCGATGTGGCATGTATTACATTATGTTGCTGTGACTGGCGGCTGTATAACGTATAGCTGAGGTGGTAGTCGCCGGGGACACCACTAAGCTGACCGTCGACAATTAACGTTGCTGCCGATACCGCGAATAAACTTGTTGGCGCATTTTGCCCTGCTGACGAGCGGTTTACGATATCCAGCACGTCATCCGGTTGAAACACCGTTATATTATGCTGGCCGTTAAACTCAGTTATTACCGCATCCATAGCAGCGAATCTGAGCCAATGCATGTTGTTATCCAGCTGTGACGTATCAAACGGCAACACAAGCAACGCATGTTGCGACTCAGGCGGTGATATTGGCTGGGTGTTGCCCTCCGGCGAATGTCCCGACAGCCAGTAGCCTAAGCCGGCGATGCTTAACACCGCGCACAATAACAGCGATAACATGACGTTCTGCCGGTTGTTGCCGGAGGCGATGTCTGTGGGGGCGGTCTCGGTGCTTTTGCTCAACGGCAGCTGAGCAGATTGTGGCTGTGGTGTGGAGGGTATCAGCCAGGTGTAGCCCCGGCGGGGGTGGGTTTTTATTACTTCATAACCGGTAAAGGCTTTTCTGATTTCGTTTACCGACTGAAATATCGCCTGATCTTCAACGATGCTGTCGGCCCAGACGGCAGCCATAATGTCGTCTTTACTGACAACCTGACCACAACGCTCAGCTAAAAATTGCGCCAGTAAAAACGTTTTTGGCCGTAAAGTCTGGCTAATCCCGCCGATACTGACGTCTCCTGTGCCCGCATCGAAATTAACGTATGGCATTGTCAAACTGTCTCCTTCTTCAACTTGTCGTCTGGCCAGGCCGGTTAATCAAAATCTTAGACCAAGGCAAGGTGGTGCACCGTCTTACTATGCTACAGAAACCAGCCTGATATTGCTTTAGGTTAAGTGTTAACAATTATTATGCTATGGCCGTTGACTAGCCAAACAACAGATAGCTCAGATGACGGCTAATGCTGAGTAACCAGCTGGAATGCTGAGTAACCAGCTGGAATGCTGATAAGCCTCCTGCTGTAATGTGTTCAGATCAGCACGATTAAAGTAATAGCCGTTTTGTACCACGGCCTTTGGTGTATTAAGTGTTGTCAGTGTCGTTAACGGGTTGTCTGCCAGCAGTATAAAATCAGCCTGATAACCTGTAGCAAGTTTGCCTATTTTCAGGGTTGGGCCCAACAATTCGCCTGCTGTGACGGTGGCAGTACGTAACACGCTGTAGTTATCCAGCCCGGCTTCGGCCAGCAACTGTATTTCGTCCAGCGTAGCCGGCCCGGGTAAGCCGGTTAATGCGCCGGCATCTGAGCCGACAGCGATTTTTACACCCTGCGTAGCCATAAGCTTAGTGAGCTGATGAAAGTATTGGTCTGTTGCAAGGTTATATTCTCCCAGTCCGGCGCTGGCGTTTAGCCATCTTTTATAAGACGTATTTTCATAGATGGTACGAACAAAGGGGTTGATGGCAGCCTGATCAGTCTGCTGCAAATACTGCAGTTTTTCTGTGCTCAGGCGGGTCAATTCGCGGTTTACTGCCAGCGTTGGCACCAGAGCAATGTTATAGTTTTTTAGAAATTCCGCTGCAGATTGTGCCATGTCAGCATTTTGCTGTTGTTGCAGAAAGCCGTCATAAATCTCTTCGGTATGCTCGAAGGTTTGCAGCGCGCTATGCTTTTCCGGCGCTTGTTGCAGCAGGTCGTAAGAAGGGTGGCCGGCCTTCTAATGCCAGACTGGCGCGCAGGATATGATGGCGTTTGGCTTTATCAGCATTGCTCCAATCCACCAGAATGAGGGGCTGTTTACCCTGGCGCAGCAAACGGGTCATTGCACCGTAAATTAGCGGTGTTTCAGCCTGGAGTGCCGTATTGCTAAGCAGGCGATCAGCACGTTTAATGCCGTGCTTCTCATTATTTTGGTTCTCATATTCACGGCCAATAGCGGTAACCGTGCAGCAGCCTTTTTTCATAAGGCTTTGTGCAGCAGCACTTAGCGCAGAAAGTCTGGCTTTATGCATACTTTTAGGGGTGACAAATGAGAGAAAATCGGCGAGCATTGTTTTTACATTCATGGCAGCATTCATGGTTAGGTGTTTTTGGCGAAAGATCAGATCGGGAACTGCCATGAATGTTCCCTTCGCCTTTAACTATTTGTTTTATCTACGCCATTCGTGGGGATTCGTCAGACAATCTAGTCAGGTGGCGCAAAATCTTTGCGCCACTACAAACAGACAACAATCTGCATAATCCACACCTGATGGCACCTGCCAATCATTGCAAAACGGAGTCACACTAACACCTGCTAAAATGAGCGTATTGTCGACATTTTTTAAAAAAATGGCGCTACAAGTTGACATTTAGTCTTTTTTATCCTAATTTTGTCGACAATCTGATGGGCGACAAAGTAGGGGGAATAGTAATTTGGATTCATATAATATTTTCGGAACGATCAATACGGTTTTTATTATTGTTAGTTTGTATGGCGTGTTTTCTCAATTAAGAACGATATGGAAGAGAAAAGAGTCTGGTATTGAAAGCGAAAGGCCAACTGCACTTTTATCATTAAACCAATTTACAGTTAGCTACTTGGCATATTTGTCGTTCTTTATATATGGGTATTCAATAGAACCGTTTAATCACTATATAGTCTGGCCTAGATTACTTGCTTCTGTATTAGTAGCGTTTATTCTGTTTGAAATTTGGCAAGACCGAAAATCTAAACACGCTAGGTACTGCTTTAGCATAGCCAGTGCAACTTTGCTAATTGCTATCGCAGGATTATTTATGAATGAAACAATAATCGATCAAGGAAAAGATATTTCGACAACGATAATTGTTTTAGTAACTATCTTGATAGCTCAAGGTTATTACCACCAAATTAAGCTAATTATAAATTCAGGTAGTACAGGAGCTGTCGATTTAAAGATGAGTCAATTCATCTTTATGATGGATATTTCGACTATAGTTTTTGCTTTAAGTATGGGGCTAAACATAGGATGGCCGTTGCTAGTGTTGGCGATTACCAGCGGTATTACTAAAGTCATTATTATGTTTTTATTCAAATGGGTAAAAATCAGTCCAACAGCGAAAAAGCGTAGAAATGTTGTGGTGGCTTAAAATACGTTGGACGACGGTTATTACGTAGTATGGTGCCCGGGGCCGGACTTGAACCGGCACGCCCTTTCGAGCGAGGGATTTTAAATCCCTTGTGTCTACCGATTTCACCACCCGGGCAGAGTCGCTGCGTAGATATACGCTTGGTCAGACGCCGCACATAGTATTTAACCTTGATTAAAGATGCAAGCAGTTTTCTGCATAAAATAGCCTTGTTGCTATCAACTGCCTATTTTTTGATAGATTTAACTGATTTTAAGCTTAATATCTGATAAATAATTTTATAATTAGCTAAATTAGTTGCTGCAAACTTATTAGGTTAGCAGTAGACAGGTCGCGGTTAGTTTGTTTTGTCGGTATATTAAAGCCCTAATTGCGACAACGGGCTTTTTACTGCATTGCCGCCTTGTTTCAATACATGGGTATAAATCTGGGTGGTTTTTACATCAGAATGGCCAAGTTGCTCTTGCACGGTGCGAATATCCATACCTGCTTCTAAAAGATGCGTGGCAAAGCTATGGCGCAAAGTATGGCAGGTTACGTTTTTGGCTATGGCAGCTTTTTTCGCAGCAGTGCGTACGGCCTTTTGTAAACCTGACTCATCAATATGATGCCGTCGCATAAAAGTGGTTCGCGGCTCAATGCTTAAACGCGCTGACGGAAACAAGTATTGCCAGCCTAATTCTTTTGGTGCGGCGGGGTACTTACGCGCCAACGAAAAAGGTAACCATACCCCTGCAAAGCTATCCGTTTGCATATCCTGTTGATAAAAAGCGTCGACCAGACTAATTTGCCGGCGTAGCGGTTCTATTAATTCTGGCGCTAGCGTAACCCTACGGTGTTTACCGCCTTTACCATGCCATACCATTAGCGATAAATAGTCAAAATCAATGGCATTTACTCGCAATCTAATAGCTTCCATTAACCGCAAGCCACTGCCGTATAGTAGCTGCGTTAATAGCAAATACTGCGGATCAATAGTAGCCAATAGCCGCTTAACTTCGGTTTGGGTTAACACCACGGGTAATTTTCGGGCTTTGGTAGACTGATTAAAATTAAGGTTCAACGCCAGCGGCCGCTTTAATATCTCTTTATAAAGAAAGCTTAACGCATTAAGCGCCAAAGCTTGCGTTTGCACTGCAACGTGTCGCGTTACGGTCAAATAAGTTAAAAATTGCTCTACATGCTCATTCGACAGATCTTTGGGGTGCTGCTTTTTATGGAATAAAATAAAAAACTTAATCCAATACAAGTAAGTTTCTATAGTGCGTTTAGCATAACGACGAATATGCATTTCTTCAGTAATATACTGTAAGAATGGTGACGAGGCGGGCATAACTTACCTCCTAAGGTATGCTGTTTAAATAAACAGTATAGCTGAAACTGTTACTTGTGCCTTGTTAGATGGAAATTTCCGTATTTCACACCAAACAAAAGTTATTCTAAGCATTTAATCTATTGTAAATTCGTAAATTATTACGTAATGTTCAAGACAATAAATTTACAAAGGCGGAAAAGTCCGTGTTTAAATACGGATATTTCCGTCTAATAA
>NZ_JBOTRC010000016.1:0-42988 GCF_050936095.1 Rheinheimera sp. WS51
GCTTTAATGTCTTTAGGGTAGTTTTGCATGATAATTGGCGCGCCAACATGCTCTTCAGCTAAATAACGCTCATGCTCAGATTGTAAATCTACCCCCCATTCCACTGGATAGGTAAATTTCTTGCCACAGTTTTTCAAGATTTCAATGGCGTCGGTGTAGTCCATGCGAACAAATTCTGAGTCAACTAATTGCTGTAAACGGCTAATGGCTGTTTTATCGATGCGCTCAGCAAAAAAGGCCATATCATCAGCACGCTCGGTTAATACTGCTTTACACACATACTTCAACATATCTTCTGCTAATTGCGCGATATCTTTTAATTCAGCAAAGGCAATTTCTGGCTCTATCATCCAAAACTCAGCTAAGTGACGGCTGGTATTAGAGTTTTCAGCACGGAAAGTTGGGCCAAAGGTATAGATTTTTGACATGGCACAGGCATAGGTTTCACCGTTAAGTTGGCCTGATACCGTTAAAAAGGTTTCTTTACCAAAGAAGTCTTCACTGTAATCTACTGCGCCTTTGTCTGTACGAGGTAGGTTTTCCATATCTAACGTACTAACACGGAACATTTCACCTGCACCTTCTGCATCTGAGCCGGTAATAATAGGTGTGCTGATCCAGTAGTAGCCTTGCTCATGAAAAAAGCGATGCACCGCTTGTGCTAAGCAATGACGAACGCGAGTAACAGCACCGGTAATATTAGTCCGTGGCCGTAAATGAGCAAATTCACGTAAATATTCCATACTATGCCGCTTAGGCGCCATAGGGTAGGTTTCAGGGTTTTCTACCCAGCCCACAACTTCTACATTATTAGCTTGAACTTCAAAGGCTTGACCTTGGCCTTCAGACTCTGCAATAACGCCACTCACAATTACAGAGCATCCAGACGTTAAATGTTTAACTTCTTCGTTATAATTAGGTAATTCAGCAGGGACAACGGCTTGCACTGCATCAAAACAGCTACCATCGTGAATGGCTAAAAAAGAAATGCCCGCTTTAGAATCGCGGCGTGTGCGGATCCAGCCTTTAACGGTGATTTGCTCACCTGCGGCATAGCGGCCTGCTAAAACATCTTTAATCACGGCGTGGGTCATGCAACAAACTCCAAAAGGTGTAAACTTAGCTAATAAAAGGAAAGATGTAATGATACTTAGCCATACGCTGAACACAAGTAAAAGTTGAAAAGGATAGCAAATTTGAAACTGCATACGCTAGACAATAAACAACCAGAGCGCCGGCAAGGGCCGGATCTAGTGCATCGGCTTTTTACATGGCTAGCCATTGTGGGTTGGCTGGTGTTTATGGTGTGTTTAATTATTACTCATTATGCCAGTCCTGAAATGGACTCAGGTTTAGTGCGATATTGGCATATTGATATTAGAACCTATTGGCGGCCGACACTTACCGCTTGGCTAGAATGGTTATTATGGTGCTGCGTGCTTTTAAGTAGCGTTAGCCTAGTGCTTAATTGGTTTCGTTTAAAACGCCGCAGCGACCATCTTCATATTAATATCATTTTGTTGTTAGTAACCAGTCTTGGCTTTTTACTCTATATCAATAGACAATAATTCCAAGCTAGAACCAAAGAAGCTTATTCTAAAACCACAGCAGCCATAGCTGCGGTTAATTGACTTAACTGGGCTGAACTAATAATAAAAGAGGGCATAACATAAATTAAGTTATTAAAAGGCCGGATCCACACCCCTAATTCAACAAAGCGTTGTTGCAGTTTGGCAACATCTACCTTGTTAACCATTTCGATAACGCCTATAGCTCCGAGTACTCTTACCTCTTTTACTCCTGGGCCTTGTTTGCATTGGGCTAATTCAGCCTTAAGTTGCTGCTCTATGGCTGCTACCTGCTGTTGCCATTGACCTGTGGCAATAATATCTAAGCTCGCGCTAGCAACCGCGCAAGCTAATGGGTTAGCCATAAAAGTAGGGCCATGCATTAAGCCTTTTGCATCACTTAAGCTAATGCCATCTGCCACTTCATCACTGCATAAAGTGGCTGCAAGGGTTATATAGCCGCCACTTAGGGCTTTACCTACACACATAATATCGGGCTGAATTTGGCTATGTTCGCAAGCAAACAACTTACCGGTGCGGCCAAAGCCGGTGGCAATTTCATCGCAAATTAACAAAACCTGGTATTGATCACATAAAGCTCTGGCTGCTTTTAGGTATTCAGGATGATAAAAACGCATGCCACCATAACCTTGAACTATAGGTTCTAAAATTAAGGCGGCTATTTGCTGGTGCTCTTGTTGTAGTAATTGCTGCAACGGCTGCATGGCTTTGCTATCAAAACTGGCACCAAAGGCAGACTCAGGTGCGGGTAAAAAGTAATGTTGGGCGAGCACATCGTTAAACATGCCATGCATACCATCTACAGGATCACAAACGGCCATGGCGGCAAAGGTATCGCCATGGTAGCCCTTGCGCAGGCTAATGAGCTTTTGTTTACTTTTGTTGCCTTTACCTTGCCAATATTGCAAGGCCATTTTTATTGCTACTTCAACAGCAATAGAGCCGCTGTCGGCTAAAAACACCTTAGTTAAATTAGTTGGCACCATGGCTAAGAGGCGCTGACAAAGGTTAACCGCACTAGGATGAGTAATACCGCCAAACATAACATGAGCCATTTTGCTAAGTTGTTCTGTAACGGCAGCATTGAGTGCAGGGTGGTTATAACCATGCACGGCAGACCACCAAGACGCCGTGCCATCAACTAATTTTTGGCCATTTTCAAGTTCAAGCTCGCAGCCGTTAGCGGCAACCACAGGATAAACAGGAAGTGGATCTATCATAGAAGTGTAGGGATGCCAGATGTGTTCACGATCAAATGCTAGATTTATGCTCATTTATTAACCTGTAGTAAAGTTTTGCTTGCTTGTTAGATTGACAACGGGGCGACGGGCGCTAGACTAGCGAAAAATAATCATAACCTCAATCTTAATAGGGATTTTTATGACAGCTACCGTGCGCCATGACTGGACACTTGAGCAAGTTAATGCACTTTATGCTTTGCCATTTAACGATTTATTATTTCAAGCCCAAAACGTTCATCGGCAACATTTTAATGCCAATGAAGTGCAAATAAGCACTTTGTTATCAATTAAAACGGGTGCATGTGCAGAAGACTGTAAATATTGTCCGCAAAGTGGCCACTATAATACTGGCTTAGAGCGCGAGCGTTTAATTGAAGTTGAAAAAGTGCTGCAACAGGCACAAGCTGCTAAAGACCAAGGTGCAAGCCGTTTTTGCATGGGGGCAGCTTGGACTAACCCTAAACAACGCGATATGCCCTATATTATTGAAATGGTTCGCGGTGTTAAAGCCTTAGGTTTAGAAACCTGTATGACCTTAGGTATGTTAACCGACGAACAAGCCGGTACCTTAGCAGAAGCAGGCTTAGATTATTACAACCATAACTTAGATACTTCGCCTGAGTTTTATGGTGAAATAATTACTACTCGCACTTATCAAGATAGATTAGACACCTTGACGCATGTGCGTAATGCCGGCATGAAAGTATGTTGTGGCGGTATTTTAGGCATGGGCGAAACAGCCAATGATCGCTCGGCGTTATTAATGCAATTGGCTAATTTACCTGAGCACCCGCAAAGTGTGCCTATTAATATGTTAGTTAAAGTAGCAGGTACACCGCTTGAAAATGTTGAAGACTTAGATGATTTTGAGTTTATTCGTACTATAGCCGTTGCCCGTATTATGTTACCGCAAAGCCATGTTCGTTTATCTGCTGGTCGCTCTGGTATGAATGAACAGATGCAGGCTTTATGCTTTTTAGCCGGCGCTAACTCTATTTTTTATGGCGATAAGTTACTGACAACAGATAACCCAGAATCTGATGCCGATATGCAATTATTTAAAAAGTTAGGCATTAATCCTGAGCGTCGCCATGATGTCTCTGATGAGGCACATTCGCTAGCCTTAGCAGATGCCATTAAAGAGCAGCATACTGCGCCTTTATATCACGCGGCGAAATAAGATGTGGCTAAAGCCTATGTTAGAGACTGCACCGGGTCATTGTTATGGGTAATTGTTATAAGTGAAGATAAAACTAGAACAATTACAGCAGGCGTTATTACAGCGAGAGGCTTTACAACTTAAGCGAACGCCTGTCACCTTAGCACGCTATCAGGGCCGTATGCTGACTGTTGCCAGTAAAGATTATTTAAACTTTTCTGGCAATGATTACTTAGGCTTAGCCAATGATCCTAAAGTATTGCAAGCTTATGCCGAGGGTGCTTTGCAATATGGCGCTGGCAGTACCGGCTCGCCGCTAATTACGGGTCAACATAGTATTCATCAGCAGTTGAATGATAGCTTATGTGACTGGTTAGGCTTTGAACGCACCTTGTTATTTTCATCTGGCTTTGCTGCTAATCAAGCAATGTTAATGACACTAACAGACAAAGATGATCTATTGCTATTAGATAGATTAAGCCATGCCTCATTAATTGATGGCGCAATACACAGTGAGGCAAGCTTTAAGCGTTTTGGTCATAATGATCTTGCAGCCTTAACTAAGCTATTGCAGCGTTATAACAGTGATCAGCAAAATACTATGGTAGTCACCGAAGGTGTGTTTAGTATGGATGGTGATACGCCAGATTTAGCGGCAATGGTACAACTTTGTCAGGATTATAATGCGGGCTTACTACTCGACGACGCTCATGGTTTAGGCGTATTAGGTGATCAAGGTCGTGGCAGTGCGGCCGCGCAAGGGGTGGCGCCTTCAGCTTTATTTTGCACTATGGCTAATTTTGGTAAGGCCATAGGGGTAGGCGGGGCCTTTATTGGTGCTAGCAAAACGGTTATAGATTATTTAGAGCAGTTTGCACGTCATTATGTTTATAGTACCGCCTTATCTCCCGCGCTTTGTGCCGCTGTATTGGCTAGCGTGAATTTATGCCGAACTGAACAGTGGCGGCGAGATAAGCTGCAGCAAAACATCCGGTTATTTCGGCAGTTAGCGTCAGACTTACCACTATTACCATCTGACACGGCTATTCAAGCGCTAGTAATCGGCGATGCCCAACAGGCTGTACAATTAAGTGAAACGCTAAAGCAAGAGCAAATCTGGCTAAGTGCTATTAGGCCGCCAACCGTGGCTAAAGGAAGTGCTAGGTTACGCGTTACGCTTAGTTGTCAGCATAAAACCGCGGATATATATCAATTAACTACCTTATTAAGACAGCATTATGACCGCCTTGCCTAACCTTATTAATCAGCCCATTTTTAAAGACTCTGCTGTAACCTGTGCTGCTGAGCCTGCGCTTAAGCGCATAGCCCAGTCTTTTGGTAAAGCTAGAGATAGCTATATTGGTGCTGCACGATTACAGCAAAAAGTGGCTTTAGATGCATTGGCGCTTTTAGCAAAAACAAGCCAAGGCCATTTAGTCGATCTGGGTTGCGGCCCTGGCTGGTTGCACCCTAAATTAAGTGACTATTGTCAGCAGTTTAGCGCGGTAGATTTAAGCCCCGATATGCTAGCAAAAGCGGCTGAACTTGGGTTAGCTAAAGCTTATATTCAAGCAGATGCAGCAACATTGCCATTACAAAGTGCCAGCGTAGATAAGCTTTTCTCCAGCTTAATGCTGCAATGGTGTAAAGATCCTGCTAGCGTATTAGGGCAAATAAAGCGGGTGTTAAAGGCCAAAGGGCAATTTGTTATTACCACGCTCGTTGACGGCTCTTTGGCCGAATTACGCAGTGCTTTTGCTACGCTTGATAACAATAATCACGTTAATAACTTTATGCCCGCAGAGCAGCTTATACAGCTTTGTCAGGCGATTTCAGGAATAGACTGGCAGTTTAAGCAGCAAAGTTATCCGCTTTATTATCCCGATGTGTTAAGCCTAGCGCGAGAGCTTAAGTCACTAGGAGCCAACCAAGTACAAGGCAAAAAACGGTTAGGCCTAACTGGTAAACAGTATTGGCAGCAGCTTAGTCAAGCGTATGAACAGCATCGTACTAGCGAAGGATTAAAAGCCAGTTATCAGGTGCTTTTTATCCAAGGCCAACTTAATGACGAAGACAAGTAATGAATAAGACAGCATGTAAATCGGTATTTATTACCGCAACAGATACCGATGCGGGCAAAACCTTTGTTAGCAGCTTATTACTTCAAGGCATTAAGCAATTAAAGCACACAGCGATAGGGGTAAAGCCCATTGCTGCTGGCGCGAATGCGCAGGGCCAAAATAGTGACGCGGTTTTATTAAGACAACACTCTAGTTACGCGTTACCGAATGTGACTGAAGCAAACTTGGCTAATAAACACCCTTATGCTTGGTATAATCCAATCCTGTTACAACAACCTGTCGCGCCGCATTTAGCTGCACAATTAACGGGCCAACAGATAAACGAAACTGACTTAAACCAAGCCTTACAAAGCTGGCAACAGCAAGAGGTTGATCTTTGTGTTATTGAAGGCGCAGGTGGCTGGCTATTACCTCTGAATAAACAGCGTTATTTATCTGACTGGGTAGTGGAGCATAAGCTGCCAGTTATTCTTGTTATTGGCATGAAATTAGGCTGTTTAAACCATGCCATGTTAACAATAAGAGAAATTGAACGCAGTGGTTGTCATATTATTGGCTGGGTGGCAAATTGTGTTGATCCTGATATGCAGTTACTTGGCCAAAATGTCGATGATTTACAACAACGAATTGCTTACCCTTGCTTAGCCGTACTGCCTTGGTATTCTGCATCGGCTAGTACTCGTGCAGATAAAACCAACCAAGCCGTGAAGTTAGCTCAATCGGTATTGGCTTTAATGTAATTGCGTTATTTTATTTATTAACTTAGTTGCACAGCATTTGAAATTGCCTTGGTCGCCCTCATATTAGCCTTAGTCTTAGTTTTAACGTTATAAGGTAATAAACGTGAAAAGAATCTTTTTATTTTTACTCACTAACTTAGCTGTTATTGCTGTATTAAGTATTGTGCTTAATGTGGTCTTTAGCGTGTTAGGAGTTGATCGCAGTAGTATTAGTGGTTTATTAGTTTTTGCCGCGATATTTGGCTTTGGTGGCTCTTTTATTTCATTGGCTATTTCAAAGTGGATGGCCAAGCGCTCAACGGGTGCTGTGGTGATAGAGCAGCCTCGTAATGCCACCGAGCAATGGTTAATTAATACAGTTTCGCGTCAGGCTAAAGCGGCCAATATTGGTATGCCTGAAGTGGCAATTTATGACTCTCCAGAGATGAATGCCTTTGCCACGGGGATGAACCGAAATAATGCCTTAGTGGCAGTGAGTACTGGTTTATTACGCAGCATGAGACAAGATGAGGTAGAAGCCGTTTTAGCCCATGAAATTTCACACGTGGCGAATGGCGACATGGTAACCTTAACCCTGATCCAAGGTGTGGTGAATACCTTTGTTATTTTCTTCGCTCGCTTAATTGCCGGTATGCTCAATAATAATGGTAACAACAATAACCAAGGCGGTGGCTTTGCTTATTACGCTACGGTATTTGCATTAGAGATGGTGTTTGGTATTGCCGCGAGTATTATTGTTATGTGGTTTTCTCGTCAACGTGAGTACCGAGCTGATGCTGGCGCTGCTAGGTTAGAAGGGCCGCAAAAGATGATTGCAGCATTAGAGCGGCTAAAGCATAACTCTGAAAGTCACTTAGAAGGCAGCATGATGGCTTTTGGTATTGCCAGTGGTGGTAAAAAATCTGAGCTATTTTTAAGCCATCCACCATTAGAAAAGCGGATCGCAGCGTTAAAAAACACCGTTTAATTTAAAACGGGTTATTTAAGTTAGTTATAAACATAAAGGTTTGCCTTGCTAAGTAATGGCTAAGGCAAACTTTTAACTTATCCAGCCTTATTATTCTTGAACCTTACGAACAAACTCCGACTTTAAGCTCATTTGACCAAAGCCATCAATTTTACAATCGATATCATGATCAGCATCGACTAAACGTATATTTTTCACTTTAGTACCAATTTTAACTACAGATGATGAGCCTTTAACTTTTAAATCTTTAATTACAGTTACAGTATCGCCATCTTGTAATTCGTTACCTGCAGAATCGCGGATAACCTTAGAATCACTTGTGGACTCAGCTGCATCAGCTGACCATTCATGGGCGCATTCTGGGCAAATTAATAAAGCACCATCTTCATAGGTATATTCAGATCCGCATTTCGGGCAGGCTGGTAAAGTAGACATAATTAATTTCCTAATTAAAATATTGATTAAAAACAATCAATAAGCTAGTTAAACCGCCATTATACCCGATAGATCGCCATTTTAGTGGCTCTAATTGTATTGAATGGCAATTTTGTTACTGCAATAGCTTTAACTAAATTAAATTCTTTGCCAAACCTTTACTGTTTTATATCGGTAAGTATTGCAATGGGTATTAAATAAGCAGTTAACGTTTCTTAATTTACTTATTAGCAAGTTAATTGCGCTATTTATCTCTTTTTATTGGCCAATTTTGCCGATTCTGGTAACTTAAAACAGCATTACTACAATAAATATAAAAGAGGCGATTATGAAATTGCGATATTCTTTACTAAGTTCAGCCTTATTAGCTTGTCTTATGGGGACAACACAAGCGTCTGAAGGCTATTACCGCTCTCCGACTTTACATAACAACCAAATTATTTTTACTGCCGAGGGTGATTTATGGCAGGCCAGTACCGATAAAGCAGATGCCCGTCGCGTGACGAGCCATTTAGCCGAAGAAACCCAATCAATCATTTCTCCTGATGGTAAGCAGGTTGCTTTTGTTGCTAATTACGAAGGCGCCAATGAAATTTATATTATGCCTTTAGCCGGCGGCAGTGCGAAACGTCTAAGTTTTGAAAACAGCAATGTTCGCATCCAGCAATGGTTAAGCGACGGTCGAATCTTATATAGCACCGATAATGCTATTGGCCCAACTCACTATTGGGTATTAAAAACAATCGATCCTAATACTTTAACGCAAGAAAACATTCCACTTGCTGATGCTTCAGCAGGTAGTGTAGATGAAAAAAATAATCAGCTGTTTTTTACTCGCTTTGGTGTCTCTTTGTATGGCGATAATACAAAAGTGTACCGCGGTGGTGCCATGGGTGAATTATGGCGCTGGAAAATGGGCTCGCAACAAGAGGCTGTACTGTTAAGTAAAAACCACGAAGGCAATATTAGTCAGCCAATGTATTATGATAATCGGGTTTACTTTGTTAGTGATGCCGATGGTAATAGCAATATATGGTCAGTAGATGCCCAAGGAACAGAGTTTCGCCAGCATAGCTTTCATAAAGACTGGCGTATAGGAAGAGCCAGTTTATCTGAAGGCAAAATTGTCTACCAGTTAGGCGCTGATCTTCATTTACTTGACCTGAGTGATAACAGCAGTCAGCCAGTGACTATTAAATTAGCTTCCGATGCAGTTCAACAACGAGAGCGTTGGGTAGATAAACCGCTAAACTATTTAACCAGTGCGCAATTTCAAAGCCAAGCTAAAGATAGCCAATCTGTGGTTATTACTGCTCGCGGCCAAATAGTGATTAGTGCAACGGGTAAACGTCGCTTAATTCAGGTTGACACACCTACTAATAGCCGATCTCGTGAAGCTATATTAAGTAAAGATGGCAAATGGGTTTACGCCATTAATGACGCCAGTGGTGAAAACGAGGTTTGGCGTTTTGCTGCGGATGGTAGTAAAAATCATAGTCAACTAACTAAAAATGGCAGCGGACATCGTTGGCAGTTGTCATTATCGCCTGATGGTCGTTATATTGCTCATGATGATAAAGCCGGTGATTTATGGCTATTAGATGTTAATAACAATAAAAACACTAAAATTTATGAAGGCGGTATAGGTTTACATGGTTACTCTGATCTGGTGTGGTCAGCTGATAGCCAACTATTAACTTTCACTTTTAATCCGGCGGATGCTGATCGTTCTCGTGTTGGTTTATATAGTTTAGCAGATAAGAAATCGCAACTAATAACGTCTGATAAATATAACTCATTTTCACCCACCCTAAGCCCAGATGGTCTATGGCTATATTTTGTTTCACAACGTAGGTTTTCAGCGACACCAGGACATCCTTGGGGCGATCGAAATATGGGCCCTATGTTCGACAAACGTAATGAAGTTTTTGCTGTGAGTTTAAAGCAACAAGCTTGCTTCGCGTTCAGACCTGAGCAAGAAATAGAAAGTTGTAATGATGAAGCTGCACTAGAAAGCAAGAAAGGTAAAAAAAGCCAGTTAGTTGACTGGGACGGGATTACACAGCGACTATGGCAAGTGCCTATTAGTGCGGGGAACTATTATAAGTTAGCTTTAAATGATTCTAGATTATATATGCTAGAAAGTGCAGGGCGTGATAATAGTTTAAAACAAGTTGAACTAAGCCGTGCTGGAGCAAAAGTGTCTACTTATGCAGATAAGGTTGCAGATTACCAATTATCAGCAGATGGTAAGACGTTATTTTTGCGAAAGCCAACCCAAGGTGGTCATGCCGATATGTTGGTTGTTGACGCAGGTGCAAAACTGCCTACAGATCTTAAAAATAACCATTTAAATATAAACAGTTGGCAGTTAGCTTTAACACCAAAAGATGAATGGCAACAAATGTTTTTAGATGCTTGGCGTATGCATCGTGATTTCTTGTTTGATAAAGGAATGCGTGGGCTTGATTGGGAAGCAAGTAAAACTAAATATCAACCTTTGGTTGATCGAGTTAGTGACCGATACGAGTTAGACGATGTATTTGGTCAAATGATGGGTGAACTTAATGCCTTGCATTCACAAGTGCGCGGTGGAGAATACCGCAAGCCGGCTATAAAGCCGAAAATGGCGAATTTAGGCGCACAATTTGTATCGGATAAAGCTGGACTTAAGGTTGAACATATTTACCACTCTGATCCTGAAGTGTTAACCATGCTTTCTCCTTTAGCTAAGCCGGGTGTTAATATTAGTGAAGGTGATATTATCACTGCGGTAAATGGCTTAGAAATAAAAAATGAAGCTGATTTAGTAAAACAACTGCGCAACCAAGCGGGCAAACAAGTTTTACTCAATGTAAAACGTGGTAAAAAATCTTGGCAAACGGTTGTCATGCCAACAGATTATGATACGCATCTGCGTTATCAAGATTGGGTTTGGCATAACCAGCAAAAGGTTGTTAAACAAAGCAATAATGAATTTGGTTATTTACATTTGTATGCGATGGGTCCCAATGACATAGCAAATTTTGCTCGCGAGTTTTATGCAAACTATGACAAAAAAGGCTTAGTGATTGATGTAAGACGTAACCGTGGTGGCAATATCGATAGCTGGATTATCGAGAAGTTATTACGTAAAGCCTGGGCATTTTGGCAGCCTACTCAAGGTGGGGCTTATACCAATATGCAACAAACGTTCCGTGGCCATTTAGTTGTGTTAACCGATCAGCTTACTTACTCAGATGGCGAAACCTTCTCTGCCGGTGTTAAAACCCTAGGTTTAGGTCCATTAGTTGGTAAGCGTACATCAGGAGCTGGGGTTTGGTTAACTGGTCGTAATAGTTTAAGTGATAACGGTATGGCGCGAGTTGCTGAAACAGCTCAGTATTCCATGGATGGCAGCTGGATCATAGAAGGCTATGGTGTTAGTCCTGATATTGAGGTGAATAATATGCCTTATGCTACTTATCAAGGTGAAGATGCTCAGCTACAAGCGGCATTAGACTACTTAAATAAAAAGTTATTCCAACAGCCGATAACGCCGTTAAAGGCAACATTGCCAAAAACAGGCATAGCCAGCGAAGTAAAACCTCTTTAAACCTTATATATAATTAACAAAAGCCCAGTTATTATAATGATGACTGGGCTTTTTATATTGGCTAGCACTAATAGGTAGTTTAATGCCTTATACACATAATGATTTTATTTCGCTAAAAAGCTCAGTAAAGCTTTTCTTTGTCTTTAATGCAGACTATGGTGAAGATTCTAACTAAACGGGGATGAGCATTATGTCAATAACACCTGATTTAACAGCAGAAATTCGTATTCTTACACTTTATAATTTAGACAGCGCAATGGAAGGTTTGAAGGTACACCAAAATGCTGGCGCTGAAGCTCAACGAGCAGCGCAACGTTTATTTGAAAAAGGCCTAATTGATCAACCGGATGGTGGTTATTTAACTGAATTAGGTATTCATTGTGCTGAGCATATTCAAGCGGCTTTACGTATTTTGGACCATAGTAAAGAAACGGCGTAATTGCTTTTTATTGCGGCGCAAATATTGACCTAACGCTAAAAGTGCCGCTTTATCTTGTTGATATAAAGCCTTGTTATATAATTTAATAACAGGGCTTATTAATTCAGTATGTTGCGGTTGTTCTACACAGAGTTGCTCTAAATAACAACTAATTGAAGTTGAGCTAGCTTTACTTTGCCATAACATTGGCAATTGTTGGTGTATTAACTGAGTTGCTTCAGCATAAGATTGGCGCTGCTTTTTTTGCCATAAAGTAAAAATAAGCACAATAATAGTAATGCCAAGTAAGACGATACTAATTAAGATATGCCAAATATAGCGTTTTAAACTTTGCCAAATTTCCATTTGCTGCTCACTATCAAAGCCTAGCACCCAAACTGTCCAATAATAATCAATATGTCTAAATTGCTGGCGCATATCGTTTAACCAGCTTAGCTGCTGCCAGCCTGATAATAATAAGCGTTGCTGATCGTCAGAAAGAGCAGCGTTTAAATCTTCTAGTATTCGTTCAGGTGCTACGGCAGCGGTAGGATCAAAGCGATACCAGTGATTACCATCTAAATACTCAACCCAAGCGTGTGCTTCTCGTTGAGTAACTTGTAGGTAATTTTGCTCAGAGTACCAATTTCCCCCTTGATAGCCGCCAACAACCCGGGCTGCTATACCTACACTACGTAATAAGAAAGCACTTGCTGATGCATAATGGCTACAAAAACCGGTTTGGCTAGCAAATAAAAATTGATCAATACTATTGGGGCCTAATTTAGGCGGCGTTAAGCTATAAAAGTAGGCTTGTTGATTAAAGTGTTTTTCTAATGCTTTAACAAAAGCCACCGGACTTGGGTTTTGTTTATATAACTGTTTAGCAAAAGCGTGACTTTGCTGGTTTTCATTCGTGATAACAAGATTTCTGTTGCGCTCTGCTGCTGATAATAGTGTTATGGGGTTATCAATACTCGTTAACTGATAGCGTAATCGCTGGCTAACGATATTGTCTGCTTCAACTAATCCAGTTGATAAAATTTGCACTGGCCCTTGGCTTTGGATTGGGCTTGCTAGCGCAAAAACGCTTTGTTGCTGACTAGGCTCAGCAAAAATGCGGTACGTTATACTTGAGCTTTGCTCGGCTAAGTTGGCTAGCAATGGCTGTTTCGCTAGAGGTTGTATTTGCGCTGTTTTTTCATCAATGTGCCAACTGCGACCATCGAAGTGTTCATAAAGCTTAGCTCGCCAATACAACTTATCTTGGCTTGGTCGCTGTTGGTCAAATTCAACTCTAAATGCAAGGCTGTCATTTTGAACGAGTTGCTCGATACTACCTGGATCTAAGCTATCACTTAAGCCTGTAGTGGCCATATTGGCATTAGGGATTTGCCAAAAAGGGGCTAGTCTTGGAAACAAGATAAAGCTACCTAACCATATAGGGATAATAATTATCAGGCTATGTAATAAAGCTCTTTGTTGGATCTTAGCTTTGGCTGGTGCAAATAAATGATAGTGCAGATATAAATTGATGATGATTAAACCAAAGATCAAAAAAGTCATCAGCATGGACTGATGCAAAATAAAGCAGCTAGCTATTAAAAAATATTGTACCCAAACGAGTTGTTGTTGCTCTGTTGGCTTTTTAAGCACAAATAAACGACAACTTGCTGCAAGTAATAATATTTGCAGCATTAAGTTTAATGCGCCAGCATTGCGCGCATTCGCTAACAGGCCAATAAGTATTAATGCTGCTGCTATATTGGCCTGTAATAAGCTTACTTGAAATTTGGCCGTACTATTTTGGTACAAATAACAGCCTAAACCTAAACTAATAACAAGCATAAACCATAAAGGTAAGGCGCTACTGAGGATCAGTGTTAGCAAGAACAATAATAGACTAAAGCCTAGGGCTTGCTTGGATTTAAATGACAATGAACCTAACATCTAAATAACGCCAAATGTTGTAAACAACGCTGTAAATGTTGTGACCCTGCAGACGGAGGGTAATTAATAGCGGGAGACGTTAAGCCGTATAATTGACCATTGGCTTCTAAGGCAATTAATTGTTCACAGGCAAGGCTTAAGGCATGCTCCAGTGCTGCACCAGTTAAGTCGGGAATTGTTACCCATTTAGGATCATGCTGTTGAACAGGCTGACGTAACCTGACTATAGGTTTGCTGCTATCTTTGGCTAAACGTTTCCATAATATTTGGTTTAAGCTATCGCCGGTTTGATATTGACGCAGGTTCTGGCTAATTTCTGTTTCGAGTGGCTGCTGTGCATTATTCGTGTGGCCATCAGGAATGCTAGTTGCTTTAATAGGCTTAGGATACACCCAGTATTGTTGGGCTAAAGCAATGTAACTCCAACTGCGCCATAAACCAAAAGGGTAATGGCTACTTATTTTTAGCCTTGGCAAGGAAAATTGGCCACGAGCTATAGCTGCTGTAGTCATAGTTAACACAGAATCTTCCGGATCTATGCAATCTTTTTTCAGTTGCTCTGCCATTGTCATAAACTGAAATTGCAGCATATAACGCGGGATCTTAGTGTGGCAGTGAATAGCAATAACTAAGTCTTGCTGAACAAAACCTTCATTATTGTCACTACAGCTAAGAGTTAAACCATTAAGATTGCGAAATGATAAAACAATACTGATTAAAAAAAGGCTTAATAAAAAATAACAAACTAACAAAATTAAATTATTTTGATAGTTTGTACCTAATAAATAAAGTAACAGGCAAAGTAAAGCAAACCAAAAACCATATGCAGTTGGTAAAATAAAAATATATCGCTGTTTTAAACTCACGCGCTCTGCGCTAGGCTGTCGTTTATCTAACCAACGGCTTAGCCAAGACCAGTAATATGAGTATAATTTAGCTTTTAGATTAAACATGGTGTTTGTTGTAATAACTGCTGGCTAAGTACGAGTTCGCGAGCATCTGAGCTAGGGTTAAGTCTATGCTCGGCAATATAAGGAAACACTTGCTGTATATCATCTGCACTGACAAAGCTGCGTTCATTGATAAAAGCAAAAGCTTTTGCCGCACGCAAAATGGCTTTAGATGCTCTTGGTGATAAAGGATGTAAATCTGAGCGCTGACGGCTTGTTGTAACTAAAGCTAATAAATAGTCTATTAATGGGTCCGCTGCACTGACAGCATTGACTTGCTGTTGTAATAATCTTACTTGTTCAACACTAAGTTGCTCAGTTAATAAATTTAATGGTGAAGTGTTTTCTTGCTTTAATAACTGATGCTCTGACGCATGATCAGGAAAACCTAAAGATAATCGAAACATAAAGCGATCTAATTGTGACTCAGGCAGTGCTGATGTTCCAGTATGAAACAAAGGATTTTGGGTTGCTATAACAAAAAATGGCTTAGGTAAGGCTCGTGTTTCACCATCGATAGAGACTTGCTTTTCTTCCATCGCTTCAAGTAAGGCGCTTTGAGTTTTAGGGCTAGCTCGGTTAATTTCATCGGCGAGTAATACTTGGCTAAAGACAGGGCCAGCCTGAAATTTAAATTCATGTGACCGTGCATCATAAATGTTAATGCCAGTAAGATCGGCAGGTAATAAGTCACTTGTAAACTGGACACGCCGATAACTTAAACCAAAACTATTAGCTAAAGCATGGGCGAGGGTGGTTTTACCCATGCCGGGCAAGTCTTCTAATAATAAGTGGCCTTCAGCTAATAAACAGCATAAGGCAAGGCGAATTTGCTTAGGTTTACCTAGAATAACGCGATTTAAATTTTGCTCTACTTTGTGTAACTGTGCTAACACTTGCACTCCTTACAACCAAAACAATGTTGTTGATTTATCTATCCATAGTAACCCTGCCTAAATTTAGTGCAAGTATTAAAAAAGCGGCCTAAACCGCTTTTATTTAAGTTTAATCTAAGGTTATCTTAAAAGTTAACACTTAGCGCATTTGAACATAAATCAGTTCCTGCAGTACATAAGGTGTAGGTAACTGTAGTGGCTTGTGAATTAAAACGATCACGATAACGGCCATTGTTATCTAAGGTGTCGATTAACTGTCCATCACGATATAAATCAAGATTATCAGTAGCCCCTGTCCAACGTAAGTCTACGATTGTTGACCCCGTACGAGTACGAATTGAACGTTTTAAGCTTAGCTCTATTGCTGTTTCAGCTACAGACACTTGTTTTTCAATTGTATGGCTTAAACCGGTTTCATCTGTGGCAGTTAATGAGACTACATAGTCTCCGCTGTTTGCATAGGTATGGGTTGGGTTAGTTTCTGTCGAAACATTACCATCGCCAAAGTTCCAGCTAAGCTGAGCAATATCATTGTTTACATCTGTTGATAAGTCTGTGAAGCTTACTGCTAATCCTGAAGAGCCATAACTAAAGTCAGCTACGGGGGCAACATCATCTGGTTGTGTATCTCCATCTGGTAAAGCTGTCAGCGTTAATGACCAACTATTTAAGGTTCCAGTATCAGCAGCTGCACTATCTGAAACAAATAATGTCCAATCACCTTGCATTTGTTCATTATTAAAGGTGTCTAAAGCCCATGATTGAATAATGTCATCCGCAGATCCTCCAGTGCGGTTATGTAACGTATGCTCAGTGCCTGTTGGTGAGGTTAACTTTACAATTAAATCACCAGACCAAGTATGATTAATATTTACCCCTACTTCTGTAGCGAAAATCATACCAGCTAGCGGTACTGAAATTATACTTGTAATGCCATTAGTATTGCTATCAGGGATACTGATTGGCGTAGTATTTTCATAAGTTCTATCTTGTAAACCTTGCGGTAACACACTCAGACTAGCATTAACTGATTTAACTAATTCATTAGTCTCAATATCAGTACCTGTTATAGTGAAATTATAATCACCCCAAGCTGTATCAACAGCCGTATTAACTTGTAAAGTAACGCTGTCACCCGGCTCAGCCGTAGTGGCTGATAAGCTAACATCAGCTAAAGCAGGGTTTGTTTCAACATTTAATGCAACTTGACCGGTCCAGTCAGCAAGGTTACTAATGTCTAATGTATACTCAGCGGCTTCTCCGGCTATAATTTCTTGGTTACGCGGTGAAATGGTCAGTTTAAACGATGGAATAGGGTTAGCTTCAACGACTGAATTAGCTAAATTTAATCGTTTACCCGATACCGTTTTACCTGTAAGTGCCGTTAAGCTATCACCTGTTTCCATTAAGATTGTTTTAACTTCTGCAGGCGTAAGATCAGGATTAATTGACCATAGCAATGCGGCTGCACCAGCAACGTGAGGCGATGCCATAGACGTACCAGAGTAACTAGCATAACTATTACCTGGAATAGTTGATAAAATAGCTGAGCCTGGCGCACCAATATCAACGCTAACAGCTCCGTAATTAGAACCGCCGCCACTAAAAACAGACAATGTATCGTTACGATCTGTTGATGCAACTGAGATTATACCCTCTAGATCATACGCAGCAGGGTACATCGGCGTAGTATCTGCGTCATAGCCATCGTTACCCGACGCGGCTACGAATAAAATTCCTGCATCATTGCTTGTCTGAATGGCTGCACGCAAAGCCTCTGAGTAGCCACCGCCACCCCAAGAGTTATTGGTTGCTTTAACATCTACGCCATAATTAAGCTTAAGATCAGTAAAATAGTTTATACATTCAATGGCACCTGCGGTACTACCACCTTGTGGCCCTAAAAATTGACAAGGGATAATTGTAACATCCCAGTTGACGCCGGTAACACCGACACCATTATTACCTGAAGCACCAATGGTTCCAGCGACATGAGTACCATGTGAGCCGCTATCCATAGGGTCAAGCGAAGCATTGGTAGCTGAATAACCATAGGTGCTACCAGGATAATCGCCATTATTCACCCATCGATTATCAATAAGATCTGGGTGGTTATAATCCATACCGGTATCAATTACACCAATAATAACATTACTACTACCTGTTGAAAGATCCCAAGCCTCAACGGCTTTGATATCAGCACCGGCAGTACCACCATTTTGCCCTGTATTTTGCATTGCCCATAATTCATTAAAACGAGAATCATCTGGGGTAACAAGAGCATGAAGAGGATAGTTTGGTTCTGCAACTTCTACACTTGGGTTTAACGAAAGCTTTTTAATAAGCTCATCACGGTTTACTCCCTTTGGTATCATAACTTTGACAATACGACCATCAGCAACATAACGCATTTTCATGTCGCGACCTTGAGCATCTAGCTGACGTAAGCTTAGACCTTGATTATTAATCAGGTTTACACGTTGTTGTTTTGATACGCCAGGCTTAAACATGACTAAAATTGAATCTTCTGAAGAAGCCTTCGCAAGGCTTGAGCCCGATATCAAAGCAGCTGTAATGGCAATAGCTAACAGATTTTTACGTTTCATAATTATACCCACGGTTAATTTAAGGTTAACTTTTATTTTTTTTGTTGCGTTATTATGGATAGCACAAATATTAAATAATGGTAAATATTTTGTTTTTTACAATCTTTAAATTTAACATTAATTTATTTATCACACCTTCATTATGTGTAGGTTATTGTTATTAAAGTAAAATGTGTTTTTATTGAAAATTGGTTAGTTTACAAATAGCCCATTTGTACTATTGTAAGTTTTTAAATCTGCTTTAGCCTAAAGTGGTAACTTAATTGATAAGGGGTTGTAATTTGCGTGTTGCCAAATGGTGTACATTGATTTTCTTGATGTTTTCAAGTGCAGTGTTTGCAGATATTTCTATTCAATTAACGGCGTTAATTGAACGACACGCTTTAGCAAATAACGTAGACGTTACTCAATTAGGTGATTTTAATGTTGCCGATGTCACGCAGTCGGGAAATGGTCATTATGCTGTTTTGCTACAACAAGGGGTCTTAAACACGCTGATTTTGCAACAGCAAGGTTTAGGAAATCGGGCTGAAATTCGCCAGTACGGTAGTAGTAATTCGGCGCAGATTATGCAAAACGGCACTGATAATTTAATTCGACTTGAGCAGTGGGGCAATCAGCAGTTCTCTATAGAGCAGTCTGGTATAGGTGCTGAAATTTCAATTCTTCAATACTAATAATAAATTAGGATAACCTTATATGAACATTGCGATTCCACGAAAACATATTTTAAGTTTAGCTATCACCATGATTGTCAGTGGCTCAGTTTTAGCGCAAGAGAATGAAGTCATGATTAACCAAACCTCTGTTGTTGGCGCTTTAGAGGGTAATACTGCACAGGTAATACAAAGTGGTGAGATTGGTTATGTGGCCGTTGTTCAATTTGGCATATTGAATGAAAGTAATGTCCAGCAAAATGGTGTTTGGTTAGAGGCTTATAACTTTGTAAATGGTCAAAGTAATATAACGAATATTGAGCAGCTAGAAGACTGGCATATTTCTTTTATTGATATTGTTGGTGATAGCAATAATGCGCAGACAAATCAAACCGGCTTTTACAATACAACGGAAGCAGTTATTAACGGCACTGACAATAACTTAGCCTCTGTACAAGCAGGAGAGTTTCATCAAGCCTTTATAGACTTATCCGGCAATGGTAATAGCGTTGCAATAGATCAGCTAGGTAACTCAAGCTGGAGTAAAGTAGATTTCTTTGGTAATGATAATAGTTTTATCAGCTTTCAAACAGGCGATAACCATGAATCAGGTTTATTTGAGTTAAACGGTGATCGTAATAGTTTTGAAGCTGAGCAACTAGGCAATGCTAACGTTGGTGGTGCAATAGGCCTGATAGGCAATGATAACAGTTTCTATATCTATCAAGATGGCAGCTCAAACGTATTTATTGCCAATAATATCACTGGTGATAATAACCTTGTGGATGTAATGCAAAATGGCAACGCTAATCAGTTTTTACTTGACCCACTTCAAGGTAATCAAAATTTATTGTTAGTTGAACAAAATGGTGACAATAACCTAGTGTCAATACCAGCGGGTTTAGTGGGTAATGATAATCAAATCGATACATTACAAACAGGCAATAATAATACAGCACAGCTTATGACAGAGGGTGACTTTCATAATGTTCAAGTTCAGCAAATTGGTGATAACAACCAAAGTGAGACCTTGTTAATTGGTTATAGTAACCAAGGTATTATTTATAGCGCAGGTAACGATAACAGTGCGGTGATTGTTATTGATGGCCAGAATAACCTTGTTGAGGGCGAACAGCTTGGTGATTCTAATATAGGCGAAGTAGCAATTATCGGTGTTGAAAATGAGGTTATCTACTTCCAAGCTGGTAATGATAACAACTTACTTATTACCAGTGATATCCCAGTTAACGCTAATAATATCAACATAGAACAGCAAGGTGATATTAACTTAGTTGATATTTTAGTCGCCGGAAATGCTAATACTTTAGACATTTTACAAAGTGGCTCAGGTAACTTTGTCGCCGGTGATAGTGGTTATTTTGCAATAGCAGGTGACAATGGCCAAGTTGCAATATTACAGCAAGGCAATGATAACTTAGTACTAGGTGGTCAATACGGTTCAACTAATATCATGTCTGTTACTCAAGTTGGTGATTATAACACAGCGACAGTAGTACAAAATTAGTGGTTATAGCAGCTCACAAGTTAAACATTAACAACTGAGCTGCTTTTTTTGGAACTGTCCATGAAGTTAATTGGCATTACATTTATTATCTTTTGCTCAGTTGCCCTTCGTGCAGCTGATATAGAGCTAGGCGGCCTAGTGCTAGATCGTACTATTTCTCGTTTTGGTAAAGACTTCTCTTTTTATTACTCTGGTTACTGGCGCGATATGCCAGCTACAGAAGGCGTAACTGTGGTTATTTATGAGCAAGTTTATCCGCAAGCCGGTACCGTTTTATGGGTTGAAATGAATCAGATTAAAATTTATCAAACTTATTTCGGTCGCCGCTATAACGATGTAAAGAAAATGGCAGAACAAGCTGTTTTATTGAGTATTAACGAGTTAGCTAATATTGAAACTAAAAAAATGCTTGAGCAGCCAACAACTGACCCATTATCAAAGGATATTCACTAATATGAAACTACCAATAATGTTTCTGTTGTTAGGTTGCTTTAGTGTGACTGCAACAGAATTGGTTTATACCCCCATCAACCCAAGCTTTGGTGGTAATGCATTAAATGGCAATTTTTTACTGCAAAAGGCACAAAGTCAAAATAGTCACACTGCTGATAAAGTGGGTTTGAGTTTTGTTGAAAAATTTCAGGATGCATTAGAGCGGAATATTATTAACTCGCTTACCCGCCGTATTGCCGATGGTGAATTAGTGGAAGGTATTTATAATACTGGCGAGTTTATTGTTGAGGTTACATCAGGTGCTGACGGTGCTGTTGTTGTGCATATTACAAATATTAATACCGGTGAAGTAACCATAATTACCATACCTTCACTTGGCGGGGGGTAAAATGAAACGGTTTTTATTAACTTTAAGTAGCATTGTTGTACTTTCTGGTTGTTCATTACTCCCTAAACCTGAAATTAATATTACTGCAGCCCAAATCGATATGGTAAGCCCTGTTATGCAAGAGCTACAAAAACAGAGTAAACCTCGTTCTCCTATACCCGTTTCTGTTTATGCTTTTAGAGATCAAACTGGGCAGTATAAACCACAAGCTAATGTTTCAAGTTTTTCTACTGCGGTGACGCAAGGTGCAACCTCTGTATTAACCCAGATTTTGCTTGAAAGTGGTTGGTTTGCACCATTAGAGCGTGAAGGCTTACAAAACTTACTGACGGAACGAAAAATACATGGCGCTAATAAAAATAACCCGGAATTACCGACGTTAAATCAAGCTAGGATCTTGTTTGAAGGCGGTATTATTGGTTATGAAACGAACTTAAGTACTGGCGGTATTGGTGCAGAGTATTTTGGCATTGGTTTTTCTGAGCTATATAGGGAAGATCAGGTAAGTGTCTATTTACGCGCTGTTGATGTGCACACCGGCCAGGTATTAATGTCCGTATCGAGCAATAAAAAAGTGTTTTCCCAAGAATTACGAGCGGGGTTATTTCGCTATGTATCATTAAACCGTTTAGCCGAAGCAGAAGGCGGCTACTCGACAAATGAGCCGGTACAATATTGTGTTAAACAGGCAATGGAAGCTGCTGTAGTTGAATTAATTGTACAAGGGCAGCAGCGAGGATATTGGCGAGCTGATAATTAAATTAATTAATAAGATTAAAAAATACAATTTATCACTACGCTGCTGCTTTGGTTTATTATTGAATACAACGCAGCAGCTCAACTCTGTTACGGGCATTGGTTTTACGAAAAATAGAAGACATATGTGCTTTTACGGTGTGGGCACTAATATTTAAATTTTCAGCAATTTCTTTATTTCGAGCGCCTTTTGCCACTAGCTCGACAATACGTTTTTCTTGTTTTGTTAACGTTTCTATATCAGAGGCGATTAACTGCTGCTGTTCTTTAAAGCGCTGCTGTGCAAGTAGGGTGTCAATAGATTCAGACATGACGGCTCTTGAATAATACAGTTGGCCACTCATCATAGTATTAATAGCGATTAATACCCGTTCAGGTTGCTCATCACGGAAAATAATGCCTCTAATTCCGGTATTGATGATCATCATAGGGTCGGTAACAATACGATTAGCTTGGTATAAGAATAAAGCTGCTTTATCTATATATAAGGCTAATTCAATGGGTAGACCAGATTCATTTATATTGTTGGATCCTATATCGGGATAAGCAACTAGCACCCCAGACTTTAACAGGTCAGAGTTTAAAGCTGTAGACGTAGTGACTTGCTGGGTAAGAATACCTTTAGATTGTGCTAATGAAGTTATATTTTGTTGCTGCTCGGTTTCCGAAATGATTAAAAGCTTATTAAACTTATCCATAAGTTCTACCTCTGAATACAACAAATTTTATATTAGTTAATGTAATTTATTTCTTATACTGTACCCTAGGTAACTGTATAGCAATAGCTTAATATTTTGTTTTTTAATAGGCTTTATTTTAAAAGATATTTGGAAGGTCATGATAAAAAAAGTACTTTTTGTATGTTTAGGTAATATTTGTCGCTCACCTACAGCCCATGCGGTGATGAGGGCTAAAGCGAATTTAGCTCAAATAAATATTGAAATTGACTCAGCTGGTACTAGTGGTTCTCATCGTGCTGAAGCCCCTGATAGCCGAAGTGTTCGTGAAGGCGAAAAACTAGGTTATGACTTTTCCAAAATATACTCAAGGCCCGTAGTCGAGGCTGATTTTGCTTATTACGATTTAATTTTAGCCATGGATCTGGATAATTTTGCTGTATTACAAAAACGCTGTCCTGAAGTGCATAAGCATAAGATCCAACTCTTTATGCAATACCATCCTAAGTTCGCTACAAATAAAGAAGTGCCAGATCCATATTATGGCGGTGCGCGAGGCTTTAGTTTAGTTTTAGACTTAATTGAAACCGGTTGTGAAGGCTTGTGTCAGTTTCTAAAACAAAGTAGCTAATAGAGGCTTGAATAATAACATCTAGCCATTAATAATATTTTTTTCAAAATGAGCATTTTTAATCTGGATTATGATTGAATTTACATCCAGAAGTCTATAACGTTCTATATAAGTTAACTAATAGGAATACCATAGTGAGTACTTGGACGCCGCACAGCTGGCGTAGTTTTCCGATCCAACAACAACCAAGTTACCAGGATCAGGAACTGCTACAAAAAGTTGAACAGCAACTGCATAGATATCCGCCACTAGTTTTTGCTCAAGAATCGCGTGAACTCTATAAGCAACTTGGCCAAGTGGCTGATGGCAAAGGTTTTTTATTACAAGGCGGCGATTGCGCCGAGAGTTTTAATGCTTTTAATGCGCCTAAAATACGTGACACTTTTAAAGTGTTATTACAAATGGCAGTGGTGTTAACCTTTGCTGGCAGTTTACCTGTTGTAAAAGTGGCACGGTTAGCCGGCCAATATGCGAAACCTCGTTCAAGTGATTTTGAAACGATTAATGGTGTGTCGTTGCCCAGTTATCGTGGTGATATTGTCAATAGCTTTGAATTTACCGAGGCTGCTCGTGAGCCCGATCCTAATCGATTAACTACGGCTTACCATCATTCTGCATCAACATTAAATTTATTACGAGCTTTCGCTCAGGGGGGCTTAGCTGATTTACATCAGGTTAGTAAATGGAATATGGGTTTTGTTGAATCTAACCCGCTTAAAGATCGCTACCATGATGTTGCCCAGCGAGTGCAGGAATCTTTACGCTTTATGGAAGTTTGCGGAATAAGCGCACAAACATCGCCGTCAATTCGTGAAACACAGATTTATACTTCACATGAAGCGCTTTTGTTAAATTATGAAGAAGCATTAACTCGTCGGGACTCTCTAACGGGTGATTGGTATGACTGTTCTGCCCATATGGTATGGATAGGTGAAAGAACACGACAGCTGGATCATGCACATATTGAATTTTTCCGCGGTATACATAATCCTGTAGGCGTAAAAATAGGCCCTAATATTAAGCCGGATGATTTAATTCGTTTAATTGACAGTTTAAACCCAAATAATGCTGCGGGTCGTTTAACGTTAATTACTCGAATGGGGGCTGACAAACTGGCTGAAAAACTGCCCGCTTTGGTTCGCAGAGTCAAGCAAGAAGGCCGTAAAGTAGTATGGAGTTCAGATCCTATGCACGGCAACACGGTTAAAGCGAGCAATGATTATAAAACACGCGATTTTGAAGCTATTTTGCGCGAAATTCGAAATTTCTTTGCTGTACACAAAGCAGAAGGCACCCATGCTGGCGGTATACACTTAGAAATGACAGGGGAGCATGTCACTGAATGTACAGGCGGGGCTTATGGTTTAAGTGAAAGTGACTTAAGCCAGCGTTACTTTACCCAGTGCGATCCACGCTTAAATGCAGATCAAGTTTTAGAGTTAGCCTTTCTAATAGCTGATACATTACGTACGGCACGAAAGTAGACTAGTCTTTCTTAATCTAGGCTATTTTCAGGTATCTTGTCTCTTATAAAGTAACAGTCGCCATGCTTTAAGTCTAAATGGCGACTGTTTTAATGCAATACACCTTTATATTTTGCGACGTTTTAATCCAGTAATAGCCAGTATTTTTGCCGAAATTTCTTCTATTGATAAATGGGTTGAATTTAAAAAGGGTATTTGTTGCTGGCGATATAGGTTTTCAACTTCATTTAGTTCAATCTGGCACTGACGTAAAGAGGCATAACGGCTATTTGCTTTACGCTGCTCTCTTATTTGGCTTAATCTCTCTGGGGTAATTGTTAAACCAAACAGCTTAGATTTATTCCGTTGTAGGGCTGGGGGTAGGCGTAACTGATCCATATCTTCTTCAACAAAAGGGTAATTAGCAGCTTTAATACCAAATTGCAGCGCTAAATAAAGGCTAGTAGGGGTTTTACCTGAACGGCTTACACCAACTAATATCACATCGGCTTTATCATAATCTTTTACATTAGCACCATCGTCATTGGCTAAAGCATAATTAACTGCATCTATTCTAAAGTCATAGGTTTTTTCATGGATACTATGGGTTCTATGCGTTTTAGGAACAGGTGCTATACCTAATTCTCGTTGGATAGGTTCAACAAATGAATTGATAAAGTCATAACAAACGCCATCACTGCTATTAATTATGTTACGTAATTTGTCATCAACAAAGGTTTGAAAAATTAATGGCTTACTTCCTGTAGTTTTATAACGATCATTTATTCGTTGTTTAACTTGTTCTGCCATATCTAAGGTTTCAACAAAAGGAATAGTTACATGCTCAAATTCTGCAGGAAATAGAGTAAGTAAAGCATGTCCGAACACCTCTGCTGTGATAGCTGTACCATCTGAAATATAATAAGCGGTGCGCAAAATTGACTCCTAATTGTTGTTATAAACTTACATTTTAAATTATGGTTTTAATTAATGGCTAGCACAGTGTAAAATAACTACGCCATGTAATGCTTTTAGTAAGCTTACACGCCATACGACAAAAATTGGAGACGAACTGTGCAAGAATTTGTGATTTGGTATGAAAAACTTGGAATGCATGATGTAGACCAAGTAGGTGGAAAAAATGCGTCACTAGGTGAAATGATCAGTAACCTTGCTAATGCAGGGGTGCAAGTTCCTGGTGGTTTTGCTACAACCTCTTTTGCTTTTAATCAATTTCTTGAACAAAGTGGCGTTAATGAAAGGATTTACCAATTATTAGATGGTTTAGATGTTGATGATGTTAATGCCTTAGCTAAAGCGGGTGCGCAAATCCGACAGTGGGTTATTGACACACCTTTCCAGCCAGAATTAGAACACGCGATCCGCGAAGCTTATCAACAATTACACCCAGACTTAAATCAAGATGTTTCTTTTGCTGTTCGTTCTTCTGCAACAGCTGAAGATATGCCAGATGCATCTTTTGCAGGCCAACAAGAAACTTTCTTAAACGTCCGTGGCTATGATGCGGTGATTGTTGCCATTAAACATGTATTTGCTTCGTTATTTAACGACCGTGCCATTTCATATCGTGTTCACCAAGGTTATGACCATCGTGGTGTTGCGCTTTCAGCCGGCATTCAAAAAATGGTTCGCTCAGATCTCGCTTCTTCTGGTGTTATGTTCTCAATAGACACAGAATCAGGTTTTGAAGATGTAGTATTTATTACTTCTTCTTATGGTTTAGGTGAAATGGTGGTGCAAGGCGCGGTTAACCCTGATGAATTTTATGTTCATAAACCAACCTTAGCGGCGGGGCGTCCTGCTGTTGTAAAACGCAGCATAGGTAGCAAAAAAATTGAAATGGTTTATTCACAACAACAAGACCATGGCAAACAAGTACAAATTATTGATGTTGCACCAGAGCGCAGTAATGTATTTTCACTAACCGATGCTGAAGTTGAAGAACTAGCGAAGCAAGCGGTTATTATTGCTGAGCACTATGGCCGGCCTATGGATATTGAGTGGGCAAAAGACGGTAATGACGGCAAGTTATATATTGTTCAAGCTCGCCCCGAAACGGTAAAAAGCCGTGAAGATAGCAATACAATGGAGCGCTTTCAATTACAAGGTACAGCACCAACACTAGTTGAAGGCCGGGCTATTGGTCAGCGCATTGGTAGCGGTGTAGCTAAAGTGCTCAAAGGCATTGAGCAAATGGACCAAATTCAACCAGGTGATGTCTTAGTAACTGATATGACGGATCCTGATTGGGAGCCTATTATGAAGCGGGCCTCTGCGATTGTAACAAATCGGGGAGGTCGTACTTGCCATGCGGCTATTATCGCGCGTGAGTTAGGCATTCCGGCTGTGGTAGGTTGTGGCGATGCAACAGATAAAATTACAACTGGCCAAGCGGTGACTGTATCTTGCGCTGAAGGTGATACTGGCTTTATTTACGATGGTATTTTAGAGCATAAAGTGGTTAGTAGTCGTATTGATGAAATGCCTGCTTTAGATTTAAAAATCATGATGAACGTGGGTAATCCAGAGCGTGCCTTTTCATTTGCTAAATTACCGCATGCGGGTGTAGGTTTGGCTCGGTTAGAGTTTATTATTAACCGTATGATAGGGGTGCATCCAAAGGCGTTAATTAATTTTGATAGTCAAACAGATGAACTAAAAGCCACCATTAGCCAAATGATTGCAGGCTATGAAAGCCCGGTTGAATATTATATTGCTAAACTGACTGAAGGTATTGCTACTTTAGCTTGTGCCTTTGCGCCACAAAAAGTGATTGTGCGTATGTCTGACTTTAAGTCGAATGAATATGCTAACTTAGTGGGTGGTCGTCAGTACGAGCCTCATGAAGAAAACCCGATGATTGGTTTCCGTGGTGCTGCGCGCTATATTTCAGAGTCTTTCCGTGATTGTTTTGCATTAGAAGTTGAAGCATTAAAACGGGTACGCAATGAGATGGGCTTCACCAATGTTGAAGTGATGATCCCCTTTGTTCGCACCTTAGAAGAAGCCAGTGCAGTTATTGACTTATTAGCTGAGCATGGTTTAAAACGTGGTGAAAATGGCTTACGCGTTATTATGATGTGTGAACTGCCTTCAAATGCGTTATTAGCTGAAGAATTTTTACAGTACTTTGACGGTTTCTCTATTGGCTCTAATGATTTAACTCAGTTAACTTTAGGTTTAGATAGAGATAGTGGTTTAATTGCTCACTTATTTGATGAGCGAAACCCTGCTATTTATAAGTTACTAGAAATGGCAATTAAAACCTGTAAGGCACAAGGTAAATATATTGGTATTTGTGGCCAAGGCCCATCAGATCATGAAGATTTTGCTGCATGGTTGATGCAGCAAGGTATTGATAGTGTGTCGCTAAACCCAGATACGGTATTAGAAACCTGGTTATATTTAGCCGAGAAGTACGGTAAGTAACTAGATATAAATAAGCCCTGCAACTGCGGGGCTTATTTATTTTGGCTGACGGTTATTAATTTGCTGCTGTAATATCCCGACTAACTGTTGTAATTGTTGCTGCTCAGATTTCTGCTGTTCTAGTAACTGATCTTCACGTTGTAGGGCATTTAATGCGACTAATACTAAGAGTTCATCACGGCCGAATTGTGGGGCTTGTTTAGCGAGTTGATTTAACTGCTCATCTAATTTAACAGCCAGTGACTCTAATAAAGACGTAGCACCTTGTGGTACTTTGATATTGTAATAACGATTAAGAACATTTACTTGAACAGATTGCTTACTCGACATTCGCAGCGTTGTCGTTAGTTAACTTTAATAATGAGCTTAAACGGTCATTGATGATTTGTTGTTGCTCATCTTTTTCCATTAACTCTAATTGCAGGTTTTCATTTTGTTCTTGTAAAGTAGCTAATTCAGTTTTCAAAGCTGTGTTATCTTGTATTAAGCGCTGGATACCAGCTTCTAATTCAGTTAATAATGAACTGTTCATGGTGTTACCTCTAATGTTAGGGGGGCAAAAGATAGCCAAAATTAAACAGAAACACCAGTTAAACTCAATAAAACCGCGCTGTTTGGTTAATGTTTCAGCAGATAAGTCTGATTTATTATTAAAGCGACTTGCAGCAGGTTAACTCAGGTGTCAAAGTATTTAAGATTTATATAAAACCAAAAATAATAACATCAAAAAGGAAGAGTAATGGAAGCGTTTATTACGGCCTTAAATGGCCTAATTTGGAGTGATGCACTGATTTACTTGTGCCTCGGTGCGGGATTGTTTTACTCCATTCTGACTCGTTTTGGCCAAGTTCGTCACTTCAAAGAAATGTGCAAGTTGCTACTCAGTGGCAATAATTCTGATAAAGGTATTTCCTCATTTCAAGCTTTAGCAGTTTCACTTTCTGGACGGGTTGGTGTTGGTAATATTGCGGGGGTTGCAGCGGCTATAGGTTTTGGTGGCCCAGGTGCTATTTTTTGGATGTGGGTTGTGGCCTTTTTAGGTGCAAGTACAGCTTATGTTGAATCAACTTTAGGCCAGTTATATAAGGTTGAAGAAGAAGGTGAGTATCGTGGTGGCCCTGCTTATTATTTTGAGCGCTGCTTAGGCTGGCGTTGGTTAGGCATTATTTTTGCTATCTCTGCCATTATCGCCTGTGGTGTTTTCTTACCAGGCGTTCAGGCTAATGCTGTTGGAAATGCGGTTACTCAAATCTTTGGAGATGGTGACTTAGTTATTACTTCTTTTGGTGAAGTTGGTACTCATAAACTTATCGCTTTAGCTGTGATCTTACTGGTTCTTGGCTTTATTATCTTTGGCGGTATTAAGCGGATTGCTTCATTTACCCAAATTGTGGTGCCTTTTATGGCGTTGGGTTACATTATTATGGCGCTAATCGTGGTGTTTTTGAATATGGATAAGGTTCCTAGCATATTTGGCTTAATATTTAGTGATGCATTCACAGCCCAAGCAGGTTTTGGTGCTGCTATAGGCTGGGGGGTTAAGCGAGGTATTTATTCTAACGAAGCAGGCCAAGGTACTGGTCCTCATGCGGCTTCTGCAGCAGAGGTTGATCATCCGTCACAACAAGGTTTGGTTCAGGCTTTTTCTGTCTACGTTGATACCTTATTTGTCTGTACCGCAACAGCCTTAATGATTTTAATTACTCAACAGTATAATGTGGTCGGCGAATTAACAGATGGCAGTTTTATTGTGCAAAACATAGCCGCTTCAACAGAAATTGGCTCTGCGGCTTTTACCCAGATGGCACTCTTTAGTGTTTTTGGTCAATTTGGTCAAGTATTTGTTGGTATTGCTTTGTTTTTCTTCGCCTTTACCACAATTTTAGCTTACTACTATATTACCGAAACAAATATTGTTTATTTAAACCGTATTTTCAAAAATAAGTTGCCAACCATTATATTTAAGGTGTTGCTAATGTTTATGGTGGCTTATGGTACGGTTAATAGTGCAGGGTATATTTGGAACCTAGGTGATATTGGTGTTGGCCTTATGGCTTGGATTAATATTGTCGGTATTATTGCTATCTTTTTAATGTACAAACCCACTATGCGCTGCTTAAAAGATTATGAAGATCAGAAAAGTGCCGGCGGGGAGATTACATTTGACCCGGTTAAACTAGGTATTAAAAATGCGACTTTCTGGGAGAAGCGGTTAGCGAATAAGAACAACCAAACTGAATAAATTTACATTGTACTAGTAAAAAAACGCCCCTATTAAGGGGCGTTTTTTATTCAACAACGATTTTATTCAACACCAATAAAGCCACCGGTTTGGTGTGCCCAAAGCTGAGCATAGATGCCCTCAGATTTAATTAACTCAGCATGGCTGCCTTGTTCTACTATTTTACCTTGATCTAGTACTATCAGCCTATCCATTTGGGCAATAGTTGACAGGCGGTGGGCAATTGCTATAACTGTTTTACCTTGCATTAACTTGTCTAAACTGGCTTGAATTGCCGCTTCTACTTCAGAGTCTAGTGCAGAGGTCGCTTCGTCTAAAATAAGGATAGGCGCATTTTTTAATAATACTCTGGCAATAGCAATACGTTGACGTTGGCCACCAGAGAGTTTAACGCCTCGTTCACCCACTTGGGCATCAAAGCCGGTATTACCTTTAGCGTCGGTTAAAGATTGAATAAAGGGTAGGGCTTCTGCTTGCTCTGCCGCTGCAATTAGCTGGGCTTCGGTTGCATCGGGTTTACCATATAAAATATTATCTCTAACCGAGCGATGCAGTAAAGAGGTATCTTGGGTAACCATAGCAATATGTTGACGCAAGCTTTCTTGAGTCACTTGGCTAATATCTTGGCCATCAATCTTAATTTGACCAGTTTCTATATCATAAAAACGTAAAAGTAAGTTAACTAAGGTCGATTTACCCGCACCAGAGCGGCCCACTAAGCCCACTTTTTCACCTGGTTTAATGGTAAGGTTTAGCTGAGCTAATATATTATTAGTAGTTAAATCAGAGTTTGTTTTGCCGTAATTGAAATTCACTTGTTTAAATTCAATAAGCCCTTGGCTAACATTTAATGGTTTCGCATTGGGCTTGTCTTCTATAGCTATGGGCTGCGAAAGCGTGGTAATACCGTCAGTAACCGTGCCAATATTCTCAAATAAGCTACTAATCTCCCACATTATCCATTGCGCCATACCATTTAAGCGTAGCGATAAGCTAACAGCGATAGCAATAGCACCAACACTAATAGCGCTGGCTGACCACAACCAAATAGACAAGGCCGCGACAGCAAAGACTAAAATATAGTTTAATGACTGGATAGATACACTTAAGCCTGTAGCTAAACGCATTTGTCGATAAACGGGACGTAAAAACAGTTCCATACTGTCACGGCTATAGGCTTCTTCACGGTGTGTATGTGAAAACAGTTTAATAGTACTAATATTGGTATAGCTATCAACAATTCGTCCTGTCATTTCTGAGCGCGCATCAGCTTGATGCGTTGCGGCTTGTTTTAATCTAGGCACAAAGTAAAACTGTAAACCAATATATATTGCTAACCAAACCAACATGGGAATAATCAATCGTACATCAGCATCAGCGACAAAATAGAGCATTGAGCTAAAGTAGACTAAAATATAAACCAACACATCTAGCAGCTTCATTACGGTTTCGCGCACCGCAAGTGAGGTTTGCATGACCTTAGTCGCAATACGTCCAGCAAAATCATTTTGATAAAAACTTACACTTTGCCGTAATAAGTAGCGATGTGATAACCAACGTATCGACATTGGGAAGTTACCCAATAATGTTTGATGTAAGATGGCCGCATGAAAAAAGCTTAATGCCGGTAAAAAGACCACAGTTACTAAGGCCATTTTAATTAAGGTAGCACTTTGAGTGGAAAATAAATTTTCCCGCTCAGTTTGACTTAACCAGTCGACTAATTGGCCCATAAAACTAAATAGTGACACTTCAAGAATAGCTAAAAGCGCAGTACTAATAGACATTAATAATAATGGCCATTCCATGCCTTTACTATAATAGCGACAAAAGGCATATAAAGTTTTTGGTGGTTGACTAGGCTCAGTCGTAGGGAAGGGTTTAATAATTCGTTCAAAAAAGCTGAGCATTCAAGATCCTGATTAATAAAGCAGAGCAGTTACATTTGCTAATATTGTACCTTAATCTGCTTAAATTGCATGATAGTCATAACAGTCTTAGCTTATTTATGCTTATAATTGCTGTGATTTTGTCGATGGCTGTGTATCATAAATATATTGATTTGATTTAAATAACAGTTAAAACTTTTAATACTGGTAAAGGAACTTCATGGAAAAAATTTCTGCCACTTTGGCCCTGTTGGGTATTTTATCGCTGTTTTGCCAATGGTTAGGCTGGAAGTTACGTTTACCAGCTATCTTGCCTTTATTAATTGCCGGATTATTACTTGGCCCTGGTTTTAATGTTCTAGATCCTGATGCCTTATTTGGTGATTTATTATTTCCACTTATTTCTCTTGGTGTTGCGGTTATTTTATTTGAAGGCGCTTTAACCCTTAATTTTAAAGAAATTAAAGACCATGGTCGAATGGTGACTAACTTAGTGTCTATAGGGGCGCTTATCACCTGGGGGATCTGTGCTGTAGCATCACATTACTTTATTGGTTTTAGCTGGGAAATATCACTCTTATTCGGCGCATTGATTTGCGTAACCGGGCCAACGGTAATTGTGCCTATGCTGCGTACGGTAAGACCTACAGCTAAGTTGGCCAGTATACTGCGCTGGGAAGGTATTGTTATAGATCCTTTAGGCGCTTTATTTGCAGTATTAGTTTTTGAATATATTGCGGTTGCTTCTGACTCAACCAGCCATATGTTGACAGCATTAGGCTTAATGTTATCTATAGGCTTAGGGATAGGCGCTATAACGGGTTATTTGGTTGGTATTATTTTACGTCGCAATTTATTACCGCATTACTTACAGAACACAGCTGTGCTCACTATTATGTTGGGTGTCTTTGTTGGCTCTAATTTATTACAAGAAGAAAGTGGCTTATTAACTGTAACCGTAATGGGGATTTGGCTAACGAATATGCGCGGTGTCGATATTGGTGAAATTTTAGAGTTTAAAGAAACCCTCACCGTACTGCTTATTTCTGCCTTATTTATTTTACTTGCTGCCCGCTTAGACTCTGTAGCCATGTTAAGTTTAGGCTGGGGGGGCTTAGTCGTATTACTTGTAGTAATGTTTATCGCTAGACCCATTAGTATCTGGTTCTCTGCTATTGGCACTTCTTTGCAAAGCAAAGAGAAATGGTTTTTAAGTTGGGTTGCGCCACGAGGGATTGTTGCAGCGGCGGTGTCATCTTTATTCGCTATTAAGTTAGAAGCTTTAGGCTATGAAGGTGCAGCGCAAATTGTGCCTTTAGTGTTTCTGGTTATTATTGGCACTGTTGTAATTCAAAGTTTAACCGCAGCCACTTGGGCTAGAAAGTTAGGTGTTGCAGCGGGATCTAATCAAGGGGTACTTATTTTTGGTGCGTCTAAGTTCGCCCGAGAATTGGCTAAAGTATTATTAGCTCGGCAGTTTCGCGTTGTTTTAGCTGATAGTAACTGGGATAACATTCGTTTAGCGCGTATGGATAGTATTCCGGTGTACTTTGGTAATCCGGCCTCAGAGCATGCTGAAAACTACTTAGATTTAACCGGTGTTGGTAAGGTGTTTATTATTTCACCCTATCGGCAAATGAACCCGCTAGTTAGCTTCCATTTTCAGGATATTTATGGCGTTGATAAGGTATTTGGCTTAAACAGTGCAGAAGCTGTAAGTGCCCGACACCAAATGTCAGAAACCTATGTTAAGCGTTTAAGCCTATTTGGCGAACATATGTCTTATGCTAAATTATCCAGTATGGTTGCTCGTGGTGCTGTGATTAAAACTACCAATATTACTGAAAGTTTTACCTTTGAGCACTTTGTTAAGCGCTATGGCGATGGTGCACTGCCTTTGCTTTATATAAAAGGTAAAAAACTGCACGTTATTACAGGTAACACTGATAATATAATACCGCATGATGTTGAATTAATTAGCTTAATTTCTGCGCATGCCTTGCTAGAGGCAAAAGGAGCAGATGCACTAGGCCAGTCACAAGCTGTAAAAGAACAAACTGAAGTGACCGATAGTTAATATAAAGATAGTGTTATATTATATCAATTGTGTTTGGTTGCCTGTATAATCCGCCCCAACTTTTTCTTAAGCTGGGGCGGTTTCTGATATAATACCCGCCATCCAAAATAATGCAGATAGCTTGCGACTTTGAGATTAAATTAATGACAGTAAAACTAGTTACGGCAACGGTATTGCCTACCCCTTTTGCAGAGTTTCGTTTACACGGTTTTATAGCAGATAATGGTAAAGAGCATGTGGCACTTACTTTAGGTGATATCACAACTGATGCCCCAGTTTTAACTAGAGTACACTCAGAATGTTTAACTGGGGATGCCTTATTTAGTCTTCGCTGTGACTGCGGCCCGCAGTTAGAAGCCGCTATGCAGAAAATTGCTGATGAAGGGCGTGGTGTTATTTTATATTTACGTCAAGAAGGCAGAGGTATTGGGTTAATTAATAAAATTCGCGCCTATGCTGAACAAGATAAAGGGTTAGACACTGTTGAAGCCAATGAAATTTTAGGTTTTTTACCTGATATTCGTGAGTACGATATTGCTGCTGAAATGTTTCAACAACTTGGTGTGCATAAAATTCGTTTATTAACCAATAACCCAAGAAAAGTGACTAAGCTAACGGATGCTGGCATTAATGTTGTCGAACGAGTGCAACACCGTGTGAAAATGTCGACCTATAATCAGCGTTATTTAGCCACTAAGGCAGATAAACTAGGCCATTTACCTTAAACTTTGTTAGACACTAAGTTTTAGCAGTGCCTTTAATAAAATCATTTAGCCACAGGATTTACTTTTGACCAATAATGATGTGTTACGTAGCTTACGCTATAGTTTAAATATTAATAATCAATCTATGATTGATATTTTCGCTTTAACCGATATCTTGGTAACTAAGCAACAAGTAATAGACTGGCTTGTTAAAGAAGAAGAGCCTGGCTATCAAGTTATTTCTGATGTCATGATGGCAAGTTTTTTAAATGGCCTAATTATTTCACGCCGTGGTAAAAAAGATGGCGTTATTCCGCCGCCTGAAACTAAGTTAAATCACAATATTATTTTACGTAAATTAAAAATAGCCTTTGATTTAAAAGATGATGATATTTTAGCGTTATTAGCTAAGTCTGAGTTTAGATTAGGCAAGCATGAATTAAGCGCCTTTTTCCGTCGGCCTGATCATAAACATTACCGTGAATGCCATGACCAGGTATTACGATATTTTTTACGTGGCTTACAATTGACCCATAGACCCTAAAAGCCATTAAACCTTAAGTCGACTTAATGTTATACTACTGCCACTTTTAGTTGAGTGTCAGTAGTCTATGATCCCTAAGCTTGTACCAGAACAGGCACTAGATGCCAGTGTTGTTGCCTATACCCAGGCTTTGAAAGCCGCAGGGTTTTCCGGTGATATTGAAACCACCTATGCCAGTCGGTTAGCTGTGGCGACCGATAACAGTGTTTATCAAGTCTTACCGCAAGCGGTGTTGTTACCCAGAACCACTGAAGATTTAGTGATTCTATCTTCGCTTGGTCAAACCTCTACTTTTTCGCATATTAAATTTAGCCCACGCGGCGGTGGTACTGGCACTAATGGCCAGTCTTTAACTGAGCATGTGGTGGTAGATATTTCTCGCCATATGCGCAACATTTTAGAAATTAATGTTGAGGAACGCTGGGTTAAAGTTCAGGCGGGTGTTATTAAAGACCAACTGAATGCTTTTTTAAAGCCTTATGGCTTTTTCTTTGCACCAGACTTATCTACCTCAAATCGCGCCACCATAGGCGGTATGATTAACACTGATGCTTCAGGTCAGGGCTCTTTAGTTTATGGTAAAACCAGCAATCATGTTTTAGCGCTTAAAACAGTTTTAATTAATGGCCAAGTGTTATCTAGCTATGCCATGCCAACTGAACAAGCTGAAGCCTTAGCTGAACAAGAAAATACCATTGGTCGCTTATACCGTCAGGTGCTACGCAGCTGTCGGGATAACCGGCAACAAATACTCGACACTTTCCCACGCTTAAATCGGTTTTTAACCGGCTATGATTTAGAGAATGTGTTTAACGATGATTTAAGCCAATTTGACTTATCTCGGGTTATTACTGGCTCTGAAGGCTCGCTTGGTTTTGTGGTTGAAGCCAAATTAAATATTACGCCTATCGCTAAGCACAAGTGCTTGGTAAACGTTAAGTATGATAGTTTTAATAGCGCTTTACGAAATGCGCCTTTTTTAGTGCAAGCACAAGCAACTTCTGTTGAAACGGTTGATAGTAAAGTATTGAATTTAGCCCGTGCCGATATTATTTGGCATCAAGTAAAAGACTATATAACCGATGTTGCCGATAGCGAAATGTTGGGCTTAAACATGGTTGAATATAATAGTGAAAGCCAACAGGATATTGAGCAGAAAATTGCGCAATTAAGCCAACGCTTAGATGCCGCTGTAGCCACTAAGCAAGATGGCATTATTGGCTATCAAGTTACTTATGATAGCCAAGCGATTAACTCTATTTATGCTATGCGTAAAAAAGCGGTGGGCTTATTAGGCAACACTAAAGGCCGACAAAAGCCCATTGCCTTTGCTGAAGATACTGCTGTTCCACCGGAAAATTTAGCCGATTTTATTCAAGAGTTTCGCAGCCTATTAGATCAGCATGGCTTACAATACGGCATGTTTGGTCATGTTGATGCTGGCGTATTACACGTAAGGCCAGCTTTAGATTTGTGTGATCCAGAGCAAGAGCAATTAATGCGTACTATCTCTGATCAAGTCGTTGCTCTTACCGCAAAATATGGCGGCTTAATGTGGGGCGAGCATGGCAAAGGTTACCGTAGTGAATATGGTCCAGCCTTTTTTGGCGAGACATTATTTACCGAGCTGCGAAAAATAAAAGCTGCTTTTGATCCTAATAATCGCTTAAACCCAGGCAAAATTTGTACTCCATACCAAAGCGTTGAACACTTAGTCAGCGTTGATGGCCAAAAACGTGCCTACTTCGATAGACAAATTCCTATTACCGTAAAAGATAGTTTTAATAGCAGCCTAGACTGTAACGGTAATGGTTTATGTTTTAATTATGAAGCCAGCTCCCCTATGTGTCCGTCGAGTAAAATTACTAAAGATCGCCGGCATAGTCCTAAAGGGCGGGCAGGGCTAATGCGTGAGTGGCTACGCTTAACTGAGTTACAAGGGGTCGATGTTTTAGCAAAAGAAGCGCAGTTACAAGCTAATCGCAGCAGCATTAAAGATTTATGGCCACGGTTTAAAAACACCTTAGCTAAGCGCAATGGTGAAGCAGACTTTTCACATGAAGTTATGGAAGCGATGGAAGGGTGTTTGGCTTGTAAAGCTTGTGCTGGGCAATGCCCAATTAAAGTGGATGTGCCGTCATTTAGAGCACGTTTCTTACAGCTTTATCACAGCCGTTATTTACGACCGGCAAAAGACTATATAGTCGCTAATATTGAACGTACAGCGCCTTTCTTAGCGAAAGCACCCAGGCTGGTCAATTTTGTTTTAAAGCGGGATCTAACAGCAGCTTTATTAAAACGCAGTGTCGGTTATGTTGATACGCCTTTGCTTTCTGTGCCTAGCTTGGCTCAGCGGGTTCAAAAAGACTATCAATTTAATTTACAGCAATTGCAACAACTAGACGAGCAGCAACGGCAGAAAACCGTGTTGCTAGTACAGGATCCTTTTACTAGTTTTTATGAAGCAGAATTAGTTGAAGATGCGCTGCGTTTAATAGAAAAGCTTGGCTTTAATCCGGTATTGCTCCCCTTTATGCCTAATGGTAAACCACAACACGTTAAAGGTTTTTTACGTGACTTTGCTAGAACAGCTAAGAATGCAGCACAGTTTTTAAACCAACTACATAAACTAGCTATACCTATGGTGGGGTTAGATGCCTCTTTAGTTTTAGTTTATCGTGACGAGTACAACAAAGTGCTTACTGATAATCGAGGCGATTTTGCGGTGCAATTGCTGCATGAGTGGTTAGTTAAACAGAGCTTACCTAAAATTGCGCAAAATCATGAGTATGCGTTATTGGCGCACTGCACTGAAAAAACTGCGTTACCAGCTACAGAAAAGGCCTGGCAAGATATTTTTAGTCGCATGGGGTTAAGTTTACAGCCGGTTAGCGTAGGGTGTTGCGGCATGGCAGGAACCTATGGTCATGAAGCGCAAAATTTAGATAACAGCAAAGCGTTATTCGACTTAAGCTGGCGAGCACCAATTGAAAAATATGGTGTTAATCAACTTGCTGTTACAGGTTTTTCCTGTCGGAGCCAAGTTAAAAGGTTAGTAGGGGATAAACCTAAGCATCCATTACAGCTATTATTGTCAGCATTGTAAAATACTGACAAATAAAAAAGTCACCAGCAACTAAGCGGTGACTTTTTTGTTTACTTAACACAAATTTGAAAGCCTTATTTAACGACAAAGCTAAATAAGGTTTCTAGATTTAAAACTTATAGGTTCCTTTTAAGTACCAATAACCGCCATTAATTCCCATAGGTGACGTTTCATAGTATTTAGCACCTAAAATTTGGCTACCTTCAGCATTTAGTTTTTCTGCTTCATTATCTAGTAGGTTTTGGGCACCCGCAGAAACTATAAAGTTATCATTTATAAAGTAATTAACTTCGACATCAAATGTCACTTTAGCAGATGCATTGGTTGTAAGAGTTGAGTCATCAGCATGTACGCCCTGGTATTCACCATAATAATTACTACGAAGTAACACTGACCAGTCATCCCAGCTTTGTGCCCATGTTAATGTTGCACGGTGGTTGGGCAAGTCATTTTCTAACCGTGATACACGGAAGTCACCTGTGATCTCACTAAAACGAACGACTTCGGTATCATTCCAGTTATAGGCTAATGCAAAATTACTTTGGCCATTAAATAACTCAGTCGAGTAATTAGCTACAATATCAATACCTTGAGTTCTTGTATCAAAGTCATTAGTTAAGTAAGTAATACTGGTTAAGGAGTCTATCCCAGTTACGCCTGCCGCTTTTAATGCAGCAATATCTTCAGGCGTAACATCAAAGTTAGTAGACTGACTAATACGATCATCTACATCAATTAAATAATAATCGGCTGTTAGAAAGAAACCATAGCCTGTATAAACCATACCAAATGCGTAGCTAGTTGACTCTTCAGGTGTTAATACTGTGGCACCTTTTAAAATAGCAACTGGGTTAGTAGCAGGAATAACACCAATATCAATTAATTCGCCTTGATCAGCTTCAGTACGAACATTTGTTACGTTAGCTTGACCTACTGTAGGAGCACGGAAGCCACTGCTTGTTGAAGCGCGCAGCGCCCAATCATCAGTTAAACGAAACTGTGAGGTTAATTTATAGTTGGTTGTAGTGCCAAAGCTATCATAATCTTCAAAACGTAATGCAGCTGCGGCCATAAAACGCTCAGTGAATTCTGCATTCACATCGATATAAGCGGCATAGTTACGACGAGTTGAAGTACCGGCTGTTTGAGGTTGGAAACCCGGGAAGCCGTTAGAGCCGTTACTTAGCCCTTGACTAACATAGGGACCAATTTTCCATGAGCTTTCTTCGCCCGCTACAATTTCAAAGCTTTCCTCTGTCCATTGCGTACCAAAAGCAAAGGTAAGATCTTGATATAAACCGGCAGGGATATATTTAACAAAATCGGCTGTAAATGTTTTTTCAAGTTGAATATATTTACCCGCATCAAAGTTGGTTGGCGTATCAGGGCCTAATGACGCATTTACAGAGTTAAATAATTGGAATGTTGACTCGTTGCGACCAACAACACCACTGAAATCATAATTAATGCCTTCGAAGATGCCTTTTTTAACTTCGCCTTTCATCCCCATAGCTAAAGACGTATCGGTTATGTTACCACCAAAATTAGGGGTAAACCCGCCTGGGAACATAGAAAAGAAAGTGAAACAGTTCTCTGGTAGCGCATTCACTTTAGCGCTAATTTCATCATGATTTAAGCCAACAATACCTATATTGCTACAGCCACCATCACCTGTTGTATCAACAACTTGAAGTGTTTCACCACCATCATTTGAGAAAACCTGGCCACGATTATGAGGATTGCGATAGTAAAAGCCACCTCTAATATCACGCTCAGAGTAATTACCAAACATATAAGCTTGGCCACCATTATCTAAATCAATACCGGCATTTAAAAATACAGTTATATCATCTTTAATTTCAGGTGAGCCCCACACTTGGACAGGGTTGGCAATAAAGGGGTTACCCTGGTCAGCAATTTCTTGAGCATCGCCACGCTGTACACTCCGACTAGTCGCATCAGAGTTTTTATATTGCATACTTAAATTTACAAAACCCTCTTTAGTTAATGCCATACCAACGTTAGCGGCAATCTCTGTAGAGGTACCATCACCTTCGTAATACTCGCCACGTTTCACTTCTATCGTGCCGCCTTCGGCTGCATCTTTTAATACAAAGTTAATTACACCAGCTATCGCATCAGAGCCATATTGGGCTGCTGCACCATCACGAAGTACTTCAACTTGCTTTAATGCAATGCCGGGTATAACAGAGATATCGGGGCCTTGGGCACCATCATTGATACCGCCACCTAAAAATGAAATCACAGAAGCACGGTGGCGACGCTTGCCATTTAATAAGACTAAGGTACTGTCAGAAGATAAGCCGCGTAAATTTATAGGTCTAATTAACGAGGCAGCATCACTGATCGGCTGTGCATGTACGTTTAATGATGGCACTGTTGTACTAATTAAGTTCAACATATCGCTATTGCCACCTTTACTTAATTCATCTCCGCCAATGATATCAATTGGAACAGGGGAGTCGCTAACAGAGCGTGGCGCTGAGCGACTTCCAACAATAGCTATTTTTTCAATTTGTTGTTCTTTTTGCTTGGTTTCTACCATTTCCTCTTGCGCTACAGCAATGCTATTAACACCTAATGATAATGAAGCAGCAAGACTTAACTTTATCGCCCAGGCTATTTTATTATATTTATTATTTTCTCTCACAGGGTGCCCCTTAGATTTATTAACAATTAATTAGATTAAAAGTTTCGTATTTAACAATATGGCAAAAACGATTAGTTGTCCATCGTGTATTTATGATGATTCGTCTATTTTTATGTTTTTTATAAGGAAAGAAAAATATTTGCTTGTGCACAATAGCTGTTTTATAACGACTATATAGTTTTTAGTTTTTCAGGACATAAATGTGCAAATAGTCCCCTTTGAATCAGAGCATTTTTCTGCTGTAGTGCAAGTTGCAAATCAGATCCATGGCGATAATTACGCGAATTTAGATGCCGTAGTTCAGATGCATAAACAAGGAAATAAAAAGGGTATTAATGCCAGTTTTGTTGCTTTAGACTCACAACAAAATGTAGTGGGGTATAGAATTAGTTTTGCCGCAGGAAATTGGCGAGCAGATCAGTGGTGTAGTCAGGAAATATGGCCGGTATCATTATCTGAGATGGCCTACTTTAAATCTGTTGCTGTTTTAGCATCGAAACAAGGCCAAGGCATAGGCAGTAAAATGCTTGCAGCATCAACCAGAGCACTTAAAAAACAAGGTGCAAAAGCTGGATTAGCCCATATATGGCGTGAAAGTCCTGGTAATTCAGCAGAGCGTTATTTTATTGGTGCAGGTGGACGGCTGTTAGTTGTACATCCAAATAGGTGGCAGCATCTATCTGAAACCGCAGCTTACTCTTGTCCTTTGTGTGATAAATTATGCCGATGTAGTGCCGGTGAAATGGTACTAACTTTCTGATTGTTTTATTGTTATCGAATTAAGCCATTTAGATTAAGCATTTATAAGTGAGAAAATATGAGTTTTGGGCCTGAGTTTCTTATTATCGCCTCTGTTCATTTAATGGCGGTAGCCAGTCCAGGCCCAGACTTTGCCATTGTTTTAAGATATGCCGTACGCTATGGCGTTAAAGCTGCACTTGCTGCCAGTATTGGCATAGGCAGTGCTATTTTATTACATGTGGCATATTCATTAATTGGTATAGGGGTACTTATTCAAACGACTCCTTGGTTATTTACAGCGTTAAGTCTTGCCGCTGCAGTTTATCTTGGCTTTATAGGCATCCAAGCGTTAACAGCTAAGCCCCCAGTTAAGACAAATAATCTGAAT